>JBOGWM010000128.1:0-3875 GCA_050693695.1 Actinomycetota bacterium
GAGGAGATCACCATCTTCGACTCCACGGGCCTCGCCCTGGAGGACGTCGCGGTCGCCTCCCTGGCCTACCGGCGGGCCCGCGAGAAGGGGATCGGCCGGTACCTGGAGTGGTGAGGAGGGGAGCGACGCTCCGCGGGTGCGAAATGCTGCGCGCCAGCACGTGCTCGACCGTTCGGCTGACGTCATCTACCAGCGTCTTCAGGCGATGGAGTGGCAACTCCAGCATTCGGGAGTCCAGTTCGAGATTCCGAAGCGATCCCTTGCCGATCAGGAGCCGGGCCTCGTTCTTCGTGAGCGAGCCACCGCCGCGGGCGGCAAGGCCGATCAGCGCTTCGCACCACGCGTTCCGCAGCTTCGCGCCCTGATGATCCTGTAGATAGGCGAGGACATGATCGACATCGGATCGATCGCTGCCGGGCCTGGGAGTCGCGGCGAGAACGCTGAGCTGACCTTGCCGGCCCGACAGAACAGGCCCGATGGAAAAGCGCGCCTCGACAAGCCGGCGGATCGGCCCACGGGAGCGAACCTCGGTGGCCTGGATAGCGCGATTATCCACGACGATCAGGAGCCTTGAGACGGCGGGGGCCGCCATGAGGACCCTTGGAAGCGAGTCGCCGTAGAACCGGCCGAGGTTGATCAGCAATAGATCGGGCCATCTTCGTCCCCCCATGCGATCTGGCCACTCCGTGGCGGACTCAAGGAGCCGGCGGATGCTCATGCTGTGGCCGGCTTCATCGAGCTTCAACCTCTCCCAGCCGTCGCCAATCAGGCCGACCGAGCCGGGTACCCGTGAGACTTCCCGCTCTATTGCCTCTCGGATCTCTGGGACGATGGTTGCCTCCGCGCTCTCCTCGCTGCTTTTTCCTCTGGAGTAGATGCGAGCCTCATGGGCTTCGAGCGAGTCCAGGGCCGTCCAGGTGTGGCGAGTGGCTCGGCACACCCAGAGAGAGCTGTTGGCCCCGATAGCATGCGCTCCTCTATAGACATTGAAGCCGGGGAGGAGAGCCTCCAGCACCAGGCGCAGGTGATGAACCATCCGTTGGGCGGTGAGGGCGCGGTTAAGGTGCCATTCATTGACCCCGTAGCAGAACAGCAGGCGGGCGTGGGGAGTAGACGCCAGACCCTCCAGGGCTCGGCGCACGAAGAGCTCGATGCCCTCATTCGTGTAGGGCGGATCGGTGAACACCAGGGCCGCGCTGCCCTGAAGACTGATCGGGAGACCCACGCGTAGGTCACCGAATGCCAAGTGGATCGCCAGGCCATGCCGGTCGCTGACCTTGTCGAGGTATTCGAGAAGGCGCTCGTCAATATCGACCACGCTGACGCGCACCTCCGGCTCGATCATCTTGGTCACCACAGAGGTGAGGTCGTGGTCTCCAAGACACAGAAGATGAGAGGCACGAAGTTCGTAATGTGATGCGAGGTACAGAGCGCGCCGGAGCTTGGTCTCTGTGGTGGCAGGAACATGGTCCAGATTCCACACCGACGGTGGCAGTCCGGCGGAAATCTCTTCCACCAACGGCATGAGATCACGGAGAGTCGGATCGTTCTCCATCCTGCCGACCGAATCCAGCCACTTTAACCGGTGACAGCGCAGAAGGTCAGCAAGTTCGTCGTGCATCTCTTCAGGGAGAGCGGCCACATCATCCTGTATCTTCAGGTGAAGTGCTCGGAGGGTATCGACAACGGTCCGATGCGGTACGCGGGTGGCTTCTACCAGCCAGCCGATAGGCGCTTGTCCTGCCTCGCATAATGCGCACAGGACTCGCTGGACCTGGATGAAATCCACCCCGGCGAGACGAGCGAGATTTTTCAGGGTGGGGCCCAGATCCCGGTCGTGATCCATGGCGCCCGAGTCGGGATTGCCATCCTCTATCATTGACCTAGGCTACCTCCTTAAGCCTGGCGTCCAGATAGGAGCGAACATGTCGAAGAAGAGTCATCCCGGGGACGGCGTAAGGAACCAGGGAGTCAAGGGCGGGACACTCTACGGTGTCCACTTCGGAGGGGGGGCCAACAGCCTCCCGGGTCCGTCTCGATTCTCCAGTCGCTACTACGGCTTGTCGGGACGCTCCGTCGGCCTTTCCGGATCTGAGTCCTGACCCACGACAGTAGACCGGCTCCGGACCGAGGGCGGCCGGTTCGGCGTTCCAAGATCAGTCTCGATGGGCTCGCCCTCTGGATGGCCTGGCCATCCGTTATCGGTGAATTCGGACCCGCATGTCCCTGGACGGGTGCATCCCGCGCTGACCCACCCTCACCCTGGCCGTCACCCGATCCCAGCCTGACCCATCTCCTTGACGCCTTCGAGGCGTCGGTCGTCGAATGTGCTGCCGACCAGAACGTGCTCGCAGTTGCCGTATCTGGTGGACTGGACTCGCTGGCGGTGCTCGTTGCCGCAGATGAGTTCTGCCGACGCAATGCTCGGAGGCTCATCGCTCTCAACGTTGACCTCGTGGATGACCGCGGGCTTTCGACTGGCGCCTTGGTTCGCCGACAGATCGCCCATCTTGGCCTCCGCTGTCAGGTGGAGGTTCTCAGTGGATCGGCTCGTCCGGCTTGCGATGCGCTGTGGCATTCTGCCGGGCCCCGCCTCGATGCCCTCCCGCGCCTGAACCGGCTCCTTTCGGATCAGGCCGCCAGAAGGGGTGCAGATGTGCTGCTCACAGGAGAAGGTGCTGATGAGCTTCTCGGCACACACGGTTCCTTCTCTCCTCGCTGTTGCTCGACCGAGGGTTCCGCGCCGGCTCAACGTACTGGCGCGATACAGGCGGGACCGGGTGGAGTGCCGTAAAGGCCGAGACGAGCGCCTTGATTGCCTCGCTATTGCCAGGCCGGTGGCGGGCTTTGCTCTACTGGGCCGTGAACTGGCCGGAGCTTTGCGTGGCGGTCGTTCCCGACATCGTCGGCTCCTCTTTTCGGGATGACGTAGCGGCTTGGACCACCAGACTGGATACGCGACACCATCGCCATCCATGACAGTCACCATCGTTCGTGGAGCGTCAGCGATGCATGGGATGCGCTGTTCCCGCTCGATCCTCTGCCTCCCGCAAGCTCACTTGCCACCCGGTCCCCGTTCCTCACTCCCGCGTTCTTGGCGGCGGCACAGCGCCTGCCACTTGCCCGACGCTACGATCACCGTTTCGGGTCGGCCTACTTCCGACAGAAAGCTCAGGTGATCTCACTATTTCCCGCGCAGATGCTTCCGCATCTGCCAACCGCGAAGCAGATCTTCACGCAGGAGCTCTCTCGAAATCATCTCCGGCTCCCCCGTACCGCGCCGATCGCCGAGTCGCTTGGGCTCATCGACGGTCGGACCCTGAAGTCCTGTTCCGACCCGCTCCTTCTGAGGAGAGCGGACGGGATCGAAGCCTGGCTCCGGGGAGCGCTTGAACATGGGGCTGAGCTCGGGACGCCTTGATCGCCGGGCGGATCAGATGAGGAGGCGACCCAGGCGGCCTCGGCCGAGGTGATCTGCACGACCACCCCTTCCACGGCGCCCATCATCCCCGACGAGGCACTGTCCCCGGGCACGCACATCAATGCGGTGGGGGCCGATGGCCCGGGCAAGCAGGAGCTCGACCCGGCCACCCTGCGACGAGCCCGGGTGGTGGTGGACGAGTGGGTGCAGGCCCGCCACGGGGGAGAGATCAACGTCCCCCTCGCCAGAGGTGAGATCACCGAAGCCGGCATCGTCGGTTCCCTCTCCGACGTGATCGCCGGAGAGGTTCCGGGGAGGATCTCGGACGAGGAGATCACCATCTTCGACTCCACGGGCCTCGCCCTGGAGGACGTCGCGGTCGCCTCCCTGGCCTACCGGCGGGCCCGCGAGAAGGGGATCGGCCGGTACCTGGAGTGGTGAGGAGGGGAGCGAC
>JBOGWM010000129.1:0-16917 GCA_050693695.1 Actinomycetota bacterium
CACCCCGAGCGGCTCCGGCGCGGCCATCCCCCGCCTGTGCCGCAGGAGCGCCAGCGCCCACCAATCGGACCCGTAGGATGCCCCGTCGGCAACGATGATGTCGGGTGGAAGTCCCCGAAGGGCAACGTCGGTCAATGCGAGAGTCGACGTCGAAGACGCAGGGCGAGGCCGGCCCTGGAGCGGGCGCCCTCCGGGCGCGGCGTCACCGTGGCGGGGGCGGGGACCGCCGGGCCTCGCTCTCGCGTCACGGCGAGCCGGTACTCGCTCACCTGACGGGCGATCTCGCGAGAGGAGACCCCAAGCTCGGCGCCAAGAAGCGCCGGGAGCTCCTGTTCGTCCCGGACCCCTCCGGCGAGATCCTCGAGGCTGAGGCGGGTCCGGCGCGCCAGCAGGTCCGCCACCGTCATCGCCATCTCCTCGCGGACCCCCCACACCAGCTCGGCCATGAGATACGGAAGGCCGGGAGCGATCGGTCTGACCAGCTCCATCTCCCGGCCGAGGTCCAGGACCGCGAGGGCGTCGCTTCCGTAAGAGCGCAGCAGCGAGTCCCCGATCTCGGGGGAGAGGTCCAGCTTCTTCAAGCGCGCCGCCATCGAGTGTCGCAGGGCCTGGAGGTCGCCTCCCGGCGCCGGCATGGGGCTCGGCGCCCCGGCGCCCGCCACGAGCTCCATGGTCTCCTCGGCCATCCGGCGGAAGGTGGTCAGTTTCCCGCCCGTGACCGTCACCAGGCCCCGGGGACCCCTCCAGATGGCATGCCGGCGCGACAGGTCACGGGTGGCGGCGCCGGCCGCCCCGAGGAGCAGGGGGCGGATCCCCGCCGTCGCCCCGCAGAGGTCCGAAGGACCGATCTCCCGGTCGAAAGAGGCCGAGAGCGCGTCGAGGATGTAGGCCGCCTCCCCGGCCGTGACGCTCGGGCTGTCGAGGCGACCCTCATAGGGGGCGTCGGTGGTGCCGACGAGGATGCTGGAGCGCCACGGGATGGCCATCACCGTCCGGCCGTCGGCGGCGGGCATCAGCACTCCCGACTTGAGCGGGAGTGCCCGGCGCGAGAGGATCAGGTGGATGCCCTTGCTAGGGCGGAGGCGGGACTTCCCGGAGGTCTCGAGCCCGGACACCTCGTCGGCCCAGACGCCGGTGGCATTCACAATCGTGGCGGCGCGGACCTCGATCGCTTCCCCGCCGATCCCGTCGCGGCCCACGCAGCCGGCGAGCCGTCCCCTCGCCTCCAGGAAGGCGTCGGCACCGAGATGGTTACAGACCACCGCTCCGGCGCGCCGGGCCTCCCGAAGGACGCTCAGCACCAGACGGCTGTCGTCTGTCAGCCCCTCGTGGACCAGGTAGGCGCCCGATCCGCCCCGGAGTCCCGGAGCCAGCCACCCGACTTCGTCCCCTCCGGCCCAGCGGTGCCGGTCGAAGCTCCCCGAGGAGGCGAGAACATCGTAGAGACGCAGCCCCCCGGCGGCTTTCGCCCTGCCAACCTGAAGCGGAGACCACAGGAGGGGGATCGGCGTCACCAGGTGCGGCAGCATCCGGCGCAGCAGGTCGCGCTCTCGCAGCGCCTCGCGCACCAGCCCCAGCTCCCGCTGCTCCAGGTACCGGAGCCCTCCGTGCACCAGCTTGGTCGACTTCGAGGAGGTCCCCGCCGAGAAGTCGGCCTTCTCGATCAAGGCCACCGAGAGATCCCGGCGGGCGGCATCCAGGGCGACCCCCGCCCCGGTGATCCCCCCACCCACCACCAGGACGTCGAAGCTCTCCTCCGAGAGCCGCTGAAGCGCCTCGGAGCGCGACTTCGGCCCCGGCTCCACGACGTTCACGTCCCTGCCATCGTCCCGGCGGGGGGCGACTCCTGAAGGCGACAATCGAGGATCACTTTCCCCTCATGATCGCGCCGGGATCGGGCGAGAAAGCTACGGGGTGATGGGCCCTTACTAATCTAATCTTGTCGCATGTCAAGGGCACAACGGTTCGTCGGGCGGCAACGGGGACCTCGAGCCACTCCCTCCTCGTTTGGCCTCGCTTGGCCGGCGCCCATCGACCCCACCGACTGGACCCTTCCCCCGCATCCACGTCCATGGCCGGCTCCTTACGATCAGGACAAAAGCCGCTGATCATCGTGTACTATACGGGTCGGGTTGACCAGCGGCTGGACGGATCCGGACATGAAACTCGACGGAGGGCCCGTGCGGATCTGACGAGAACATCGAGGCTAGAGGGACAACTAATGATGACCATGATGAACAGCCACCCCGCCGAGATGACCCGGTACGGCCACGCCGAGACCCCGATCGGACCGCTGCTGCTGGTCGCGCGAGAGGAGGGACTGGCGGGCATCTATCCGCAAGAGCATCGATGCGGGCCGGTACCGACCGAGGGATGGATCCACGATGAGAGCTACTTCGATCGTGCCCGAGGACAGCTCGGAGAGTATTTCTCCGGCGACCGGACGAGTTTCGATCTTCCCCTGCACCCCGAGGGAAGCCCCTTCCAGCTCGAAGTGTGGGCCGGGCTGCGCGAGATCCCTTACGGTGAGACCTCTTCCTACGGTGAGCTCGCGCAGCGCATCGGGCGACCGGGAGCCGCCCGAGCGGTTGGGAGCGCGAACGCCCGCAACCCCCTGTCCATCGTCGTGCCATGCCACCGGGTGATTGGCGCCGACGGCGGCCTCACCGGGTATGCGGGGGGCATCGACACCAAGGCCTGGCTTCTGGAGCACGAACGGCGAGTGCATACCGCGCGCTGAGCGCTAGGCTCCTCGACACCGGGCGGTCCTCACTCGTCTCCGGCGGTAACCGGCACGAGGTTCACGGTGGGGTCCGACAGCGCAAGTCCTCGCGCTAGCGTGTCTTCGTAGGTGGTGACCAGTATCTGGCGCAGCCCCGTCCTGGCCGCCTGCGCCAGGGTTGATGCGAGCATCCTGCGGTTCCGAGGGTCGAGGTGCTCCAGTGGCTCATCCAGCCACATGAAGCCCGCCCTGGTGGTTGCGCCGACGAGGAAGAGGTGCGTGAGAAGGACCGCGATGGCCTTCTCACCGCCGCTCATGCTCCGGAACTCGATCTCGTGCTCCCCCCGTTTCATGCACAGGCGGCCGTCGGGACGCAGACGCAGCCCTCCCCTGGTCCCCATGAGCAGCTTCCAGCGCCGGGCCACCTCGGCGGCGATCGGGTCGATGCTCTCGGACACGATTCGGCCCGCCGTCTCACCCAACGCGGTCCTGAGGGCGGTCGCGAGCCCTTCCCGGTAGTAGGCCTTGACCACTTGGGCTTGCCCGCTTGCCGCGTCC
This sequence comes from Actinomycetota bacterium, assembly GCA_050693695.1. Lineage (GTDB taxonomy): Bacteria > Actinomycetota > CADDZG01 > JAHWKV01 > JAOPZY01 > JBOGWM01. Next base: position 3,281 of record JBOGWM010000129.1, read on the forward strand.
CGCGCCTTCGAGAGTTCGAGCTCGAGGATCTCGGATTCCCGGCGACGCTCGGCGAGCGACGACGAGAGCCGATTGAGCTCGGCGTGAAGCCGGGCGACGGCCGCGGCCGCCTCCTGGCTGCTCGCCCCCCGCGGCTCTTGCGGAGCGATCGGGGCGGGAAGGCTCGAGAGGCGTCGCTTCAGCGCTCTCGCGCTTTGCAACCGCTCTTCGAGAGGCCGCTCGAGCCCGAGATCCTCCCGCGTGGCGCGCAGGGTGGCGACCTCTTCTTCGTGGCGATGCCGGGCCTGGGCCACCCCGTCGGGCTCGAGCGGCCTCAGGCACACGGGACAGTGCGCGCCGGCCTGGTCGAGCTGGGAGAGAGCCTGCTGCGTGGCCGTGATCCGAGCTTCCAGCGCCATCCGTCGCTGACGCAGGGAATCAAGCTCTCGCTCGGCGGCGACCTCGGCCTCCTCCAGCGCTTGGGCCAGCCGCTCGATCTCCGGAGATGAGGCCAGCGCCGACGCCGCTTCCCGGGCCAGAGCCTCCAGCGACCGGTCGTGGTCTCGAACGGCGACCTCGAACGCCTCCCATCGCAACGCCCCCTCCTCCGCCTGCTGGGCGGCAAGAAGTTGCGGCTGGAGATCGGCCCTGGCGGCCTCGAGCTCCTCGATGATCGTGCGAAGAGCCCCGACTCGCTCCTGCAAGGCGATGACCACCTCGGGATCGGGCTCCTGCAGGTGGCGGGCTTGCTCCGCGTGCTTGCGGGCCTCTCGTTCCAGGCGGGTCGCGCTCTCGGCGGCTTCGAGGAGCGGGCGGACCCCGAAGACGTGGTAGAGATGACCCCGCAGGTCGAAGGAATCCTCGAGGTAGGCCGACAGCGTTCCCTCTCCCATGAAGAGCAGGCGAGGCAGGTGCGCGACCTCGGCTCCGAAAGTCCGGGCGATCTCGGTGGCCACGGCTTCCTCGCCTCGAACGCTGCGAGCGCCCGAGGTCGCCGTCACCTCGGCCTTGCGGCCGCGAGCGGTGAAGGTCCGCTCGATCCGGAGGGCTCCTCCGTTCGGGAGGGACAGATCCAGCTCCACGTGCGCGGCCGCCCTGCCAATCGAGACCGCCTCGCCCGGATCCAGCTTCAGCGCCTTCTCTCCGAACAGGCCCCACGCGACGCCCTGGACGAGTGAGGTCTTGCCGATCCCGTTGCGGGCGATGACGAAGGTCGTTCCCGCCGGCAGCTCGAGCTCCAGGCGCCGATAGGCGCGCCAGTTCTCGAGCAGGAGGCGGGTGATCATGAGGCTCTCCGCAACAGGTCCTCCAGGGTCATGCTCAGCCCCTCACCGCTCAGCTGCCGCTCGTAGATGGCTTCGATCACCGAGGCGATGGCGTCGGCATCCTCCTCGCCGAGCTTCCCGTAGCCCTGCCTCTTGGCGGAGATGGTGAGCCGGGCCCTCTTCATCCGAGCCACCGCCGCATGAGCGGTACTCCGGGAGAGTCCGGCCACATCGATCGGGGTTAGCACGACAGCATCCTGCTCGATCGGATCCCAGATCGGAACGACTGACTCGAAGTACTTGCTCACCGCGAGCGGGAACGGGAGAATCATCTCGCTCGTCGCCCGCGACGCGGCGCGCTTGCCCGTCGGCGCCGAGATCGCCTCCGCGAGCTCATAGGCATCGAGGATCACACAGGACAGCTCTTCGTCCTCGACCACCGATGCGACCGCCCAGGTGTCGGGGAAGGAGCGCACCACCTGTTGAGCGACCCGCTGGATCTCGGGATCCAGGAGTTGGTCCGGCCGGGTCTGCCCCTCGTGCAGGCAGACCCGGATGGCGGCGTCGAGGTGCTCGACGACGAAACGGGAGCGACCGAGATCCGTTCCCGCATACGGCCTGGCGTCGAGATCGAGCCGGTACGCATACCCCAGAGCCGCGAGGGCGGCCTGGACCCGAAAGGCGAGCGGGCCCGGGGCGTCCGACTCGGAGGCGACCACCTCGCGGGGCTCCTCGCGACCCGGCGACCCGGACATCAGCCGATGCACGGGCACGCCCAACACGCCCGCGAGGGAGCGGACCATCACCCATCCGAGCTCCGGGGCGCTGCCGTCCTCGAGCGCCTCGAGCCAGCCCTCGTCAGCCGTCGCACCGAGCGCGGCGAGCTGGCGCAGCACCTCGCGCCGCGTGAAACCTCGCGAGCGCCGGGCTGCCGCAACGGCGGCCCCGGACACGATCATCGAGCCCGGCGGCTCCACGAACCCCAGCTCGATGGCCACGGGGTCCTCCTGGAAGCTCCACAGCGGGCGGGGGTCGACGCCATGGGTCGCGGCGAGGATGCGGAACAGCTCCGAGACCTCCGCGCGCTCAGCCTCATCGAGCCCCGCGAGCGATGGCTCGGGCCCCCGACCTTCGAGATAGAGCAGATATGCCTCTGCGAGAGCCTCAGAGCGCGTCCTCTCACCCATCACCTTGGCCTCCTTCTCGAATCGCCCTCCTCAGCTTGGTCGTCGCAGAGACCACGAGCTGGCTCACTCGCTGCGGCGTCACGCCGAGCTCTCGGGCAATCTCACCCCTATCTCGCTGCATCATCACTCGTTGCACGAACCCGTACCGCTCGTTTCCGGTCAGCTCTCCCAGATGTTCCAGGATGTCCAGGCAGAGAGCGGCGTTGATGACCAGCTCCTCGGGGTCCGCGCCGGCGGCGGGTGGCATCTTGGCCTCCGGATCTTCGGCCATCTCGAGTGTCGCGCTTGGCCTCCTAAGCGCATCGAGCACGACATTGCGGGCGGCGACGATCAGGTAGCCGCGGAGACTGACCAGGTCGTCGGGGAGCTGTCGGCGCATCATCTTGGTGAAGACCTCGTGCACGACATCATCGGAGGTCCAACCACCGGGGCGCTGCGCGCCGAGAGCCTGCCGGCTCGCCGCCCGGACCACGTTGGCGTGGAGACGATAGGCGTCGCCCCACGCCTGGCGCTCCCCGGCGCGAATCCGCTCGATGAGCCCCGCGTCCGACGTCGTCACCTCTCATAGAGGCGCCGCGCCCAGCGCCGACGAAAAGGCGAGGCGCAGATACACCGACCTGCGGCATCCCTCGGTACCCTCCGCACCGCCGCGCCCGGGATCCCCGATAGGTCCAGGTCAACCCGGCGATCGATCATCGGCATCGAGGTCGCGGCCTTCACGAGCTCGGCGGCGACGAGCACCCCCGCCATCCACGAGACATAGGGGGCGCTCACCGTGAGCGGCGCCGCTGCCGGGCGCCGGCTCGGATGGACCATCGCCTCCGCGTAGGCCCGGCGGACCAGGTCCTCGAAGCGCCGGCCGACGAGGGTGTCCGCGGATGCCGCCGACAACTTGGCGGCCGAGACCGCGATCTCCAGGTCGGCCCTGCGCAGCGGTGCGCCGAGCACGAGCTGGACCACCCGCTCGGGGGAAAGCCCCGTCATGGCCGCGTAGACCTCCGCCTGGCCGAGCGGGGAGGCCAGGCTCGCGAACTGGCAGAAGGGGCAGGCGTATTCATCGAAGGAACATTCTCGCTGGAGGTGCAAGGCAGATCCGGCCACCCCGACCGATAAGATCGTCCGGGCGAGCACGTCGGCGACCTCCAGCCTGGCATCCACCCGGTCCACCGAAGACACCGCGACGCCCTCGAACCCGGGCCTCACCTGACCCCGGACCCACGATCCGACCCGCTCCGGGTGGGCGGTCGCATGCCAGCCGCCCGCGATCAGCCGCCGGGCCAACCACGCCGCCTTCGAGTCGCCCACGCCTGCGGTGAGGATCGGGTAGCGGTGGGGGTTATGGCTCGGGTCGAAGGTATCCGGATCGACCACCGACGCGAATCCCTCCAGATCGGGGACGCACAGCAGCGCGCCGATCGCGCTGGATCCCACCGAGCCGCCCCCGAAGAATAACACCGCCAGAGATCGAGGCGCCGGCGCCTCGATCTCGCGCGCCGGGCGGAGCCGGTAGTCGGCAAGGTTCCAGACCAGAGCACCGTCGATGCGGTGGTGGATCATCCCGAGCGGGCCGAGACACATCTTGGCGATCTCGGCAGCGGCCAGGGTCGCCGCGGCCTGGATGCCGAAGCCGGTGCGCTTCGGCGCCAGGGGCTGGGGTTCCGGCGCCAGACGGGCGGTCCAGTCACCACCGCCGACGAAGAGATCGGCGGGCCCGGCCGTCTCGCCCAGGCCGACGATGAGCGTGCGAACGGGTTCACGGGTGGGCGAGGGGCGGACCCCGGCGAGGGCGTCGGGCATCTCGGAGAGCCTCCGAATCCGCCACGGGTTGGGACCGAGCGGCGCATCGCCGTCCAGGGTGACGTGAGCGTGCAGGCGCGCCAGGAGGCAGAAAAGGACCGCACCCGCCGTCGCCGCCAGAGGGTGAAGAGACGGGCCGACTCTCACGATGACCCGGACACCGTCGAGCGACTCGAGCGTCCGGGCCTGCGCGCCCTCGGATATCCGCCCTCCAAGCTGGACCCGTAGGTCAGCCGGCAACCTGAACCACCTCGTCGCGCGCCCTTCCCGGCGCGAGGACGATCCACTGGCGGCCGCGGAGCTGATAGAGCGCGCAGGCTTCCAGGCCGTGGCGCAGGCCCAGCCCGAAGTAGGGGACCACGATGCTGAGGGCGCCCTGAAAGGTGAGGGCCGGATTGCGGTCATCCATCGGGCTGTGGAAAGCCTCGAGGCAGTGGGAGTGGATCCGGGCGATGTAGCGGTCATCGAGGGCCAGAGCCGCCGCCATCTGAAGCTTCCCTTCCCACGTCACTTCCACCGAGCAGTAGGGCGCCGGGGTCGCCCGCTGATCGGGGATCAGCAGCCGGTCGGCCGCCGAGCCCTCCCGGGCGATGATCATCGCCGCGCCCTCACGTCCCACGGATCCGCATTCCTCGAAGAACTCCCGGGCTTCTTCTAGCACGGCCGCCGCGATGACGATTCCCATCGGCGCCATCAGCGCCCCGCCTTCGTCACGAGATGATCGAGAAGATCGCCAAGGCGGATGAGGAAACGGTGCGCGTCCCAGGCGTCGGAGGCATGCGAGGGGTGACAGTGGTATTCATAGGTCCCCCTGATGCAGGCGAACGGCCGGCGCAGCACGGGGTGGATCGCGTGGAAGAGCTGCCCGGGCCACCCCCTCGACGAGAGCTCCCCGCCCCCGGCGTCCACGATTGCGACCCGGAAGGGCTCGGCGTCGTAGTGGGTCCCGTCGAGGCGGATCGCGATCCCGCCGCCCTCACGGGGGGTGAGCCATGCGGAAACCAGGGGTCCGTTGACGTCGATATGGGCGACACGACCGCCCAGCCGCTTCCTCGCCATGTCCGCCTCGGCTTCGAGCAACTCGGCCAGGAGGAGGGGATGAAGGGTCATCCGTCGACCTGGGGGCCCTTGGAGATCAGGCTGAGAACGTCGGCCTCGCCCACTCCACAGTCCTCGAGGCGGGCATCGTCCGCCAGGTCCGTGGCCTGGCCCCCGCGCACCAGCGCCAGCCCGTATTCGCCGGGAGCGAGCTGGCGGGCGGCGACGAAGTGCTTCACCGCCTGCCGGGTGACCGCCTCGACCCGCTCGTGGGCGTCGATGGAGAATGGCGAGCTGTAGCCCGCCGGCGTCCGGATCGTTACCCGAAGCTCCTCGCTCATCTGATCTTCCCCCTCCCCCTCCTAAATCCAGGGCCCGGCTCTCTTACGGATAGACGGAAGAAGGGGGGAAGACGAAAGAGCCGTATCCGGTTCATATTTCAATGCGACATTGACAAGTGATACACAATATGCAACACTCTCGCTCGGGAGGTGGTGTCGATGGGTCAGATGACGACCGGACGGCAGGTTGGTGAGCTCGGTCAGTTACTTGTCCGGGGAGCGGCGGTACTGTCCGCCGGGGCGGGCGTCATCCACCTCTCCGCGGCCCCCGAGCACTTCGAGTTGTCCCTCGCTCACGGCCTGTTCTTCATCGTGGTGGCGGGCCTCCAGCTCCTCTGGGCGGGCCTGATCGTCCGGCGCCCGACATCGTCGCTGCTGGCGGCCGGAGCTCTCGGCAACGGAGCGATCGCGGCCATCTGGCTCATCTCCCGGACATCGGGGATCCCGTTCGGGCCGGAGGCCGGTATCCCGGAGCCGGTCGGGCTCACCGATAGCCTCGCGACCGCCTTCGAGCTCTTGATCATCGGCGCCGGCGCCTACCTGCTGCTCCGCCGTCCCACGCCGGCGGAGGGGTCGCCGAGCTTCTTCAGGGCCGCCATGGCCCGCCCGGCGCTGGCGGGGGTCGCCTCGATCGTGTTCCTTCTCACCGCCGCAACCTTCACCCCGCTCGCCGGCCAGGGTCCTGTCCACGGCCACGGCGGCAACAGCCATGGCGACGACCTCGCCCACAGCCACGACGACCGGGTCGCAGGGGGCCACCTTGCCTCCGGGAACCATGCCGCCGACCGGCGCGCGGCCGACCACTCCCATTCGGCCCATTCGGAGGCGACACCAGGCGCGGTGACCGGAAAGCTCGCAGACCTTGGCCACGCCGGCCCCCATCTCGCCGCTGCCGACCACAGCCACGCCGGCGCCCCCGCCTCGTCCCATTCGCAAGCCGATCCCCCCCCCTCCGGCGGGGGATCAACCGGAGCCGAGCAGGCGGTCCCCGGCCACCCGGGTGACCTGCGGACCACCGTGAGATACGGCCCCTTCTTCCTGCCCCCCTCCTCACTCGGAGGCTCGAACATCCCCCACTTCAACCGGATCCTGACCAACGTCGCCAAGCCATGCTCGGACTGCTACCTCACCGGGATGGCGCCGGATCTCGTCTACGAGGACGGCACTTCCGCCAACCTCGACACCGGCCCCATGCTCCATCACGCCGTCTGGATGCAGAGAGGAAAGGCCGACGCCACCTGCGGCTCCGAATCCGCAACGCCGCTCGGGCCATTCAGCGGGCCGCTCACGGGCGGGGAGCGATTCTTCGCCGCCGGGAACGAGCGGACCGGAGGGCTGCTTCCCCAGGGATTCGGCTATTACGTCAGCTCCAACCCCCTGGATGTCTGGAGTCTGGTGGTCGAGCTCATGAACTATGGCGAGACGTCCCGGATGGTGTACATCACGCTGGACGCGACCTATCGACCTGCCGCCCGGGGGGAGATGAAGAAGGTCACGCCCCTGTGGTTGGATCAGAACAACTGCGGGACCTCGGAGTACTCCGTCCCCGCCGGCCCCTATCAGTCCGAATGGAGCTGGGTCTCCAACCTCACCGGGAGGATGATCGCCACGTTCGGCCACGTGCACGACGGGGGGATCAAGACCGTGCTGGCCAATTCCGCCACCGGCCGACAGATCTGCTCCTCGGTCGCCGGATACGGGAGGAAACCCGCCTACATGGGCAGCATCGAGTCCATGAGCGGCTGCGTCTGGGACTCCGTGGGGACCGTGAGAACGGGAGAGACGCTCGCTTTGACCACCTACTACCACAGCACCGTCCCCGCGGACAATGTCATGGGCATCATGCTCGCCTACGTCTACGAGACGGTGGACCTCGACGGGGGCACGGCCCCACCGCCCAGCGCCACCCGGCCTCCGGAGGAACCCACGTCTCCGCCCCCGCCCCACCACCGCTGACGGTAAGGGCGGCCCTCAGCGCCTAGCTAGCGATCTTCGAGAAGGGCGCGGATCTTGTCGGCTTCGGAGGCGCCGAGCTCGGTGAAGATCTCCAGCGCTTCCCGCCAGCGGGCCCGTGCCGCATCCATACCCCGGGTGTGCTCCAGGACGAGACCGAGGAGATGGAGGTTCCGAGCCTCCCCCCAGCGGTCCTCGATCTCACGGCAGATCGCCAGGGCCGCCCGGTAATAATCGATGGCCTCCTCGAGGAGTGCCAGGTCACGGTGGGTGTTACCGAGGATATGAAGGGTCACGGCCTCGACCCAGCGCTCCCCGATCTCCCGGCAGATCGCCAGGGACTGTTCCAGGGAACCGATGGCTTCATCGAAGCGCCGCAGGTGGCGGTAAGCGGCGCCGAGGGCATCGAGAGCTTGCGTCTCACCCAAGCGGTAGCCTATCTCCCGGTAGATCCCCCGGGCCCGGGAGCTACAACTGATGGCTTCATCGAAGCGCCCCAGGCGGAAGTAGGTGCTGCCGAGGCCGGCGAGCGCTTGCGCCTCGCCCTGGCGATCTCCCGTCTCCCGGCAGATCGCCAGGGACTGTTCCAGGGAGCCGGTGGCTTCATCGAAGCGCCGCAGGTGGCGGTAAGCGGCGCCGAGAGTGTGCAATATCCACGCTTCGGCCTGCCGGTCGTGGGCCTCCCGGGTGGCGGCAAGGGCCACCTCGTGGCTGTCCTGCCAGTCGACCCAGCGCTTGCGCAGGTAGAAGAAGCCCCACAGGGCGTCGGCGAGCTGCCACGTGAAGGGACGAAAACCGCAATGGACGCCAGCTTGGCGGACGGCGGCCACCAGGCCGGCCCGCTCCGCCTCGAACCAGGCCCTGGCCTGCGTGCGGGTGGTGAAGGCCGGCCCGGAGCACTCGCCCGCGCGGTCGCGTGGCAAGGGGCGGCGGTGCGGCCACAGGATCCGCTCGGCGCCCTCGGCGGTGTTCAGATACCACTCGAGCACCCCGCGCAGGGCGGTCTCTCGGGCGGCGTCGGTTTCCTCGACCTGGACTCGCTCCCGGGCATAGAGGCGGAGCAGATCATGGAACCGGTATCGCCCTTGCACGAGGGCGTCTTCGATCAGGTGGGCGTCGCCGAGGTGTTCCAGGAGGACCTTGGCCTCCTCGGGGTGGGCGTCGACGAGGGCGGCCGCCGCCCCGACCCCGAAGTCCGGGCCGGCGATGAGGCCGAGGCGGCGAAACATGCGGGCCTCGGCCGGCCCCAGCCCGGCATAGGAAAGAGCGAAGCTGGCTCGCACCTCGATGTCGCCGGCCGCAAGCTCGCCGAGGCGGTGCTGCTCGTCACCGAGACGTCTTGCCAGCTCGGCGACGCTCATCGCGGGTCGGGTGACGAGCTTGGCCCCAGCGATGCGTACCGCCAGCGGCAGGCACCCGCACAGCCGAGCTATCTCCGCCGCCGCCTCCGCCTCGGCGGCGATCCGGGCTCGACCGCCGATGCGATGCAGCAATTCCACCGCCTCCTTGGGGGCCAGGACATCGAGGGCGAATGGGCGCCCCCCCTCGGCGGCGACCAGGCCGGCCAGGCTGTCCCGGCTGGTGATCAGCACGAAGCAGGCCGCATTTCCCGGCAACAGGAGCCGCACCTGGTCCTCGAACGAGGCGTTATCCAGGACCACGAGGACCCGCTTGTCGGCGAGCAGCGCCCGGTACCGGGCGGCCTGCTCCTCCAAGTTGGTGGGCAGAGCCTCGGCGGCGACGCCCAGAGCACGCAGGAATCGGTCCAGTACCTGGGCGGGGGACAAGCGCTGGCGAGGCTCGTAACCGTGCAGGTTCACGTATAGCTGCCCGTCGGGAAACCGGTCCTTGATCCGGTGGGCCCAGTGCACCGCCAGCGCGGTCTTACCTACCCCGGCGGCGCCGGCAATCACCGAGATCACCACCGGCGACGGTGAACTCGAGTCCCGGGGTGGAGCAAGGGATTCGAGCCCTGCGATCTCGGCGCCACGGCCGGTGAAGGCGTAGATATCGGCGGGTAGCTCCCGCGGGATCGGCAACGTTTCCGGCCCGACTGGCGAGGCGACCAGGACCTCGGGGAGCCTCGGTTGCTCGCGCAGTCCCGGCAGGTGGACCCAGGCACGTGTGCGGGTCTCTTTGGCATGCACCCGCACCGGCTGGAAACCGGTCGGCTCGACCCCGGGGTACCCATGAGCGATAATGCCTTGCTGGGTCGAGTCCGAGACCACCAGCACGAGATCCGCCCTTGGCGCGCGGCGCAGGACCTCCCGGACCGCTTCGGCATCCAGCAGCCGGAAAGTGTGGTTGAGCGACTCGCCGACGTAGTCGTACGCGTCGGGCAGGAGCTGCCCTTCATGGATCGCCAGCCGCAGCCGCATCCGCTCGGCGCCGGGGACGGCGTGGTTGTGGTCGGCAAGTCCCGCCGCCAGCCGCGCGATCAACGGATGCAGGAGCCTTGCGATCGAGACGTACGGGTCGAAAACCAGCAACAGCCCGTCGCCAAGTACCTTGCGCAGCGAAAGCTGCCGGGATGGGATCTCGGCAACGCCAAGGGCGTGATCAATTAGCTGGTTGAGCCGCTTGCGCAGGCGGACACGGGTCCAATCGGTGCGATCCGGGCGGCCGAACCCTTCGATATCGACCGCGAAGATGGCTCGGTGCAACGGCTCTTCAGCCACCGGCGCCATCCACGAGGGATCCCGGCCGTCGCGAGACCCGGTCGCCTCGCTCCCTTCAGCTTGCCCCAAGGGTCCGCCCCCTTCCTCCTCGACCAGGAGGGTTGGTCCTTCTCACGGGAGAGCGGTTGGGATGACGAAAGGTTATGGGCCAAACCGAGAATTACAACAAGGCAGGCTCTTGCGTACGACTCGGACCCGGGGCGGCCCGGGGGCCGACCTCGCGACCGAGGCGCTCGAGGCGCGGGGATGGAGGTGGTCAAGGGCGAAGTCGGCGAGAATCCGGACGGCTCGTTCCGCCGCCCCGGTGGTCGATGCCGGATTCTGTCCCGTAACCAGCCGGCCGTCCGCCACCACGTGCGGCTCGAAGTTGGGTGCGCCCGTGTGCTTCGCGCCGCGTTCTTGGAGTCTGGACTGCAAGAGGAAGGGCACCACCTCGGTCAGGCCCACTGCCGCCTCCTCGTCGTTGGTAAAGCCCGCGACACTCTTTCCCGCGACGAGATAGGCGCGGTCGGAGAGCGTGACATTGACCAGGCCCGCAGGCCCATGGCAGACCGCGCCCACCACACCTCGAGGGCGACAGGTCCTCGCCCTACGGGAGAAGGGAGCACGGGATCAGGGGGGCCCGGGAAACTGCGTCACCTCCAGGTTGGCGAATACGAACTCAACCGGGACGACCGGGAAGAAGCGTGTGGGATCGTCGTCATGCTCCTGTCGCCAGCGCTTCCCCGCGCAGCGGAGGTAGACGCGGGGGTTGAGCGACTCGTTGCGGACCACCCCGGAACAGACCCAGTCCGTCGCGAGTCCCTTCCCCGCCGCGTCCCCGCCGGGGAGGGAGGCAGGACCGCTATCGTTGCGGAAGTAGGCGGAGAAGAACGTCCCCCGGCGCTCGAGACGGAGGCGACCGGAGAGGGCCTTTCCGTTGCCCACCGGTCGCCCCCAGGAGTTGCTGTCGTAACCGCTGCCCAGATTGACTGTTATACGGTATCCATCATCCTCATCGTGTTCACTGCCGACGAAGGGCGGCGCGCCGTGCGGATCGAAGAAGATGTTCTTGTTGCGGAAGGTCGCGGGCAGCCGTGGCGTGCCGTCATCTGACCAGGGAGGCTGATGCGCACCCGGGTTCACGTTGACGACCGCCATCTCGAGCGTCGTCGCCTGGCCCACCCGAGTCGTCGTGTAATCGACCTCGGCGGCGAAGTCTCCCTCGATCGCCCGCAAGAGCCCGAAGCCGCCACCGGAGTAGAAGGGCCAGTCCCTCAGCGCGTTCCATAGCTTCTGGTCGATCTCGGACAGCCGCTGCTCGAGAGGACCCAGAGGATCGGCGCCCGGCGCCTCGCCGCCCTCGTACCCGGCGATCTTGACGTGCACCCCGTCCTCCTGAAAGACGTGGCAGTACCGGTTCGCCTTGGCGTACCCGAACGAGAAGCGGTCCGTGTCGACCCTGGCGCCCGCGAAGGGCTCCCGCACGATCACCCGGGAGGGACGCACGAAACCGGCGACGTCGAGCATCGAGTCGGTGGCCAGCGACCAGACGAACGGATGCTGTCGCAGGACCTCGAACTCCTTATCCGTGAACACGTTCCCCGCCGCAGGCGCCTCCGGTCCCCGAGCACGTCGGATGCACACGACCGCGCCGACCCGCATGCCTCGTTCGCGGTGAAGGCGCTCGAGCTCCTCCCCATGCTCGCTCAGGGACCCGTCGGGGCGAAGCAGGCTCCCGACCTCCACGAACAGGCCATCGGCTTCGATGTCGGTCATCAGCTTTCGCTGTCCCCCCTCATCGAGCTCCCCCTCCGACAATGCCGTCCGCACGCCCGGGGCCAGCCGCCGAGCCAGGACCAGGTTCTCGGGGTCCTTCGAGTACAGGACCACCCGATCGAGCGTCCGGCGCTCGGCGAGGGCCGCCAGCGCGCCACCGACAAACTCGTCTCGCCGACCGGTACCCATCGAGGAGTCGTGCTTCAGCTCGATCAGGCACTCCACATCCGTCGGGAGGTTGTCGAGCAGCGTGTCGAACCGTTCGATCCCGATCCCGCGGCGACCCGGCGGGCGATAGCTGAAGGTGTCTGCCCCGCGGGGCTTGAAGGTCTTGCTCATGTCGAGCTTGCGAAGCTCGGCGAGGTCCAGGTCGAGGATCCGGCCGGGCCGCCCGCTCAGCCTCTCGGTGGTGGGATCGTGGGAGATGACCAGGCGCCCGTCCCCGGTTAGCTGAAGGTTGAACTCGAGCACCTGCGCGCCGGAAGTGTAGGCGGAGACGAGGGAGACCAGGGTGTTCTCCGGCGCATGGAGTCGGTTGCCTCGGTGGGCGGCGATCCTCACCCGAGGGCCTCGAGCCCGGTATCGAGCTCGCCGACCACGCACAGGGCATAGCCCTGGGGCGGGAACGGCGTGTTCTCGGCCCGCACGCGGATCACGTAGTTGCCCCCTACGGGCGCCTCCACTACGATCTGCTCGACATTATTGTTCTTGTCGATCGTCGGGAAACGCTCCGTCCCTCTCCCCGTGTAGGGGCTCAGCAGGTCATCGAGGGCGGTCCGCCGGAAGCGATGCTCCGCGTTGCCGATCATGGTGACGGCGGGCCCGGCCACCTCCAGGTAGAGGTTGTTCTGGACGCCGGCGCTCGGCCAGTCGGTCCACGCCAGCACGATGCGAAGGGGCTCGGTCGCATCGGGGCTCACGACCACCCGGTACGTCCGGTTGCGCTTCGTGTCCCGCCCGGGCGAGTCCTTGGGCCGGCTATAGAGAGCCTCGGGCGAGTCGTTGGGCCAGTCCACCCACTCCAGCTTCCGCCGGGAGTGGCTCGAGGGGCCCTCGGGTAGGACGCGGGTCAGATCGAGGCGGCCGAAGCCCTGATCGAAGTCGGGGAAGCCGATGGACGCCTGAAGCTCCGGAGGCGCCTTGCGGGCAGGGATCCGCCTGGTGGCGGCGATGAGAATGGCCCTGAGCAGGGCGGCGGAGGGAGCGCCGTTCCCGCGTCTGGTCCTCAGGTACTCACGCAGGACCGCCGCAGCCCCGGTGGCCACCGGGGCGGCCATGCTGGTCCCGCCGAGATAGGCGTAGCTCTCGTCGTCGTAGGGAGGGTTCCAGTACGGCATCGAGGCGCCCCGGGCTCGGGCCGAGGCGACGTACGTCCCGGGGGCCAACACGTCGGGCTTGACGCTGTCGAACTCGGTGGGGCCGCGGCTCGAGAGCGCGGCCGGAGAATCGAAATCGCCCGCCAGAAGTTGGTCGGAGCTGGGAGCGAGCGGGAATCTGGCCGGGTACTGCGTCCCCCAGGTCGCCTCCAGGCCCGGTCGGTCCGTGCAGCTCGCGCCCACCGTGAGCACGTTCTTGGCGGTGGCGGGCGAGAAGATGGTGCGAAATCCCACGTAGCCCTCGGGAGCGGACCCTTCGTTCCCC
>JBOGWM010000130.1:0-5088 GCA_050693695.1 Actinomycetota bacterium
TGGGAGGCGGTCGAGGCGGTTCTGCGCCTGGGCCTTCTCGGGCTCGCCGCCAGCCTCGCCGAGGCGGCCATCGGGGCGGCGCCGGATATGGTGGAAGAGCTGCGCGCGCCCACACGGCGCCCCAGCGACCTTCCCCGGGTCGGGACGATAACCAATCTCCAGACCCAGGGAGCCTTCAAGGATGTCTTCCTGTACGGTCGGAGCTTCGCGGGTTGCCTCCCGACCGTTATCGACCCCCTGGAGCTGGAGGATGGCGCGGTGGTGAGCGGACAGTACGGTCACCCCGGGCTGAAGAATCCGACCTATCTCCATCAGAACCACCCGGTGGTGGCCGCGCTGGCAGCCCGCGACGGCACGGACCTCTGCTTTGGCGGAGTGATCCTCTGCCCCGAACCGGTCGATCAGATGGGAAAGGATCTCGTCTCCGTCCACGCCGCCCGGTTGGCGGTTGCCCTTGGCTGGGACGCGGCCATCGTGACCAAGGAGGGAGGCGGCAACGCCGACGCGGACGCGTCTTTGAAGATGGATGCCCTCGAGGATCTGGGGATCGTGGCGGTCGGGATCTTTGCCGAGATGTCCGGGCGGGAGGGCACGGCGCCCCCGCTCGTCTCGCCACCGCTGCGGGCCTCCTCGACGGTGAGCTCGGGGAACTACGACGAACGCCTCGCCCTTCCGGAGATGCAGCGCGCCCTGGGAGGGGCGCGCCTCGAGGTGGCCGACGCCCGGGCTACCGACGCCGTGGAGGTTCCCACCGCCGTGGTGTACGCATCGCTGTCCCCGCTCGGCTGGGGAAAGCTGACCGCGGGAACGGGGAGGTGAGGTAAGTGCGAGTGGTCCATTACCTGAACCAGTTCTTCGCGGGGGTGGGGGGCGAAGATCGGGCAGCCGATCCTCCGGCGGTCGCCGAGGGTCCCGTCGGTCCGGGACGCAAGCTCGCCGCTCTCCTCGGAGATGGGCTTCCGATCGTGGCCACCGTCTGGTGCGGCGATGACCACGCCGCCTCCGATATGGGGGCCGCGGCCGAGATCGTCGCCCTCGCCCGGGAGGCGGGGGCCGAGATGATCCTCTGCGGTCCCGCCTTCGGAAGCGGTCGCTACGGGATCGCCTGCGCCCGCGTGGCGGCGCTTGCCGCCCGGGCGGGTCTCCCCGCCGTGGCCGGGATGGACCCGGATAACCCGGGCCTCCCCGAGACGTCCCCGGCCATCGCCGTCGACTCGGGTCCGGTCAGCCGCCACATGGCGGAGGCGCTCCGGCGCCTGGCTTCCGCCGCCGCCACGCTGGCCTCCGGGGAGCTTCCGGCCGCCCTCGACCAAGAGGGCGGCATCCGGATCGCCAAGCCCGCTCGGCGCAACAGGTTCGCGGAGGCCAGCGCGGCCGAGCGAGCGGTCACCCTGGCGCTGGCACGCCTGGGAGGAGCGGGTCCGGCAGTGGGCGAGATTCCCCTGTCGGGCTTCGGGACGGTCACGCCCGCCGGCCCGGTCGAAGATCCGGCGCGCATCCTCGTGGCCCTCCTCACCGAGGGGGCGGTGGTGCCCGCGGGCAACCCTGATCGGCTGGAATCGGCCCGGGCCAAACGCTGGCTGCGCTACTCGCTCGAGGGGAGAGAGAGCCTTGCCCCCGGAGAGTTCCAGAGCATCCATGGCGGTTTCTCCACCGCCGCGGCCAACGCCGATCCCCACCGCATCCTGCCCCTCGACGAGGCCCGGGCGCTGGAGCGAGAGGGAGCGGTGGGAGGGCTGCACTCCGAGTACCTGGTCACCGCCGGCAACGGCACCGCGGTCGCGGACGCCGCCCGCTTCGGGACCGAATGGGCGGCCGAGCTGCATAAGGCGGGGGTGGGGGCCGCGATCCTGACCGCCACGTGAGGGACCGGAACGCGTTGCGGGGCAACGCTTGCCAAGGAGCTGGAGCGAGCCGGCATCCCGACCGCGCTCCTCGCCAACCTGGTGCCGGTTGCGACCGCGGTGGGGGCCCCTCGCATCGTGCCGACTCGTGGGATCCCCTACCCGGCCGGAGACCCCTCCCTCTCGCCCGAAGACGAGCGGGCGTGGCGTCGGCGACTGCTGCTGGCGGCTCTTCAAGCGATCTCCACCCGGGTGAGCGCCCCCACGGTGTTCAACCCCTGAGGGCGCGCAGATGAGCCCGCGCTTCCCCGTCGTCTCGGCGGCCACCCAGGTCCTGGCGCATACGCCCAACCTCATTGCTTACGGCTCGAAGCCCCGGCGGGAGCTGGCGCGAGACCCCGACCTGGCGCCGCGCCTGGCGGCCAGCCTCCGCAGCTTCGAGGAGGCCGCCGCTTACCCGCCGCACCAGGCATATCTGGGCCGCCTCCATCCCCGTGAGCTCCCCGATCGCCCCTGGGTGGCGAGGGGCCTGGAGGCGAAACGCTTCGCGCCGGATGGAGAGATCATGCCCGAAGAGGAGTTCCTGGGGTTGCTGGCGGTCGTCGATGAATTCAATCTCGTCACGCTTGCCGGCGAGGTCGCGGACCGGGCTGGAGCGCTCCTGGCCGGGCATCCCCTGGCAAAACGATTCGACCTCGAGCGCCTCGCCGCGACGGGCGAGGCGGACGCGGAGGCGGCGATCCAGTCGGGTTCACCGGAGCCGCAGTCCCTGCCCCTCTCCCTCTCCGGAGGGCGCCTCGCGGGCTGGATCCGGCGAGACCACGAGGACGACGAGGCCCTCACCGCATCCGTCCTCCTGGAGAACCTCGCCTGCAAGGCCACGGCCACCCTCGCCCTCCTGCATCTCCTCGAGGACCGGGGGATCGATCCCGCCAGCATCGACTACGTCATCTCCTGCTCCGAGGAAGCGGTGGGTGATCGGTATCAGCGAGGGGGAGGCAACATGGGCAAGGCCGTCGCCGGCGTGGCGGGTTGCCGCCAGGCTTCGGGAGCGGATGTGAAGAACTTCTGCGCCGCGCCGATCCCTGCCATGGTGATCGCCGGGAGCCTGGTGGTTTCGGGGGTGTTCGAGCGAGTCGCGGTCGTGTCGGGGGGATCGTTGGCCAAGCTGGGCATGAAGTTCCAGGGCCACCTGCGCCACGGTCTTCCCGCGCTCGAGGACGTCCTGGGGGGCAGCGCCCTGCTGATCGAGGCCGACAACGGGAGGTCCCCCCGGCTTCGCCTGGATGCGGTCGGCCGCCATCGCGTGGGTGCGGGCTCCTCGAACCCCCAGATCATGGAGGCGCTGGCCGCCGAGCCCCTGGCCCGGGTGGGACTGAAGATGACCGACGTGGACGACTTCGCGACCGAGTTGCACAACCCCGAGATCACCGAGCCTCAGGGCTCGGGGGACGTGCCCGCCCGCAACTACAAGACGATCGCGGCGCTGGCCGCGAGACGCGGAGAGATCGAGCGCTCAGAGATCGACCACTTCGTCCGTCACCGGGGGATGCCCGGCTTCGCCCCCACGCAGGGTCATCTGGCCTCGGCCCTCTGCTACCTTCCCCACGCCCTGCGCCGCCTCGAGGAGGGGCGGGCGGAGCGCGTGCACCTCATCGCCAAGGGAAGCCTGTTCCTGGGTCGGATGTGCCAGCACTCGGATGGGATGAGCCTGCTCATCGAACGAAGTCAAGGAGAATAGGATCGCTCCAGAACTTCAGGGGGAGGGCAAGCCCTCCCCCTGCTACAAGGAGGTGAGAGAGCATGGTTTTCAAGGGCAAGCTGGTGGTCGCTCTGGGCGAGCGAGACGGGATCGCCGGCCCGGCAATCGCGGCCTGCGCCAAGGCGGCGGGGGCCGAGGTGGTCCTGTCGGCCACGGAGTGCTTCGTCTGAACGGCCTCGGGCGCCATGGACCTGCGAACCCAGGAGGCGATCAAGCAACTGGCCAGCCAGCACGGCCCGGAGAACCTCCTGGTGCTGCTGGGGGCGCCGGACGGCGAGAGCGCCGAGATCTCCGCCGAGACGGTCACCTCGGGGGATCCGAGCTATGCAGGTCCTCTGGCCGAGGCCCAGTTGGGTCTCGAGGTCTATCACGTCCTGGAGGACGAGGTTCGAGCTGCGATACCCGAGGAGGTCTGGGAAGACCAGATCGGGCTGATGGCCGACGTGCTTGACGCCGAGGAGCTGGCGGTGGCCGTTCGATCCATGCGCGAGCCGCGCCCATGAAGGGAGTTGCCAGGGCGGCCACCTGCATCCTGATGCTGGCGGGGCTGGCGCTCGCGGCCTGTTCGGGGGGCGAGCGCGGCGGGGGAGACCAGATCATGAGGCGAGGGGCCAGGACCGACCCTCAGCGCCTGATCTCCCTCCTCTCCGTCGAGGCGATCCCGACCAGCATCGGCCCGGTGGTCGTGGGCGAGATCGAGAATCGCTCCACCAAGGCTGTCGAGGCGGTCAAGATCACGGTCGCGCTGAAGGACCGGGACGGCGCCAGCATCGGCCGGCAGTTCGGTCCCACGCTCCTTCAGATCATCCCTCCCGGAGGAAAAGCGCCCTTCTCCATCCCCTTCACGGGAGGCGAGCGCACCGTCGGCACCATCGATACCCGGTTGGAAGCCAATCTGGCCGGCGACAAGAAGGTGCTGGCCCTTCAGGTGGCCGAGCACACCAAGAAGAGGACCGGCAACCTGTACGAGGTGAGCGGGCTGGTCCGCAACTCGACGGGCGTGCCCGTCAACTTCCCGAGGGTGATCGCCGTCTTCTACGACCGGGATGGCAGGGTGGTCGGCGCGGAGGAGACGGTGGCTCACGATGGGGTCCTGGCCTCCGGGGACTCCGCCCCCTTCAGGATCGGCCTCAACGAGCGAGCGAAGCGAGTGGCGAAGGTGGCGTTCCTCACGGAGGGCGTGGCGCTTGCCCGGGAGAAGAGTTGAGCGAGTCGGAGATCCTGGTGGACGAGGACCCCCCGGCCCCCGAGCCCAAGAGCCGCCGCAAGCTCCGGTGGGTGCTCGCCGTCGTGGGGGCGGTGGCGGCGATCACCGCCACCGCCGGGATCCTCCTCCTGAGAGAGAGGTCGAAGCCCGCGCCGAAGGCGCTCCCGCCGGCCACGACGGTCGCCGACCCGGTCTTCGGCTGGGCGATCTCCTTTCCGAGAAGCTGGCAGCGCTTCGACGAGAGAAATACGGGGAACGTTCGGCTGACCGTGTTC
>JBOGWM010000131.1:0-2689 GCA_050693695.1 Actinomycetota bacterium
GGCCGACATAGACGTAAAGCAGCGGGAGGTTCGGGCAGGCGCCGCCGCCGCAGCTTCCTGCCGGGTTGCCGAAGAGGGCGCGATCGAAGACCAGCTTGATGAGGAGCGGGTTGACGACGCCGAGGCCCGCAGTCATCACGATGGTCAAGGCCACCAGGCCGATCTTGCCCCGGTAGGGGGCGAACGTGGCGAACACCCGCCGGCTGGTCCGGCGCGACTGCGCGCTCATGGGGCCCTGGAACCCCACCTGAAATAAACCATCGACAACGAAAAATATAGCTGCTCCATTTGCGACACTCTTTCGTACCGAAATGTCGACGGCGGTGGGGGATGGTCGTTCAGTAGATTCCCGGAGCTTTGCCTTCTTCTTCAACTGACGCTTTCGCAGGATGAGCTCACGCCCTGACCGCCTGGCGCGGACCCCGGCGTCCCGGCACTGCGCGATCATCTTCGGGACCGCTTCTGGTGCCCCGGACGGCCCCGTCGGGTACCTCTCGCGGTGCGATGTGCCATATCCAGGCGATAGGAGCTTTCGTATAATCCCGAAGGCACCGGGGAGGTCGCCCGCATCGGAGCGTTGGTGACTGCAAGGAGGAAGGATTCCCATGGCAGACCAAATCGGCCGTGACGCGCTGCTGCGCGAGCTGGTGGCTCACCTCAGCAAGAATCGCACGCCCCTCCGGGAGGAATGGACGCGTCGCATCACCAATGCCGAGCTCCTCACCGCCATGAGCCCGGAGGAGATCTTCTCCGAGGTGACCACCGTGTACGACAATTACGTGGAGGTGCTCGAGACCGGAAGCGTCGAGGCTCTCCAGGACTACGCCCGCAACCTCTCCGAGAGGATCATCCCCCGGGGGGTGGAGATCTACGAGGTACTCGGGATTGTCCTCTTGCTCCGTGACGTCCTGGCCCGCTCCCTGTTCGAGAAATACCAGTCCGACTTCGATCTCCTCAACCGGGTCCTCGACGCCTACGAGCCGGCCGCCAACCGGATCGCCAACACCGTGGGCGTCAGCTTCGTCCAGGAACGTGAGCGGGTCATCCGCCAGCAGCAGGAAGCCATCCGGGAGCTGTCCACCCCGGTGCTTCAGGTGCGAGAGCGCCTGGTCATCCTTCCCATCATCGGGGTCCTCGACTCGCAGCGGGCCCGCCAGGTCACCGAGCAGCTCCTCCGGGGCATCCGCACCAACCGGGCGAAGGTGGTGGTCATCGACATCACCGGGGTCCCCGAGATCGACTCCACCGTCGCGAACAACCTGGTCCAGACGGTGGAGGCGTCCCGGCTGATGGGCGCCAGCGTCATCATCACCGGTCTTTCCTCGGAGATCGCCCAGACGCTCGTGACCATCGGGGTGGACCTCTCCAAGATGAACGCCGTCGGTGACTTGCAGGGCGGCATCGAGGAAGCCGAGAAGCTCCTGGGATATCAGGTCATCCGCCAGGACTCCCACTAGTCCGTCCCCCGAGGCCGGTTTGCCATGGCAGTCCCGATCCTCAAGCAAGCGAGCTACCTTATCGCCTCCATCCAGGCGGCCCTGAGCGACACCGATATGGAGTCCCTGAGAGACGACCTGATGGAGCGGGTCGGACGGTATCGCTCCCGGGGCATCATCATCGACGTCACCGCTTTGGACGTCCTCGACTCGTTCGCCTCCCGATCCCTTCGCACCATCGCCCACATGACCGCCCTACGGGGGGCCAAGACGGTCCTCGTCGGCATCCAGCCCGAAGTCGCCTACGCCATGGTGCAGCTCGGCCTGAACCTGGAGGACGTGGCCACGGCGCTGGACCTGGATGAGGGTCTTTCAGTGCTCGACCGGGAGCTCGGCGATGGCCGGCGAGCCTGACCGGATCCGGATCCCGATCGTCTCCGATCTCGATCTGGTCGCCGCCCGCCAGGCGGGACGGCGGCTCGCCCAGGAGCTGGGGTTCTCGAGCACGGACCAGACCCTGATCGCGACCGCGATCTCCGAGGTGACCAGAAACATCGTCCAGCACGCGACGAGGGGGGAAGTCGTCGTGAGCCGGATCCACGAGCCGGGCAGGCAGGGAGTCCTCGTGGTGGCCCAGGACGCCGGCCCCGGGATCCCGGACGTGGACCTGGCGCTGCGAGAGGGCTACACGACGGGGGGCGGCCTCGGCCTGGGGCTGCCGGGCGCTCGCCGCCTGATGGAGGAGTTCGAGCTGAGCTCGGAGGTGGGCAAGGGAACGACGGTGGTCATGAAGAAATGGACGCCCAGCCGTGGCTGAGAGATCTCCCGATCCTCTGGTGTCATTTCTGGATTGGGGCGTCGCATCGAGGGCGCTGGGGCCCGGGGAGTCCGGGGACCGCCACCTGGTCGCCTTCACCCCCCGGGGGGCGCTCATCGCGGCCATGGACGGTCTCGGCCACGGACCCGAGGCGGCATTCGCGGCGGATGTGGCCAGCCGGGTGCTGGAGCGTCACGCCGCCGAAGCGCTCGGGCCGCTCCTGGCGCGCTGTCACGCCGAGCTGAAGCACACCCGCGGCGTGGCCATGACCCTCGCCGCCATCACCTGGCCCGAGGGGCGCCTGACCTGGATCGGCGTTGGGAATGTCGAGGGAAGGCTCCTGCGGAGTCCCGCGTCACCCGAGCCAGGAGTCGAATCGACGCTCCTGTTGGGAGGCGTCATCGGCTTCCGGCTGCCCGAGGTCAGGCCTCGGACC
>JBOGWM010000132.1:0-5217 GCA_050693695.1 Actinomycetota bacterium
GGCGATGTCCGGCATCGCCGTGGAACCGCCGCAGCACCGCCTCCCTGGTCTCCGTATCCATCGCGCCGGTATAGACGAGCGGCCGCCACCGGGCCGTGCGCGCCTCGATGGCGGCGACCCCGTCGGCGCCCGTGTATTGAGAGAAGACCAGGGCGCGATGTCCCTGGGCCTGGAGACTGGTCAGGCGATCCTCGAGGTCGTCGAGCTTGACCGAGCGCCCCGAGACCGGGCAGACGTTGCAGATCTGCTTGAGGCGGCAGATGAGCTCGAGGATGTGCGTCACTCGCACGTCACGGCCCAGCGCCCGCAGCCGCACGATGCCCTCGCGCTCCGCGCGCTCATAGGTGCAGCGTTGCACGCCGGTAAGCTCGAGGTCGACGGGCACCAGCGTTTTGGGGGGCAGGTCGGTGAGGACATCGGCCTTGCGGCGCCGTAGCTGGAGCTCCACGTGGCGGGCCCGCAGGGCGGGGCCGGCGGACAGGCGGGGCACGGGCCACTCCCGGGTCCAGGGGGTCAAGAACTCGCAAATCGAGGCGAGGTCGTCAATGTCGTTTTCCAGAGGTGTGCCGGTGAGGGCCCAGGCCCGCCGCCGGGGCAGGCGCTTGCAGGCCGCCGCGGTTGCGGTGAAGCGGTTCTTGATTCGCTGCGCCTCATCGAGAACGACGACGTCCCACAGCCGGCGCAGCGGACATGCCGGGTGGGAGCTGAGGTCGGCCCGGACCGTCTCGTATCCGGTGAGATAAACCTCGGCCTGGCGGCGCCACTGCCAGGCACGGTCGGTGAACGGTCCCCGGATCGTCGCCACGCCCAGCTCCGGCGCCCACTCCCCCAGCATCCTGCGCCACTGGGCAAGCAGCCCCACCGGGGCGACGACCAGGGCGGCGCGCAGCTCACCTCGGAGATACAGCCGGCGAAGGGCGACCGCCGCCTGCACCGTCTTGCCCAGCCCCATGTCGTCGGCCAGAAGGAGGGCGGGGGAGGACACGAGCGCGCCCACGCCCAGCTCCTGGAACGGAAGGAGGGCGCCGCTTCCGGGTCTCGCTCGAGCCGCGGGCCGCTGAGGGAGCAGATGAGATACGAGCAGGGACCCGGGCGGATATACCGGCACCGGCAGGTCGGATCCCGGATCAGGGAGCGGCGCCGTCGAGATCGGCGTCCTCCCGGTAGTCGAGGGCGATCTCGACCGTCTCCGTCTCGGGGACGAAGCCAGGGTCGAGGCGGACCAGGTCCCACTCGTTGATCCAGGCCCGCACGTACTGGCGCATCTGGGTCGCCCCCAGCCGCTCGAGGCCCGAGACATCGGGCGGGTCCCAGCCGAACGCCTCCGCGTGCATCTCCTTCAGGCGTCGGTAGGTGCGGTCGAGCTCGGCCTTGTCGGGCGGTCGGAGGAGGACGAGCTCCCGGTCGATGACCCGCATGCCCACCTCGGCCTGGCCGGCCAGGAAGTCATATTCGGCGCTCTGGCGAGACCGCAGCCGGGCCGGAACCATCTCGTAGTCGTTCTTCGCCGAGATCACGGCCGATTCGAAGTCGCTCGTGATCGCCATGACCGCGGCCAGGGGGACGCCCGGGTCCTCATGGCTGCCGCGTATCCACCGGGCCAGCTCCGCGTACGACTTCGCCCGCTGGAGCACCGAGTAGCGCCCGATCAGCTCCACCTCATCGAAGATCACGATCCAACCGGCGTGCCCGGCCGCCCGCATGAGGCGGGATGCGAAGCGGAAGCGCTGGATCGCCAGGTCCCGCTGGATGACCGGGGGCAGCGGGTAGGTCGCCGCCTCTCCCGTCTCTCTCAGGCGCCGGCGCAGGTCCGGGACCCGGATGGGGTCCCCGGCCCAAAACCGCACGATGAGCTCGGCGAACTCCTCGTCTCGCGCCCTGAGGCGCTCGAAGAGGAAGAGGGTGGCGGCGAAGCGCTCGTTGAGCCCGCAACCGTGCGAATGGACCCAGCGATACAGCTCGGTGTAAGCGGGACTGTCGGTGCGCAGCGAGGCGGCCACCTCGGGCAGGGCGGACCCCCGCCGCCCCGGCACGACCGCCCCCTCGACCGCGGCCCGGAACACCTTGGCCGGGTCGTGAAGCGACGTCTCCTTGCTGATCACCACCTTGCTCACCACGAAGCCCGCGTCCAGCCCGAGGTGAGCCAGGTGCTCGAGCAGGTGGCTCTTGCCCGAGCCGAAGTTCCCTCCGATGAGCATGCCCCCGGGGTGATGACCGCCGGCGGGCAGGGCTCGTAGGGCCTCGAGGATGGCCGTGAACCGGTCCTCGATCTCGGACTGAGCGGAGCCCAGGGCCGCCACTGACTCCCTGCTGGGAACGCCCGAGCGCATGGCCTCGATGGCGCGCCGACTCATCACCCGGGGATCGAGAGCGATGCTCACGGTCCGGCCCCCAGCCGGACGAGCGCGCCGAAGGGGTTCGCCCGGCGCCGGTCCCGCACCTCGTCGGCCACCCGCAGTTGCAGGGCGGTGTAAGCGGGGAGACCCCGCACGTCATCGGTCAGGAACTCGACCGGGCCCGACACGGCGATCAGGGTCGAGGCGAGGTCGTCGGTGGCGTCCACGAGCTGGCGGAGCACTTCGTAGGCGTCGAGCACCATCGCCTTGGAGTAGTAGAGACCTTCTCGTTCCTCGATCGGCGGGCGGCGGGCGACGAAGAGCCGGCCGATGTCGAGGTCGAGGACCAGCCCGGTGTGGCCGGTGCACACCAGCCAGTGGCCGGTGGACATGAGCAGGTGACGGGCGTTGTGGCGAGCGATCCGGGTGTAGATGAGCGACGAGCGCAGGCGGGCGATCTGGCGCAGGTCGCCTCGGAGCCAATCGAGCACGGCGTCGCGCTCGGTGTCGTCGAGATCGCCGGCCACGAGCTGCGCCTGGCACAGGCGGAGCATGCCCAGCCTGAGCTCGTGGGGCATGGCGTGGTCACCCAGCACCTCGGCCTCCAGGTGGCGGCGCACGCTGCGGTACAGCTCACGCCGGTCGACACCGTGGCGGGCCGCGGCGGCGGCCACCGCCAGCTCGCCGGGCCGGTCGGGGACGGGGAAGGAGACGTCGTCATAAGCCGATCGCACGAAGCGGGCGGCCAGGGCCTCCCAGTCCGCTTGGCGAGCCAGCGCGAAGAACACCTGATCGATCTGATGCGCCTTGGTGGCGGCCGCGTCGATCCGGGCATAGAGGTAACCGTTCGCGGCGGCCACCTCTGCCAGACCGCCGTGGAAGCGATCGAACACCTCGGGATCGGAGCCCACCACGAACTTGACCGAGGCGCCGCCGTGACGGACGAAATCGGCGAGGTACTCCTTGGATAAGAACTCGAGATAGGAGTCGACGTCCAGGGTGGCGGTCATGAGAACGACATCCCCCAATAGCGCTGCGGCTGGCCATTGCGGGCCACGGTGGTGAGCGAACCCGAGCCCCTGGTGCCGGTGCTGGCATGGAAGCGGAGCCCCCGGCCGTCCCGGGCCTCAGCCCTGCCCGACTGGTCCAGCAGGTAGAGGTCCCGGGCGAACTCCTGCTTGCTGTACTCGCGACTGTGGCCGGGGAGGAGCGTCAGGACCGACCAGAGGTCGATGAGGCGAACCACCGCGCCGGGTCTCTTACCCTGCCGGGCCACCACCAGATCGTAGCCGGCGCAGAGGGCCTCCAGGAACGGCTCCGACCGGAACCGGGGCCCGCGGTCTTGGGCGGCCTGGAGGTGGCGGATCACCACCGTCGGGCGCAGCCGGCGGTCGCGGCGCTTGTCCACCTCGATGGCGGCATCCCCGGGAAGGATGCGCACCAGCGAGGGGTAGCATAAAAGGCGCTCGTCCTCCTCGAACATCGCCAGATCCGCGGCCTCCGCCGCCGCCAGCAGCTCCTTGGCATAGGCGCCCGAAGCCAGATGGGACGCCTCATCGAAGTCGTAGCCGCCACGCAGGGCCGCCGCCTCCTTCGCAAGCTTCGCCGCCAGAGCCTCGGCGGCCTCGAGCGCCCGCCGCAGGTCGCGGGCCTGGCCGGTGACGGCCGCCGCCTTGGCCTTCTTCAGCTCTCGGGTCACCGCCGCCGCCGCCCTGATGGTTGTCTCGGTCTCCGACTGGACCGCGGCGAGCGCCCCCTCGAAGTCCTCGTGCCCTCCCACTCCCATCCTCACTCCCCTGATGGACCGGCCGCTGCATTATCATCCTCGGCGCCTCGTTGTCACCGTCTCAGGGCCGGACCCCGCGAACCCTCTCCGCTCGCCGCCGATAACGTGCACCCAATGAGAACACCGACCTGCCTCAACCTCGCCATCAACGAACCCCTCTCTCGCCGGTAACCCCAGCCTGCGCGCCATCGTAGAGGTCATGGAATGTATCTGTCCAGGTGGGCGCATTGAACCGGTAGTAACGACTTGACTCGATCCTGGATGTCTTCAAGGCCACCCGAGGCCAGAGCAGGAAGCCGCTGGAGCACCCCTCCTTCCCGCTCGGGCGCCTGAGTCCTGACACCCCTCAAACGGGATCGTCACCGCCGCCCCACCCGGTAGAATTAATGCTCGCAGACGGCCATCGACGCTCGGCAGAAGGGTTTTCTCCATCTTTCAACATCCCCCGCCCTCGTAGCTCAGCGGATAGAGCACAGGTTTCCTAAACCTGGTGTCGTAGGTTCGACTCCTACCGAGGGCGCAGTATCAACGCTCTTTATCTAATCATTACGGGTCGCTGTCACTCGGTCGCCGGGCCGTTCGATGTGGACTGGCCGTGGCCTGGCCGTCAGAGCATCCCGATTTGCCCGGCCGTAGTCGGCATCCACGTCCTCGTACAACCGGTCGAGATCGTCGTCGAAGAGACGCGAGTAGACGTCCAACGTCACCGTCGGAGTGCTGTGACCAAGCTGCTGCGACACGGCAGTCACACTCGCTCCGCTCTGGACGAGCAGCGAGGCGCAAGTGTGACCGAGGTCGTGGATGCGCAGAGAGCCCGGCAGTCCAGCCGCCTCAAGCGCCGGAGCCCACACCCGCCGGCGGAAGTTCGGACCTCGAAGCGGCCCGCCGCCAGGAGCAGTGAAGATGAGAGCACCCCGCCCCTGTCCCACGCAGCGGACGATGTGCTCCGCCAGCAGCTCGGAGACAAAACGGGGCAGCCGGACCGAGCGACGAGAGTAGGTCTTCGTCGGCCCGAAATGCAGTTGCCCATTCACCTCCGATAGCGACTCCACAATCTCCAGCCGAGATCTGGCGATGTCGCAGCGTCCGCGGCGA
>JBOGWM010000133.1:0-4905 GCA_050693695.1 Actinomycetota bacterium
CAATATCCGTCCGCTCGCAACGGGGTGTGTGTGATGAACGGCCCGGCTTGGCGCTCAGACCGAGGGCAAGCGGGCATCGCCCTCATCATCGTGATCGCATGGGGCCTGGTTTCGGTCCTCATGCTTACCCGCACCCTTGTGGCGGCGGAGTCGATTGATCGCCACGTGGACGTCATCACGAGCGAAGTCGGAGAGATCAAGGGGGAGACCTCCCTGGTGGCGGAGTTGGTAAGGACGGAGCAGACGGCGGCTGACATCCTCACCGCGGCGAAGCCCATCACGGGTCAGCTCGAGACGGTGGATGGCACCGCCAAGAGCATCAACAGCACCTTCTCCGTCATCCTCCCGACCGCCCAAGAGATCGGCGGGCTCGTGACGGTGATCAACGGACAGGTGCAGGAGATTCTCACCACCGCCTCGATCATCGAGGAGACCCTCTCGGTTATCACGGATCAGGCGATCTCGATCCATGCTCTCGTGAGGCAGATCAAGGCGGATACGGGAGCGATTCAGGACGACACGAACCAGACCGACGGGATCCAGTTCCATACCTGTCGTATTGACAACGCGCTCAGCAGGGGCTCCGGCACTCTGAACCCCGGGTCGGGCTGCTGATCTCGAGGTAGCGTTATAGGAAATTCAGCGCCCCCCGAAAGGGGGCGCTGAATTCATTTGTGCGCTGCTTCTAGCCGCCGGGCGGGAACTTCGGCCTGAGCGTCTCGCTGATCGGAGTGTCCTCCGGAACCTTGACCACCCGTATCCCGTACTCGAACACCATGGTGCCCCCCACGTAGCCCCCGATCACCAGCAGCCCGAAGGCGCCGAGCGTGACGAGGGCTGCGGCGGCCGAGACCGTTCCCGTATCGAAGGTCTGCCACAAGAGGAACGCTGCGGCCCCGAACGTGGCCGTGCCCGAGGCCATCACGACCCAATGGATGTTGGCCAGGCGCCGGAGCCCGGTGCCGCGGCGAATCGAGAAGTAGTCTGCGAAGCCCGTGATGACGGTGGGCAGGGCCACGATGAGACCGATCGCGATGGCGAGAAATCCCGCCTGTGCCAAAGGGAACTTGTCAGGCAAGAATCCGAGCCACCCGACCACCACGAAGGCCGTTCCCGCCGTATAAGCGCCGATGCTGGCATCGGTCAGCGGGGGATGGGAGGGATGGCCGGGGAATCCTCGCAACAGATCGATGAAGAACTTCATTTCGAGGCCCCTTCTGTAATGGCGAAGGGGGTGGGTCTCCCCACCCCCTTCGGCTTTTTAAGCAGATGCCCCTTCGCGATAAGCAGGTTGCGCTGGTCGGCTTCTGGAGGCTGCACCCTACGCGGTCGCCCCTTTGCCTATGCTCCCCAGGCCGGCAGCTAAGAGGAAGAGCGCGGAGCCTGCATGGAAGAGGTTGCCGAGGGGAAAGACGCCGCCAGGAGTGTTGATGAGGCCCTGGAGGGAGCCCCGGAAGCCGATGATGGTGGCGATCGTGTAGAAAGCGGCCACTCCAAGCATGGTCCCGCTCGCGACGTCGGAATTGATGCGGGCGCCGATCACCAGGAGCGCACCGATGCCGATATGGGCGATGTTGTGGAACACGTTGAGGTCGACGAGGCCCAACAAGGAGTCGCCAGCCTGTCCTATGAAAGGGCTGAACCCGGTGAAGACAAACCCCACGATGCCCAGGGCGATATAGAAGACGCCAAATCCCTTGGCGATCTTCTGCGCCCCGGTTGTCTGTCTCGCTACTGTAGCCATTACCTCCCCTTTCCCCCGGCAGTCCATGACCGGCCCGTGCAGGCACACACGAGCCGCTTTCTCCCGTATTATTCATTCGCTCACCTCCCGAGGGTTGGATTGGTGGAATTCAAAGTTTCAGGGATCGTGCTGGCGGGGGGAATGTCCTCCCGTTTGGGACAGCCGAAACAGCTCCTCGAGCTGGGCGGGCGTCCGGTGCTGCAGTATGTCCTCGATGCCGCGACTCGTGGCGGGCTGGAGGAGATCGTCGTGGTTCTCGGTCATGCCGCGACTCGGGTGTCCTCCGCGATCCGCCTACCCGCCGGAGCCCGCTGCGTCGTGAATCCGGACTTCGCCACCGGGCAGGCGAGCTCACTCGCCTCTGGGCTTCGGGCGGTAAGCCCCGAGGCGCGCGCCGCCCTCATCTTGCTCGGGGATCAGCCGCGCGTCGGAGCCGACACCATCCGATCCATCGTCGAAGCCTACCGCCGCAGCGGCGCCCTGGTGGTCCAGGCCCGGTATCGGGGGACTCCGGGGCATCCCGTCCTGCTGGATAGGGGTGTCTGGGCTCAGGTGGAAGCGGTGGAGGGGGACCGGGGGGCCCGAGATCTCCTCGCCTCGCATCCCGAGTGGATGCACCGGGTGGACGTTGACGCCGAGCTCCCGGCCGACATCGACACCTGGGAGGACTACGAGCGCTTGCAGCGGGGGGAGGGCAGGTCCTCCTCCCGGCCACCTCCGAACACCCGGCCGTAACCGATCGATGCTGTCGGGCCGCCGCAGCCGGCCCTCTTCAACTCGCCGCGGCCTTTGGACCCGGCACGGAAGCTTCACCCGATAATCCGCGCCCGGCCTCCGTCCCGAACTCCTGATCAGGAAACTACCCTGGTGACGGAGTGACCTGGCATCTCAACCATTACCGATTTCGCGCGGCCTGGGAGGTCGCCGCGGAGCCCAGCTTGGTCTATGGGATTCTCTGCCATGTCGCGGACTATCCTCAGTGGTGGCCGGAGGTAAAGGAGCTGCGGGCCCTCGATGACCGCAGGGTGGCCGTTGTGGTGCGGTCGCTGCTTCCATACGAGCTGGCGCTGGTGGTCGAGCGTAAGAGAGAAGATCCGGCGGAGGGCCTTCTGGAGGTCTTCTTGCATGGCGATGTCGAGGGCGTCGCCCGATGGAAGCTCTCCCCGAGCGCGAAGGGTACCCGGGTCGTCTTCGAGGAGGAGGCCCGCCTGCGCAAGAGACTGATGCGCTACCTGGCTCCGGTGGCTCGGCCGGCTTTCCTCGCCAACCATGCCCTCATGATGCGCTCGGCCGAAAAGGGGCTCAGGGCATTCCTGGCCGGCGCTCGCTGGTCGAACGTCGGACGCTCCGTGGTCTCCCCGCCGGAGCGCATCAGCCAGGGCGCGAGGTCCGGTGTGGGTTGAGGAGGCCGGCTACGGCGGCCCGACAGCGTCGATCGCTCACGGCTGGTTTTGAGAGGGCTCGGGGGAAGGGCCTGGCCCCCCCGCTAAGTGCTAAGGCTAAGTCGCCTCTACTGAATAGCCCGACCTGCGCAGCCGCCGCACCAGCTCTCGTACGTGATCGGGCCCTCGAGTCTCCACCTGGAGGGCGACGTCGACCTCACCGAGATATTTCGTGGGCGCTCCTTCTCGAACGTGCTCGATCCCGACGATGTTGGCTTGAAGCTCCGCGATGACCCCGGTGAGCCGGTGAAGCGCTCCCGGCCGATCCGAGAGCCGAGTGCGGAAGGAGAAGTATCGCCCCGCCGAGCTCATGGCGAAGCGGAGAACCCGCAGAAGCAGCAGAGGATCGATGTTCCCCCCCGACACCACCGCCACCACGGGGTGGGCGAGCGTGACGCGCCCCCGCATGAGAGCCGCCACGGGCGCCGCAGCGGCGGGCTCCACCACCAGCTTGGACCGCTCCGCCATGAGCAGCAGGCCCTCGGCGATCTCTTCGTCGGTGACGGTGACCATCGCATCGACGAGCTTGGATACGTGGGCGAAGGTGAGGTCTCCCGCTCGCTTGGCCGCGAGACCGTCGGCGACGGTCGAGATCTGCGGAAGCGTGACGACGTGTCCGGCCTCGAGAGAGCGGGTGAGTCCGGCCGCTCCCTCGGGCTCGACTCCCACCACCTTGACCTCGGGTCGTAGCGGCTTCACCGCGGCTGCGATTCCCGAGATCAGCCCGCCTCCGCCCACTCCGACCAGGATGGTGCCGACCTCGGGAAGCTCCTCCATGATCTCCAGGCCGACCACCCCCTGGCCGGCGATGACGTCGGGATGGTCGAAGGGATGGACGAGCACCGCGCTCTGTTCCTTCGCATAGATCTCGGCCGCGTGGTACGCCTCGTCGTAGATGGAGCCCTCGAGGACCACGTTGGCGCCGTAGGCGGAGGTCGCCTGCACTTTGGGCAGAGGCGCCCCGACGGGCATGAAGACGGTCGCCTTGACCCCCAGCAGGGATGCCGCGAGGGCCACGCCCTGGGCGTGGTTGCCGGCGCTTGCCGCCACCACGCCCAGGGCTCGCTCGGCGTCGGAGAGGAGCGCGATTCGATTGTATGCTCCCCTGATCTTGAAGGAGCCGGTGCGCTGGAGGTTCTCGCACTTGAGAAAGATCGGCCCGCCGGTCATCTCGGAGAGCACTCGGGAAGGTGACAGGGGCGTTACGTGCGCGACCCCTTTCAGGAGCGCCGCCGCCCGGCGCGCGTCTTCGATCTGGACCAGCTCCACGGGCTGGATTCTTTCACTTTCTTTGACTGGGCTTGCGATGAGCCCGCTACTCGCAGGGTTTGTGGCCGGTGCGCTGCTCGAATTGGGAGTCGTAGAGGGGAACGCCATGAGCATCAACCACCTGGCAGTCGCCGGTCACCACTTCTTGTTTGGAGGACGATGGGACGACCCTCAAACGGTAGTCCGGAAACCGGGCCTGCGCCGTGGACTCCGACGGAAAGCTGCCCGCGCTGAGGGTGCCCAGGATTAAGCCCAATCCCGCCCGGGCGAGCTTCGTCTTGCGTTTGAGATCCATACCAGACTCCTACCCGGTATCGGAGGGGACAAACTGGCGGCTGTGCGGAGGCATCCTTCCCATCCCGAAGCGAGATGGTGGACCGCGCCTTTCAGGGGTGCCCGCTGAACCGCAGCAACCCCTCCCGGTCGGGGCTGATCTGGTGCACGTAGATG
>JBOGWM010000134.1:0-3445 GCA_050693695.1 Actinomycetota bacterium
GAAGCGGGCCGCTGTGGGGGCCTGGGGCACGGTGCGGTCCCCACGCACCGGCAAGTGGAGGACATTTACCATGTCGAGGCGGGTGACGGCCCCGGGCCGTTGGTCGCTCGGATGCCCGGGAATCGCCATTGCCCTCTCAAACGTCTCGATGAGGGCCTCGTGGCGGGGCGCCAGCTTGCCAGATGGTGTCGAGTTCGAGGCCATTTGAATTCCTCCTTTCTAATAACAATTCTCCACAGTAGCATCTCACCGCCGTATGAAGAGGACGTGAAGGCCGTGAATCGATCCTGTGAACTTTTGGGATGGTCCGGCAGGTATGCTCTTTAGTGACTGATGAGATACCTCTACCTGCTCCGCCACGCCAAGTCGAGCTGGAACGATCCCGGCCTCGCCGACCGCGAGCGCCCTCTGGCCCCCCGCGGCCAGCGGGCGGCCGGGAAGATCGCCGGGTATCTACGGAGCGAGAAGGTCTCTCCCGCCCTGGTTCTCTGCTCTCCGGCTCGCCGGACGATGCAGACTCTCGAGTTGATCGCCCCGGCGCTCGGCGAGGGGCGGACGTTGGTGGAGGAGGCCCTGTACCTCGCGGACGCCACAAAGCTGCTGAAACGCCTTCGCCGCCTCCCCGAGACCGTCTTCTCGGTCATGCTGATCGGCCATAATCCCAGCCTTCAGGAACTGGCCCTCACGCTTGCCGGCCGGGGGGCCGCCCTCGGTCGGCTCGAGGCCAAGTTCCCCACCGGCGCCCTGGCCATCCTCGCCGTACCGGCGGAGAGCTGGCGAGATCTGGGCGAGGGCGTCGCGGAGCTGGCGGCGTACGTCGTGCCGCGGGATCTCGGCTGACCCCGGCTCTCAAGCGCTCAGATCGAGATCATGTCCCGGGTCGGCAACCGCGAGGCCGAGCGCCTCGAAGATGATCCCCTCTCGCAGGCCCCACGTGCTCACCGTCACCTCGGCCAGGCCCAAGAAGGTTACAAGTGACGCCACCACCAGCGCCCCCGAGCCAAGGAGGTGCGCGCGGTTCGGATCGGCCCCGGGCATCCGGCGAAGCGTGCGACGGCTCACGGAGATGATCCGCTCGCACACCGCCACGAGCTCTTTGGCCCCGAGGGTGAGTCCGTGAAGCGACGGCGAGGCCGCGCTCCACGGAGCGGCAGCGATGCGGGCGATCGCCTTCACGGTCCCCCCCGATGCGACGCATCGGGACGGCCACGAGCGGGAAGGATCGGACGCCAGTGGCCGCAAGACCCCCTCGACGTGGTCGGTGAGACGGGTTCGGGAGGCCGGGGTCATCGGAGCGCCGGCAAGGAAACGTCCCGAGGCGCGAGGCCCCCAGATCGAGGCTGGTCGTCCATTCGATGCGGTCCCGATTGCCCACCGCGAGCTCGAGGCTGCCTCCGCCGAGGTCCGCCCCCAGGACCTCGACTTTTCCGATCCCAAGTCCCGCTCGCATCGCCGTGAAGGTCAGCGCCGCCTCCTCCTCGCCGGAGAGGAAACGCACCGGCTCGCCGGCCGCCGCCTCAAGGCGGCGGGCCAGCTTCTTCCGATTGGCGGCGTCCCGGAGGGCGCTCGTGGCCACGGTGACGATCCGCTCGGCCCCGGCCCTCTCGGCCTGGCGGCGGAACTTCGTCACGGCTTCGACGGCGGCGGCGCCATCCAGTTTCGGGATGCGCCCCTCCCGGCCCACAACCAGCCCGAGCTCCAGCCTCGCCCGCTTGCGTACGAGGGGTACGATCCGCCCTTCCCGGTCCGCCTCGGCGACGACCAGGCGAAAGGAGGTGCTCCCGAGATCCATCACGGCGACTTTGATGCCCAGAGGGTACCCGCCTAAAGTGAATACAATGCCCATTGGTTGAAAAACGGAACGCGAATATTCACTTCCATTGACGTGAACATAACGCTGGCGGACTCCCGGAGGTCAGGTTCGCAGGTCGCTTCCCGCCTTCTTGAGAGCCTTCCATGCCGACGGCCACCGGGCGCGCGCCTGTTTGGCGGCGGCGGCCTCGAGCTCCGCCAGGCTGGCGGCGGCGGAGGCGAGCGCCCGGTCCGACTCGAGGCAACGCTGCTGGAGGGTGAGCCGGGCGACGACCGCGTCCTGGTGCTCGCCGAGGATCTCCTGGAGGGCGGCCGCCGCCCGAGCGAACCGGCGCGCCGGCTTGCCCAGGACGACCGCCGTCGCCTCCGCCGCGTACCGGCATCGCTTCGCCCGGATCCTGACCCGATGCAGCTCCTCGTCTTCGGGATGCTCACCGAGCGCCTTCACGGCCTTGCGAAGCGCGCTCCACGGCCTTGCGATGAGCGGCGGGAGAGCCTTCACCGCCCGGCGCTCGGCGGCGGCCACGAGGTGGGGATCCCGCGCGGCGCCGACCACACGCTCCACCAGGAGCCGGTACCGCTCATCCCGCATCGCCTCCAGCAACCGGGCCCGTGCGGGCTCCTGTCCCTCTTCCAGCCCGGCCACCAGCCTGCCGGCCGCGTCCTGTAAATCCTCGGGAAGGGCGCTGACCCGTTCCCGGAGCCGCATGGACAAGACGTCGGCGTCCCTGATCCCGCCCAGGAGGCCGGCGAGCCAGGCCAGCTCCGCCCGCAGCTCGCCCGCCCATCCCGGATCGACGAGCGAGGCGAAGGTGCGCAGATCCGACCGCAGCCTCCGGGTCGCCACCCTCGCCTGGTGCACCGCCTCGGGATCCTCTCCGGCCGCCACGCCGGGCTCGTTGCGACAGAAGCGGTCCACCGATGTGGCGAGCGCGTACCTGACCACCTCGCCCCCCGTCGCGCCCACCCCCGGCTCCGTCAGCTCGATCCGGCGCGCCGCGAGCTTCGCTTCAGGGTCGGTCACCATGGTCGGCGTCCCTCCTCTGCCTGCGTGCGAGAGCGATCTCCTGCAGCCGCTGGTGGGTGCTCACTCCGGCAACCGTCGGGACCTTCCCCCAGGAGCCGTCAGGGCTCAACTCCCAAGCTAGCACGTCGTCGGCCAGGTTGACCTCGAGGATCTCCGCCAGCCGGGCCTGGAGCGCGGGGCGAGTCACGCACACCAGCGCCTCGACTCGCTGGTCCAGGTTGCGCTGCATGAGGTCGGCGGAGCCGATGTAGTACTCGGCCTCCCGCTCCTCGGGGCCGAACCGGAAGATGCGGGAATGCTCGAGGAAGCGACCGACGATGGAGCGCACGCGGATGCGCTCGGACAGGCCGGGAACCCCCGAGCGCAGGCAGCACACGCTGCGCACGATCAGGTCGATCTCGCAACCCGACGTGCAGGCCCCATACAGCGCGTCGATGATCTCCGGATCGGAGAGGTTGTTCACCTTGATGATGATCCGCCCTCCGGGGCGCGCCTGGTGGCGCATGAGCCCGATGAGCCGGGTCCGCAGGGCGAGCGGCGCCACCAGGAGCTTGCGGTAACTGCGCCGCAGGCTGTAGCCGGTGAGGTAGTTGAAGAGCTCCGAGA
>JBOGWM010000135.1:0-6729 GCA_050693695.1 Actinomycetota bacterium
AGTTGGAGCCCTGGCAAGCCGAACGGGCAGTCAAGGACCTCGACGAGCGCCTCCGCCTCGCCTCATAGCAAACCTGGACGCAGAGGGCTCACTCCAGCCCCGGCGCTCGGCGCTACCTTCGATGTCAGACCCGGCCCTCCCTCAACCAACCGGCCTCAGCCCGGGGCGCCGCGCCCGGAGGGCACCCGCCCGGGGAGCACCCGAGGACGCTCCGAAGGACTCCGGCGGGCGATCCCGGGGGTCCGCGCATCTCCCTGAGCCCCCGGGGTTTCCTCCAACATGTGCTTGCTGACCTTCACGTGATCGGAGACCGGGATGGGATAGTCGGAGGAGAAGCAGGCGGTGCACAGCCGATCTCTCCCCACCTCGGTGGCGGCGACCAGGGCCTCGAGGGAAAGGTAGGCGAGAGAGTCGGCCTCGATGACGGAACGGATCTCCTCGATCGACATCCAGGCGGCGATCAGCTCGTCCCGGTTGGCGGTGTCGATACCGTAGAAGCAGGGCCACCGGATGGGGGGGGAGGAGATGCGCATGTGAACCTCTGCCGCTCCCGCATTCCGCAACCGGTGCACGATCTGGCGGGTGGTGCTGCCACGCACGATCGAGTCGTCCACCACCACCAATCGGCGGCCCTCGATCACTTCGGCCAGGGGGTTCAGCTTGGTACGGATCCCCTGCTCCCGTACCGTCTGGCTGGGCTGGATGAAGGTTCGACCCACGTAGGGGTTCTTCACGAATCCCGCGCCATGGGGAATCCCGGAGGCCGCCGCGTACCCCGCCGCGGCGGGGCTCGCGGTATCGGGAACCGGTATCACCAGATCCGCCTGGGCGGGCGCCTCCTCCGCCAGCCGCCTTCCCATGCGGTAGCGGACCTGGTAGACGCTCTTGCCGGAGAGCTTGGAGTCCGGCCGGGCGAAGTAGACGTACTCGAAGACGCAGAGGGCCGGGGTGGCGGGGGCGAAGCGGTGAGAGCGCACTCCTCGCTCGTCGACCGTCACCAGCTCCCCGGGCTCGATCTCCCGGATCAGCGTGGCGCCCATGATGTCCAGGGCGCAGGTCTCGGAGGCGAGCGCGTACCCCTCTGCCAGGCGCCCCAGAACAAGGGGTCGCAGCCCGTGGGGGTCTCGCGCTCCAAAGACCGTCCGTTCGTCCATCAGCGTCAAGCTGAAGGCGCCCCGGAGATGGGGAAGGACCTCGAGGATGCCCTCCTCCGCGCTCCGCCGTCCGCTGCCGGCGACGAGCGCGGCGATGAGGTCGGAGTCGGTGGAGGTGGTGGGGCTCCACCCAAGGAGGGGGTCATGGAACCGAGCGGCCAGCTCCAGACTGTTGACCAGGTTCCCGTTATGGGCCAGGGCAAGGGCGATCGCCCCGTCGGTCCGGTATGCAGGCTGGGAGTTCTCCCAGACGCTGGCTCCGGTGGTGGAGTATCGGACGTGTCCGATGCCGATGTGGCCCGTGAGCGAGGAGAGCTTACGATCGTCGAAGACCTGCGAGACCAGGCCCATATCCTTGACGACCACGATGCTGTCGCCCTCGGAGACCGCGATCCCGGCCGACTCCTCCCCTCGGTGTTGCAGGGCGATCAGTGCGCAGTATGTGAGCCTGGCCGCTTCCTCGCCCGGGGCATAGACGCCGACCACCCCGCAGGCTTCCTTTGGCCCCTCCCCGTCCCGCCCCATGGCCTCCCCCAGGGTCCTACCGGAGACTCCCGGCCTCCACAGTAGCTAACCCTACGCCACAGCCGACCCCAACGCACAACCATCGGTGACTTTGCTCGAGGAAACTCTCGCCGAGGTGATTCCGGCCCCGGGCGGGCCTCAGATCCAAGGAGCGGCGGCCATCGCCCTCGGGATGGCCTTCTCGTAGCGTTGTGCGAGGGACGCCACCGGGATCGAGACGCCTTCGACCACGGACAGAGTGGCGCCCCCCGTCGTCCCGAGTACCCTGATCGGCGCTCCCTCCGCGGCGGCGAGCGTCTCCAACGGCGCCAGGTGAGCCGGGGCGCAGGAGACGAGGATCCTGGAGGCGGTCTCTGAGAAGAGCCAGGTATCCGGAGCCAGGCCGGGTTCCGCAGCCACCCGGGCTCCGATGCCCGCCTCGAGGCATGCCTCCGACAGAGCCACCGCAAGTCCTCCCTCGGAGCAATCATGCGCGCTCGCCACCAGATCCTCGGCGATCGCCCGCCGGACCACCCGGCCCACGGCCGCCTCCCGCTCCAGGTCGAGGGTCGGGAGGGGGCCGGACACCTGCCGGAGCAGGGTACGGGCGTATTCGCTTCCTCCGAGCTCCGGTAGCGTCGATCCCACCAGAGCCACCACATCGCCTTCCCGGATGAAACCCAGAGCCGGTGGAGTCACCTCCTCGGGAAGGATCCCGATCATGCCCACGATCGGGGTGGGATCGATGGAGCACCCTGCGGTCTCGTTATAGAAGGAGACATTCCCCCCGGTGACGGGCGTCTCCAGGGCCCGGCAGGCGTCCCCCAAGCCCTTGACCGCCTCCACGAACTGCCACATGACCTCCGGCCGCTCGGGGTTGCCGAAGTTGAGGCAGTTCGTGAGCGCGATGGGCTCGGCCCCGAGGGCCGAGAGGTTCCGGGCGGCCTCCGCCACGGTGTGCCGGGCGCCGAGATGGGGATCGATGCCGCACCAGCGTCCATGGCCATCGGTGGTAACGGCCAGACGGGTGCGTGCTCCCGGAAGCCGCAGCAGCGCGGCCTGCCTTCCCGGCCCCACCACCGTCCCGAGCAGGACCTGGTGGTCGTACTGCTCCCAGACCCAGCGCTTGGAGGCGATATTGGGAGAGCCCACCAGGGCGAGGATCGCCTCCTCGAGAGCCGTCGGGGGGACGAGCGACGCCGCCTCTTCGGGGGCCCGCTCAGGCGCCTTGCCGGGCGGCCTCCGGACCCGGTCATAGCGTGGGCCGTCGCCGAGGGAGGGGGCCGGGACGTCCACCACCGGCTCGCCCTCCTGGAGCACCTCCAGGCGCCCCGTGGAGGTAACCTCTCCGATGCGGGCCGCCTCCAGGCCCCAGCGCCGGCAGACGGCGAGCGCCTCGGCGACGTCCTCGGGGACCACCACGATCAGCATCCGCTCCTGGGACTCCGAGATCAGCACCTCGAAGGGCTCCATCCCGGGCTCCCGCCGGGGCACCGCGTCAAAGTCGATCCGCATCCCGGTTCCCGCCCGGGCCGCGGTCTCCGAGGCGGCGCAGGACAACCCGGCGCCCCCGAGGTCCTGGATACCCACGACGAGGCCCGCCTCGATGAGCTCCAGGCAGGCCTCGATCAGCAGCTTCTCGGTGAAGGGATCGCCCACCTGGACGCTGGGACGCTTGCCCTGAGCCCGGTCCTCGAAGGCGGCGGAGGCGAGCACCGACACCCCGCCGATCCCATCCCGCCCGGTCTTGGAGCCCAGAAGCAGCACCGCGTTGCCCGGGCCCGGCGCCCGGGCGAGCATGATGCGCTCGGGGGGCGCCACGCCGATGCACATGACGTTGACCAGGGGGTTTCCCGAGTAGCAATCCTCGAACTTGACCTCTCCGCCCACGGTCGGCACGCCGATGCAGTTCCCGTAGAAGGAGATTCCCGACACCACCCCCTCGACCAGGAAGCGATTCCGCTCGGCGGTCGCCCGGTCCGCCCGACCCTCGGCGGGCAGCGGGCCGAAGCGGAGGGGATCCAGCAGGGCGATCGGGCGAGCCCCCATCGACAGGACGTCCCGGACGATGCCCCCGATGCCCGTCGACGCCCCCTGGACCGGTTCCACGAAGGAAGGGTGATTGTGGGACTCCATCCGAAACGCCACCGCCACCCCGTCCACCCGCACCACTCCCGCCCCCTCGCCGGGGCCCACCAGGACATGGGGACCCTCCGAGGGCAGGGATTCCAGATGGATCCGGCTCGACTTGTAGGAGCAATGCTCCGACCACATCACCGAGTACATGGCCAGCTCCGCTTTCGTCGGAGCCCGGCTCAGGATCCGCTCGATCCTTTCGTACTCCTCGTCGGTCAGGCCGAGGTCGCGGTGAAGGGTCCCGACGCCTCCTACCGGGCCCGCCGGGCCCGTCACCGGCTCACTTCCAGAGCCGGTAAGGACTTGAGCAGCGACCCGAGGATGACCTGCCCGTCGATGCCCCCCACCGCGGGATCGGTCGCCCGCTCGGGGTGCGGCATCATCCCGAGGACATTTCGTCCCTCCGAGAGTATGCCGGCGATGTTGCCGAGCGCCCCGTTGGGATTCGCCTCCTGCGTCACCTCCCCATCACGAGAGCAGTAGCGGAAGGCGATCCGCTCCTCGGCCTCCAGCTCGAGGAGCACCCGAGGAGGGCAGAAGTAGTTCCCCTCGAAGTGGTTGATGGGGATTTCCAGCACCTGGTGGGGCTCGGCCAGGGACGTGAACGGGGAGGCCGTGGTCTCCACCCGGATGGGCGCCGGCCGGCAGATGAACTTGAGTCCCGCATTCCGGCGCAGGGCTCCCGGGAGCAGTCCTGCCTCGCAGAGGATCTGGAAACCGTTGCAGATCCCCAGAACGAGGCCCCCCTCGGCGGCGAAGCCCGCCAACGCGCTCATGACCGGGGAGAAGGCGGCGATGGCGCCGGTACGAAGGTAATCCCCGTAGGAGAAGCCGCCCGGAAGGATCGCTGCATCGAAGCCCGAGAGATCGGTGGCATGGTGCCACACCCACTCGGCCCCCGCCCCCAGACAGCTCAGAGCGCCAAGCACGTCCCGCTCGCAGTTGGACCCGGGAAAGACGACGACCGCGATGCGGGCTCCCACGTCAGTGCCCGGTAGCCGGGATGAGCGAGACCTCGAATTGCTCGATCACCGGATTGGCCAGGAAGCGATGGCAGGCCTCGTCCACGATCGATCGAGCGGCGCCCTCGTCGACGGCCTCGAGCGTGAGCTCGATCCGCTTGCCCACCCGCACCCGGCGGATCCCCTCCAGGCCCAGCGTCGGAAGGGCCTGCTCGATGGTCTGACCCTGAGGGTCCGAGATCCCGTCCTTGGGCATCACGTCGATCGAGACGGAGAACCTCACGGCCATGCTTCCTCTGCCCGGAATCCTCGGCTCGCCCTCGAACGCCGGCGCCGGTATGCCTCGACCTTGGTGCGGTTACCGCAGATCTCCATCGAGCACCATTTGCCCGACTGGTTTCTCGAATGATCGTAGAATGCCCATCGGCAGCTCTCGCGATGGCAGATCTTAAGACGCGACCAGGTGCCCTCGCTCATCGCGGTGAGCGCGGCGGCGAGCACCCAGCCCACCGCGGCGTCAACTCCTTTGGAGGTCGGCTCGAGCTGGGCCTGTCCATCCCCTACGAACCGGAGCGCGAAGCGGGACCGGGCAGCGACCTGATTGAGTCGCTGCAGCACCCCGGGATCGACCGGTCCCCGCCGGTCGTTGACCATGAGCAGCAAGCGCAACGCCTCCCGCGCCTCGCGCGCCCGGCTCCATTCAGCCCGACCAATCGACCCCTCGGTCTCGATCAGCTTGTGGCGCGAGAACCACCCCATGGCCGCCTGGGGACTGCCGAGTTGATCGACCTCGGCCTCGATGTCATGGGTGTTGAGAAACTCCTGGACCAGGCGGAGGACGCTGGGGGCGGGTTCCCGGCCGGGAACCCCGGCCTCGGCCGGAGGTCGGACGCCTTCGGGGCGCGGCGGGGATTGGGTGGCGGAGCACATCTCGCCCCCCAGTGTAGTGATTCCGGCGATTGTCCGGCCCAGAGGCGCGCGGTCATAGGCGTCTTCGATAGCGAATGCAGACCCGGCCAGGAGGCAATCCCGGATCTTCCCTCTCCTGGAGATCCGCTTTTTTTACGCCAAGATGCTCTGGACCTCTCAGCTCCTCGGAAGCGTAAGAGGCTTGATCTCGGCTTCTCGGATCCAGGAACCGCTTTTGCCTCCGCTCTTGGAGAGCAGCCGAACATCGGTAATAACGATCCCCTTCTCGATCGATTTGCACATGTCGTAGAGAGTCAGCGCCGCACACGACGCCGCGACCAGCGCTTCCATCTCCACCCCGGTGCGGTCCCTGGTCCTCACCCTGCTCTCGATGGCGACACCACCCTCGACCAGCTCCAGGGTGACGTCGCAATGGGAGATGGCGAGGGGATGGCTGAGCGGGATCAGTTCGTGGGTCCGCTTGGCGCCCATGACTCCGGCGATCCTGGCCACTCCCAAGGCGTCGCCCTTGGTCAGCCCACCCCGGCTGACTGCTGCCACCGTCTTCGGGGACATCTGGACCAACGCCGCCGCCCTCGCCTCTCGCATCGTGGGCTCCTTGCCGGAGACGTCCACCATCCGGGCTCTGCCCTGGGCATCCAGATGGGACAGCGAAGGAGGCGAAGAGTTCGGTTCCTGCTCCAGGCTCATCTCAGGGAACCCCTGCATAGAGAAGGCAAGG
Source organism: Actinomycetota bacterium (assembly GCA_050693695.1). Classification (GTDB taxonomy): domain Bacteria; phylum Actinomycetota; class CADDZG01; order JAHWKV01; family JAOPZY01; genus JBOGWM01. The sequence continues at coordinate 6,408 of JBOGWM010000135.1, forward strand.
GCACGTTGAAGATAGCCCGTGCCGACAGCCGGGGCAAGACCGCTTGGGCGAACTCTTGCGTGTTCCCCATATCCTTACAGTTGATGATACTCGACGCCGATGGCTAACCGTTCGCTACCTCCAGTACAGCTCCGAGCTCTGCCTCTTCACGGCCTTTTATGGCGTCTCGATCCTTCGGCGCCTCCGTGTGGGTCGGAAACAGCTCCTGGAGAAGGCCCTCGACCAGTCCCCTGATCTGGTCGCGGATCTGCCGAACGGCCTCGAGACCCTTTCCGGCGGGGTCCTCGAGCTTCCAGTCGAGGTAGCGCTTGGCTGGGTAGAT
>JBOGWM010000136.1:0-1519 GCA_050693695.1 Actinomycetota bacterium
GGCCCGCCCTCCCCACGCTAACTACCGGGGGAGCTCGCCTCGCTCGATCCTGCTGACGAGATCCGCCCACTGCTCGGGGGTCAGGCGGACCTTGCCGCCGAAATCGTCCTCGAGCACCACGCCGTCAGGTTCGAATCGAAGGGTGGGGCAGCATTTCTCGGTGTGGCAGAGCGTGACCGTTCGCGTCTTCTCGTAAGGAACGCTCAACATAATCTCCTTTATTATCGACGACGTGGCGCAGGCATTATAGGTGACAAATAGGACCTAAGGCAAGGCGGTCGAGTCGGGAGCAATCGAGGCAGAGGCCCTTACGCCCGCTCCGAACCACTCGTCGATGGCCTTGCGGGCGGCCGGGGAGCGGAGCAGCTCCAGGAACTCGATGGCATGGCGGGAGAGCCCGTCCCGCTCCAGGTTGAGGACCCACCAGGACCGCCGCAGGGGGGTGCCCCGGACCTCGAGGCGCACCAGTCCCCCGGCCGCCAGCTCGGCCGCGACGGCATGGGCCGAGATGAGCGTCACCCCGAGTCCCGCCGCTGCCCCCCGCTTCACCGCGCCGTTGCTGCCGAGCGTCATCATCGGAGGCGATCCAATCCCCACTTGGGCAAAGAACTCCTCGGTGGTCTGACGGGTTCCCGAGCCTCCCTCCCGCAGAAGCCAGGTCTCTTGTGCGAGGCGGGCGGGCTCAACGGATCGCTTCGATGCGAAGGGGTGATCGCGGGAGGCGACGACCACCAGGAGATTCTCCAAGAAGGGCTCCCCCGAGATACCCCGTCCCTCGGGTGGGCGGCCGCCGATACCCAGGTCGGCTTCCCGGGAGGTGAGCCGCTGGAGTACGGAGGCACGGTTGCCCACCTCCATCCAGAGCTGGACCTCCGGCCGGCGCTCCCGGAAGACCTTGAGGACGGGAGGAAGCAGGTACTCGCCGGCGGTGGTGACCGCGGCCAGGTGCAGGCGAGCCGCTTTCCCGGCTACCTCCCGCACCCGCCGCACCGCCTGATCGGTGAGGCCGAGGATCTGGGCCGCGTAGCGAGTCAGCTCCTCGCCCGCCGAGGTGAGCCGGATGCCCCGGCCATCGCGCTCGACGAGCTCCACGTCCAGCTCACGGCTCAGCGCCGAGACCGCCGCCGAGACCGACGGCTCCGTCACCTGGAGAGCCGCCGCGGCTCCCCGGACGGACCTCTGGCGGGCCAGTTCGAGGAACGTCCTGAGCTGCCCGAAGGTCACGGTCCCTTGGGTGCGGTCGATGCCGTCGATGTGGACCCCGGCTCTTCCGGGGGATGTGAAGAGTCTAACTTAGAAGATTGTTTAAGTAAATGGGAGAAAGTTTCAATTGTTTTCTTCTTGACGTGTCTCTAGGATGGCTTCATTGCCCCTCAAGTAAGGATCGGAGAGGCGGCGGCGAGAGCGGAATGGAGGAGGGCAATGGCTGGGACTGATACGAAGGAGCGGCCGCGCTGGCTGTCGGGGGTCATCCCCTACAAGGAGATGGGCTACTGGCGCCCCGATTACGAGCCGGAGG
>JBOGWM010000137.1:0-1825 GCA_050693695.1 Actinomycetota bacterium
GTCTTGTCTTCGCCGATGTCCAGGACGCCGTAGTCGATGGCGGCCGCGATCGGTTCGCTGACGATATCGAGCACCTCGAGGCCGGCGATCTGCCCGGCCTTCCGGGTGGCATCTCGCTCCGCGATCCCGAAATAGGCCGGGACCGTGATCACCACGTCCGAGACCTCGGTGTGGAGCAACCGGCTGGCATCCCCGGCGAGGCGCCGAAGGATGAAGCTCGAGGTCTCCTCGGGAGTGTAGTCGCGGCCGAAAAACGTGCTGAAGCGATCGGTGCCCATCGACCTCTTGATCAGGGACACGACCTGGTCCGGGTAGGCGATGGCGCTGTCCTTGGCGCTGCGACCCACGACAATCGACTGCTCGTCCTCGAACCAGACCACCGAGGGTGTGGTGTCCTCTCCGTCGGAATTCTTGATGACCGAGGCCCGGCCGCTGTCGTCGATGGAGGCGATGCACGAATACGTCGTGCCGAGATCGATGCCGAAGACGGTCATGAGCAGCTCCTTTGAGACATCTGATACTGATCTTAGATGGTGGGGGGTCGGCATTTGCTTCATGAGAGAGCTCGGGTATCCGCTTCATGAAGAGAGGGGATCCGGGGGGTGGCGGCCCGCCTCCCTGGCGATACTCGCCGTGCTGGCCCCCGGGAGGGCGCGGAAGATCTTCACCTCCACGGGCCTGATCGGTCGCTCACCGGTCCGAAACCCGGACCGGAGCACCTCGGCGACGGTGTTCTCCAGGCTGGCGTCGTCGGCGTCAAGAGCGCCCACGGCCCGGTGCTCATGTCGGCTGAAGGAGTCGCCCGGTCTGGCGCTGAAGCGCTCGACCCCAAGGCGACCGAGGATGAGTTCGACCTCGAGGGCTATGCTCGCGAAATTCTCGGCCACCTCGGAAGGGCTGGGGTCGCCCTGGCCGGCCCAAGACCGGGCTGTTCGCTCCAGCTCGTCGTGGAGTCGAATCAGATCCCGCAGGATCGGATCCAGGATTCGGTTTGTCTCTCCGGCTTTGAGGCGTTGGTTCTCTTCATGAAGGCGATCGATGACCGCCTCGCGATGGGCTGCCCGGTCACGGTCCTGGCCGATCCGTTCGGTGAGCTCCGCGACGGCCACCGTGAGATCGCGGAGCTCGGCGACCACCCTCTCGAGGGTCTCTCCGGACTCGGAATCGCCCGCTGGCGCTTCTTCCTTCATGCTCACTCCTGGCTACCTGCACGGCTACCTGCACGCAAACCGTGAGACTCGGCGAGCCGCCGGGCATTCTTGTGGCAGACTACAGTGACCCGGACCAACTGTTATGACCAGGAAACATCTCTTCACTCTGATCGCGGTGGCCGCCTTCGCGATCTATCGACATCCCGGCAACATCGCCATCGTTTTCGCCGCGGTACTTTTGGCGTTCTTTGGAGCGGTGGTGGCAAATGCCTTCTTTCCCCGCAAGGTCTCCAAACATCTTCTCGCCTCCCTCGGGATCGCCTCCGGTGTCCTGGGCCTCGCCGTCTTTGTCATGGCGAAAGGCTGAGACGGGTCATTCCCCGCGCATTACCATCACATGATCATCAGGGGGCGGAGCTAGCGCGCCCGGCTCATGGAGAAGGCCGGTCCCCTGACCCTTTCAACCGGGCCTGGAGCTCGTCTCCCAGCACCACCCCCGCCCCGGGAGCGACGATGGCGAGGAGGGGCGCCAGCTCCCCCACCGCGCGCGGGCCGAACGAGGCCAATACCACCGCCAGGAGAAAGCCCAGGGTCCCTCCCGTACCCGAAGCGATCAACCTGCGACGTCCTCCTCCCCCGGTGAGCCGGACTCCCACCCAGCTCCCGATCCACAC
>JBOGWM010000138.1:0-6135 GCA_050693695.1 Actinomycetota bacterium
GGGCCAGGGCGCGCAGTGCGTCCCGCAGGCAGGACGCCGCCCGAGAGGCCTGGGCCTCGATGTCCTTGAGCTCGGCGGCCAGGTCCTCAGCTTCCGCCGAGATCTGCTCTCTCGCCCGTCGAGCCGAGGCGCCGATGCCGAAGAGCAGCTGTCCCAGGTTGTCGTGCAACTCGAGCCCCAGCCGCTGGCGATCCTCCTGGAGGCGTTGGCGCACTCCCTCCTCCGCCTGGTTGGCGGCCACGACCAGAGGACCGAGCGATCGAGCCGTCTCCATCAGCAGAAGACGGCCCCGGTCCCCCATGTACCCGACGTCTCGCATCCCGGCATAGAGGACCCCCAGGGTCTGGTCCTCGTATTCGATCGGCACGCCGGTCACTCCCCGGAGTCCTTCTCGATGAACCGCCAGGTCCACGAATTCCCTGCTGATCGAGGGGTCGTGCTCGTAGTCCGCCACGGAGACGGGCTTTCTCAGCACGAGGACCTTGCCCCCGACGCCCGCCCCAAGGGGAATCTTTAGCTTGCGTAGCTCCTCGGTCCGAGCGCCGGCCGATCCCCGCATGATCAGTTCCCGGGGGCTCTCCAAGATCGCGACCGAGGTGTAATGAATTCCAAGAAGCCGGCGAGCTTCCATGGCCGCACGCTGGGTGAGCACGGCGCTCTCCAGAACTCCCGACAGGCGCCGGATGATCGCGGTGAGCTGCCGGAGATCGTGGACGGCTTCTGCAGCGATATCAGACGTCATAGTTCACCTTACACGCCTATAGTGCTCTACAATACCTACAAAAGTAGGGAATGGGACGATTTTTGCGGGTGCAAGGACTCGAAGTCAAGATGCAAATGGAACCGGGCTTCGACGATCTCGCGGCGAGGATCCGTGAAGAGATGCGCTTGGAGGCCGAAGAGGCCGAGCGCGAGGCGGCCGCGGCTTCCAGGATGCGCCGGAGCTTCGAGGAGGTGGCTCTGGAATTCATGGCCCATGGCGATGCCGTCCTGGTCGCGGTGGGGACGTGGAGCTTCGTGGGAGAGATCATCCACGTCGGTTCGGGCATTATCTCCCTCAGCGTCGCGGGTGCCCGAGTGGATCTCAACGTGAGCCTGCCGCTGCGCTTGCAGGTCCTCCGCCGGGCCCTGGCGGGGGGCAGGAGCCGCCCCTCCCAGGATGTGGCCACCCTCAGGGCGCGCCTGCTCGAGCTTCAGATGAGCGGCGAGCGTATCGAGGTGGGGGTCGCGGAGGGCGACGAGACCCTGGCCGGACGAGCCATCATCGTCGGAAGCGACCATATCGCGCTCGGCGATCGCGATCCCGAATGGTTCGTACCCTTCCACGCCCTGGCCTTCATCCGAACAACCGGAGAAACCCGCTGAACATGCACGGAGATAGCTTTGCCGAGCGCCAAGAGCGTTCCTGCGCCCGGATCGCTTCGTTCCTCGTCGCTCGCATACCTTTGTATAGCTCGCTCCTCGCGCCTTGCGATCCGGGCGCAGGAGGGCTACTGGCGGGCGGCTTCTTCTACCGCTTCTTCCGGGGACTGCCCGGGGAGCTGTTGGAGCCAACCCAGAATCTCGTCGCGCAGGAAGCGATATTTGCGAGTGCCCGGGACGCGGTGGCACGGGATCAAGCCGGCATTGGCCCATTTGCGGACCTGGTTGGCGTCCGTGAGCAACATCTCGGCCACGAGAGGGACGTCCATGACCAGGGGATAGTCCTCGGCTCGAGCCCTGGCATGGATCTGGGAAGGCTCAACAGACATCGTTACCTACCTCTCGACAGTGTACGATACCTACATATGAACAACGATCTTTTAGAATGCTAGCTCAACCTCTTGCAAGCTGCAAGCATCTTTCCAAGATTGCGGAGGGGAAGAGATGGGGAGAACCGAGCAGTCCGACCCGAGACTAGCTTCTCAAGCATCTCCACCGCTATCCAGGCGCTTGGCTGGCAGTCGTTTCTCCTCGGGTCACGTCTTGATGATCGTATCCGGCCTGGCAGCAGTCGTTGCGTCGATGATATTTCTTCGCCAGGCAGCCGGGTTGGGGATCGTCGTCCTGGTCGCCGCCCAGACGATCGAGCCGGGCGAGAGGTTGAACGAGCGATCCTTTTCGACGGCGAGGGTCAAGCTTGCGCCCGATATGTTGGACATCGTCTTCACCTCCGATCAGGCGAAGGAGGCCGGCGGCCGGATTGCCTGGGTCCGGATTCCGAGTGGTTCTCCCATCGTCTGCACCATGCTCGGGGAGCCCGCCCGTTTCGAACGGGAGGTCCGCTTCAGGATCGATCGCAACGAGGTGCCTTCCGGCGTCCATCGGGGGTCTCTCGTGGACATCAGGCTCCTCGGGGCCCCCGAACCCGTCGCGGAGGCGGTGGAGGTGACCGAGCTCATCGCTCCCGGACCCCGGAGCTTGCCTTCCGAGTCCGCGACCAGCATCACGATCGGCGCCGATGCTCAGGCGGCCGGAAGGGTGGCTACCGTCGAGAGGGACAGGCTTCGCATCGTCCTTCATAACGCGGGCCCGGGTTCGGTGTCGTTCGGGGCTCCGCCGCGCCGGGATGCCTGTCCCGAGCGCGGCGCACCCCGGAGAGGGTAGCGGTATGTCAGAGCCTGAGCTGGCCGTGGTCTTCTCCCCTCGTGAGTGGGCGAATCGGCTCGTTCGCTATGTCACCGACCACGGCGGCGGGCGGGTGCGGCTTCGTGTGGTGGAAGGACGCGTGGCCCTCGAGGAGGACTTCGACGTCCTGATCGCCGAAGACATCACGTCCTTTCTCAATCCCCGGTTGGTTCAGGAGCTTCAAAAACGGGGACGCCGTATTCTCGGCGTCTACGATCCCGAGGAGGCCACCGGCCGCCAACGGCTCATCGGCATGGGCGTGGATGACGTCATCGAGACCGCGGCCACCTCGGAGGAGCTCGTTCGTCGGATCGGATCTCTGACCCGTCAGGCGGAGAGCCCCCTCGACACCCGGTTTCAGGAGATCGCCGCCCGTCTGAGTCCCGGGATGGCAATGTCTGAGGAGACCCGAGCGACGGAGGGGGCGGGGCGGACATCCCGAGGGCTGATCACCGCGGTCGGGGGGCCGCCCGGGGGGTGCGGCGCCACCGAAGTGGCGATCGAGATGGCCCGGGGGCTCCGTCGCCGGGGCGAGACCGTGGTTGTGATGGACGCGGACGAGGCGTTTCCCGCCATCGCCCAGCGACTCGGGCTCCCGCTCGTCCCGAATATCCGGACCGCAGTCGATGCCCTCTTTCACTCGACCGGAGAGGTGTCCGAAGCCTTGATGGCGGTGGCCGGCGGAGGATACGAGGTGCTGGCGGGGCTTGCGAACCCGGGAGACTGGTCCCAGCTCCGTCCTTTCGAGGTGACCGAGGTGGCCCGCGAGCTCGCAGGGCTGCGGGACCACGTCATCGTGAACGTGGGGCGAGAGATGGAAGATGTCACCCGGTTCGGGGGCCCGGACCGCTTCGGGATCACCAGGGCGATGATCGAGGAGGCGGATGTGGTGGTGGGCGTCGGCGCCGCCAGCCCGGTCGGTGTCGCCCGCCTGCTTTCCTGGATCGCGGAGGCGGCGCCCGTGGCCGCCGCCAGGCCCATCCATGTCGTGGTGAACAAGGCGCCCGTAAGCAAGTTCATCCGGGCCGAGCTCGATCACGAGATACGGCGGACCTACGCCATGGCCTCACTGCACTTCGTGCCCTTCGACGCCGCGGTGGAGACCGCGGCGTGGCGGGGCGAGGTCGTTGCCGCCGGGCCCTTTGTCAAGGCCGTGGCGGAGATGCTCCTCCAGGTGGCGCCCAAGATGGAGGCCTCCCGGGCTCAGCGTGATGGCCGCCGAAGCAAGGCGCGAGGGCCGAGGAGGGTGAGATGACCGTTTCCGGGGACGCCTACACCGCGATCCGAAGCACCGTCCTCGATCGCATCGAGGAGTACAGGCTCGATCCGGCGACGGACGCCTCGAAGGTGCGCGAGTTGGCGGTGGAAGCGGTCGAGCAGTACCAGCGCACGGCTCACTGCGGGGGACCGATGGCCCTGGCCGATCCGGGCGCGATGGTGGCGAGGGTCTGCCAGGCGATCACCGAGTTCGGGCCGCTCTCGGAGCTGTTCGCTCGCTCCGATATCGAGGAGATCTTCATCGAAGGCGACCGGGTCCTCTACATCGACCGAGGCGGGCGCCTCCGGGGCTTGGCCAGCCCGACCACCGAGTCGGAGAACCGCCAGGTCATCGACCAGCTTCTCTCCTGCACGCAGCGCCACCTGGATGCCAAGTCTCCCCTGGTGCAGGCGAGGGTTCTTGGAGGCGCCGCGCGCCTGTCGGCCGCCATCCCTCCCATTTCGGACCAGCTATCGGCGACACTGCGAAAATACACCCTGCGGAGAGAGACGCTCGCCTATCTCGTCGAGAAGGAGTCGCTCCCGGTGGCCGCCGCCTCGTTCCTGTGGGCGGTGATGCAGGCCCGCTCGAGCGTCCTGGTCTCCGGGCCTCCGGGGGCGGGCAAGACCTCCCTGCTGTCCTCGTTGATCTCGGCGGTCCCCACGAACTACTGCATCCGCTGCTGTGAGGAGATCCGGGAGCTCTCCGCTCCGGTCACCCACGGCTCTTACTATGAGGCTCGGCTGCCCTCGCTGGATGGCACGGGCGAGGTGGCGCTTCGGAGCCTGGTCCGCTTCGTGCTGTCCATGAGGCCCGATCTGATCGTGGTCGGCGAGGTGCGAGGATCCGAGGCATTCGAGCTGACCAGGGCCGTGAATGCGGGTTGCGGCTTTCTCTGCACGGTGCACGCCAACTCCGCCCGCGAGGCGCTCATCGCACTGGTGAATGCGGCGATCATGGCCGGTGAGAACGTGAGCGAGAGCATCGTGCGCAAGGTGTTCTCGACCACCATCGATTTCGTGGTCCATCTCGACCGGGACGACGCGAACCGGGTGGCTCCCGAAGAGGACCTCCGCCGCCAGGTCATGGAGATCATCGTGGTCGTGCCCTCCATGGCGGACGACTTCACGACGGAGCCGATCTTCGTCCGCGAGACCCTCGGTAGGCCGCTTGTCTGGACGGGAGCGTCGCCTCCGGAGCTCGTGCCCATCGAACGGGCCCTGCCCGAGGGCCTCACGCTGGCCTCCATCCTGGAAGGTCATCTGGCGGCGCCGGGGCTCCGAACCTTCGAGGGCGTTCGATGATCTTGGTGGCGTCGGCGTTGGCGGGAGTGGCGGTGTATCTGCTGGTGGGGATGCTCTTGGGACATCTCCCGGCGTTCGGGTTCACCATGGGCAGCCGCAGCCGCAGCCACAAGGGTCGCGACCGGATGAGCGATGTCCAGCTCTGGCTGCGCCAGGCAGGGACACAGATCTCCGTGGCCGAGTTCTTCCTGGGCTGTGCCGGCGCCGGAGTGCTGGCCTTTCTTGTCGTCTGGGCGGTCACGGTGACGCCGGTGGTGGCTCTCGTCCCGGCCGTGAGCATCGCGATGGCGCCCCGGGTTTACTTTGGCCGTAGGAGAGCGGCGCGCCTGTCGGAGCTGCAGCGAGCCTGGCCGGATGGCATCCGCCACATCATCGGGGGCATTCAGTCGGGCCTCTCGCTGAACCAGGCCGCCGCCAGCCTGGCCACCTCGGGCCCCCCGGCGCTCCGGCAGGCGTTCGAGCGATTCGCCCTGAGCGCCCATATGGTGGGAACGGCTGCCGCTCTGGAGATCGTTCGGGGTCAGCTCGCCCATCCAACCTCCGACCGGGTCATCGAGGTGCTGATCCTGGCGCATGAGCGCGGGGGCAGGATCGTTACCGAGGTGCTCGAGGACCTCGCGGAGGCCACCACGAAGGACCTGCGGGCGACAGAGGCGATCGAGAGCGAGCGTCTGGAGCAGAAGATCAACGCCCGAGCGGTCTTCGCCCTGCCCTGGTTCGTGCTGGCGTTGCTGACCGCCACCCCCGGCGACATTCGGAACTTCTATAACACCGACAAGGGAGTTTTGGTGGTCATGGTGGGCGGCGTCATGAGCTTGCTTGGCCTCTGGATCGTGAGTCGCCTGGCTCGCGACCTGCCCGAGCCGCGCGTCTTCAGCTCCGCGCCGCCGCCCCCCGCCGCGGCGATACCTTCGGGAGGCGGTGCGCCTTGATCGACATCCCGCCCGAGGGCCGACTGGTATTGGC
>JBOGWM010000139.1:0-6425 GCA_050693695.1 Actinomycetota bacterium
CCCAGGACGTTGAGGTCGTGGAGGGCCAGGGTCCCCGAGACCTTCCCGAACAGTCCCGGGCGATCCTCGCCCACCACGAGCACTTCCCAGGTCTCCGCCTCCAGGTCCCGGGCAGTCCGGATGCTGAGCTCCTCAGCCGGGCGGAATTCCAGCATCATCCTCGACTGATCCACGAGGGCGCCGAGAGACTGGGAGAGCAACCAGGCCCGGGGCATACGGTCCAGGTGGTGCTCGAGAGCGACGGGGTCAAAGCCTGTCATCGCCTCTCTGATCTCCTCGCGCCTGGTCTGCGCAAGCGTCGAGGCATCCTCCCCGGCGAGCTCTCCCCGCTCCAGGACATGGGCCACCCTCAGGAACAGCCGGGAGACGAGCGTCCCCTTCCACGCGCTCCACCCGCTCGGGCCCGTCGCGAGGCCGTCCGCCACCGAGAGCAGGTAGAGCAGCCGCAGCCGGCGCAGGGAGCCGATCTGATCCGCGAGCTCCATCACCATGTTCTCATCCCCGATGTCACGCCGGGTGGCGGTCTCGGACAGGAGCAGGTGGTTGCGCACGAGCCAGGCGATCTCGGAGATTTCCGGTTCTTGCGCCCCCATCCGCCGCAGGGCCACGCCGGCGAGGCGCTCGCCCCGCACCGTGTGGTCGTCGGGAGTCCCCTTGCCGATCGCGTGAAGCAGGCCCGCCAGAGCCAACAGCTCCCGATCGGGAAGGGCAGCCTCCGCGATCTGGCGGGTGAGCTGATCATGACTCTCCCCCAGGGCCACCAGGGCTGTGACCACCTCGAAGGAATGCACATCGACGGCGTATCGATGGTACGCGTTGCTGGGGGGCAGGCAGCGGATGGCTTCCCACTCGGGAAGCGCTTGCACGAGTGCCCCCCACTGATCCAGGGCGCGAAACACAGGCCGGCCCTCCGCCCCCGCCGCGAGGATCCCCAAGAAGATCTCTCGTGCCTCCGGAGGCCATGGCCGGTCGGGCGCCGGGGCCCTCGGGAGCAGAGCGCGAAACCGCGCCGCCGCCTCCGGCTCCTCCATTTCCGGGCTCAAGAGGCACTCCAGGGCCCATGCCACCCTGCGGCATCGCTCGTACAGCGAGCGCAACAGGTCAACCTCGGGGGCCGGGCCCGACTCCGGACCGGCAAGGGCCTCGGCAACCGGGCGATGGTATTCCACCTGGAAGAGGTCCGTGTTTCGCTCCGTGCAGTAATGAAGCTGGTTGCGAAGCCGGTGCAGGAAATCCGCCGCTTCGACCAGCTCGCGCCGGGCCACCGCGAGCCGCTGTGGACCGCATATCAGCTCGATCCAGCGGACGGTTGCGAGGTCGAGCAGCCCGCCCCGCCCCTCGAGCACGTCCGGCTCCAGGCAGGCGGAGGCATCGTCCTCGCCCAGGTGACGAGCCCCGGTCGCGGTCCGAATCCGGTTGAGAAATCCCTCGGGAGCCTGCCGGCTCCAGGCCAGGACACTCTCTTGGCATTCCTCGAAGAGAACGAGATTCCCGGCCAGGAAACGCCCATCGAGAAAGGCCGTCTCGGACTCGATCCCGCTGCGAGCCCGCTCCAGCGCCTCTCGGGGAGAGCGGACAGCGAGGGTGGCCTCGAGTCCCGCTTCCCATAGCTCCTCCGAGAGCGCCTTGGCCGGCGCGCTCGGATCGCTGTGGGCGGAGCCTCGGAGAACGAGGAGGTCCACATACGAGGTGGGTGAGGGCTCTCGCCGGCCGTACTCCCCCAGGGCCACGAGAGCGCAGCGGTCGTCGCCTGCCAGCCCCTCCCACAGGCCGGTCACCACCCGATCCAGGCAGTCCGACCAGCCGCGTACGATAGCGATCCCGGAAGCGCCGGCCGTGTGCTCGGCTCGCAGGCGGGCCCGTTCTTCGGTCAGGACTCGAGTTTCCTTGGAAGCCACCACCAGGATCGTATGAACCCTCGGTTTCCAACAGGTTGCGGGCGGGTTACGGGCACGCGAAACCTTCCCAACGCTAAAGATTCTACTCGGTAGCTCGCGCCACCAACACCACCGCGTCATCGGCGAAGGGTGGCCGGGCATAGCCGGACACCAGGGTAAGGATGCGAGTGACGATGGCCTGGGCGCTGTCATGGGAGTGTTGCTCGAGGAGACGCCGCACCGAGTCGATCCCGAAGATCCGGTCCTTGTCCTGGCGGGCCTCCGGGATGCCATTGGTATAGGCCGCGAAGATGTCGCCGGGGGCGAGGGTCATCTCGGATTGCACGCACTCATGGCTCCCGCAGCGGGCCGACCGGGACCCCCGGGACTCGAGGAGGCGAGCCCCGTCCCTGTCGAACATGAGGGGCGGCCAACCCCCGAAGTTGCAGAGGGTGAGTCGCCGTGGCGCCGGCTGGAAGCGGGCGTAAAGCAACTCCAGGGGGCACGGTTCCCCGGTGCTCGATGCCAGCATCCGGCTTACCCGCAGGGCCGCCAGCTCCGGGCTGGAGTTTCGAAAGGCCTCCTGGCGCAGCAGGTTCTTGGCGGCGCGCGCCAATGAGGCCACCTCCTGTCCCCTTCCGTAGATGTCCCCACAAACGAGGGCGAAGCTGTCGTGGAGGGCGAAGACATCCGAGAAACAGCCGGCCGGGCTCGCCGTCGCCCGGTCACCGTTGATCAGAAGAGCCCCCGTCGCCACCGCCAGCCCCGGGATGGAGGGAACCTCTTGCGGAACCGGCGGAGCCCCCAGGCTCTGGACGACGATCTGACTGCACGCGGGCACGGTTGCCTCCGATGATCTCGCCAGGCAGTCGAGAGCTTTTTCCATGTGTGCTCACCTTGGAACCTTCTTGTAGGGACACGTTACGCTTCCGTATCGGAGCCGGTCAAGAGATCGAGACCGCCCGCACCGATCATAGGGATGAGAGATTTCCGCAAGGTTCCGAGATCATTACGATTTTCGTGATCCGCTTAGAGCGCGACTGGCGATCGCCTACACTCATCGCAAAGACCCGGACAGGCGAACCGGCCGGGGGCGGGAGGTTGACATGCAGAGCCAGCAAGAAGGAGCGCAGCGAGACAAGCCTCGCCGGCTTCTGCCCCTGGGCGAAGCTCGACTCATCGCCGCCGATCTCGAGGAGACCTCGTCCTGGGAGCAGGTGGCGCCGAGGAAGATGGATCCGGAGCGATGGCGCCGATTCCAGGCCTACGTGGCGGAGATCTTCGAGGTCCTGGGCATGGACCTGGAGACCCCCGGCACCTCACGCACGCCGGAACGCTTCTTGAGAGCCCTCTTTGACTCGACCTCGGGGTACGAGGGCGACCCCAAGTTGATAACCGTCTTTCCCACCGAGTGCCGGGGCGGCCCGAGCTGCGCGCTCTCCCAGATCATCGAGGGCCCGATCCCCTTCTTCTCCCTCTGCGAGCATCATGCGCTCCCTTTCTACGGGGTTGCCCACGTGGGCTACATCGCGCAGGAGACGATCATCGGGATCTCCAAGCTCACCCGCCTCGTACGGCTGTTCGCCCGGCGCTTCACCGTACAGGAGCGCGTGGGACATCAGATAGCGGATACGCTCCTGGAGGTGCTCGAGCCCCACGGCGTCGCCGTGGGGCTCGAGGCGGTTCACCTCTGCATGCGGATGCGCGGGGTCTCCCAGGAGCGGTCGAAGACCTGGACGTCGTCCTGGCGGGGCAACTACGAGTCCGAACCGAGCCTGCGTGAGGAGTTCCTCGGCGTCTGTGCTCGACGCTGGTCGTGATTGCGGTCCCGGAGGCTGCCCGCTGCGTCAGGGCCCCGTATCGAGGGCCAGCTCGGCCGCCCTGACTGTGGCCGGGTAGTGAGCCCGGCCGAGCTCGGGTCGGGCGCGAAGCACCATCTCCAGCAGTTCTCGCTCTCGGGGAGTGTCCCTCCATGGCAGAGCGATGTACAGGGGCCTGTCGAAGCGGCGGAGGGCGTCCAGATGCCCGTACACGTATTTCTGATATCGGAAGTGCTGCTCCGGTGTTCGATCGTGGGGCGCGAAGCCGGTTCCGGGATCCAGGAAGCAGCGGCGCTCCAAGCCGAACCGCCGGGCCACCCGCAGGCGGGCGTCAAAGAACTGGATCATCGACTCGATCGGATCGCTTGTGATGATCTTTAGGGCGTGCGGGTGAGGACCGGAAAGAAACGGGATGACGATATCGACCTGGTGATCGGAGGCTACGGCCCACATGTCCTCGCTCTGCATGCCGTCGGCGGCATTCAGCATCGTGGCTCCCAACGACAGGGCCCTATGGGCGACTTCCGGTCGCCAGGTGTCGATGGAGAGGGGCACATCGAGCGCGGCGAGGGCCGCCACGATGCTCTCGAGCCGCTGCCACTCCTCGGTTGCCTGCGCGATGACCGATGCGGGTGTCGAGCCCTGCCCGCCGAGGTCGAGAGCGTCCGCTCCTTGCCTCAACAACGCTCGGGCGCGGGTGAGCGCCTCGTCAGGGCCTTCGACGATCGAGTCGATGTTGACCGAGTCGGGTGAAGCGTTTATCACGCCGAAGAGAAACACCGGATCCGGTATCTCAGGAACAGGTGGGACGTATCCCTTTTGACGCTGAGCAGATCTGTTCCGGCCAACTCCTGGAGGTCGAGCGCGAAACCCTCGATAAGGCCGAGCCGGCGGCGCGAGAAGCATCGTCCCGTCAGTGTCGGAGCAACGGTTAAGAACAGCTCGTCGACCACCCGCGCCTCGAGCAGTTGACCCAGCACGTGCGGGCCACCTTCGCTCAGGATCAACCGGCCCCCTTGCCGGCGCAGGACCTCGACCACCTCTCCGATTCTGACCTCGGGCCCACGAGAGAGGATGGTCGCCGCCGCGGGGAGCTTGCCCTTCAGGTTCGCTTTTCCCGCATCGGTGGTTATCACGAGAGCTCCGGCTTCAAGTGCCCGGATGGACGGGTCCAGATCGCCACTGCGGCTGAGTACCACGAGCTGCGGTGATCCGGGCAGGCCGAGCGTGCGCCGCAGCCGGGAAAAAGCGGTTGCCATCTCGGGAAAGACCGCTTCATGATCCCAGAGGTGCTTGGGCCCGCTGCGCAGGGTGCTCGCGCCGATGAGAACGGTGTCGGCACAGGCTCGAAGCAGGCCCATGAGGAAGAGATCGGCCGGGCTGGCCCCGCGGATCACCGATGGCGGCGCATCTCCCTCCAGCGCCACCACCCCATCGATAGAGGCAACGAAGTTCGTGAACAGAGCCGGGGGCTCGAACCCAACCGAGCCCCCGTAGATGCGCTCGAGGCAAGAGGGTAGCTCGAAGCTCGTGAGACCGGCCATCTCGAAAAGAGTCTCGAAGCGAGGCTTCCTGGCGGCCTTATCTGCTGGTCCGCTCATAACCCATGACCGTTTCTCTCCGGTAGACCAGGTCCCGGGGCGGGTTCATCCCGACCGCTTCGTAGGAGAGGCGACCGTCCTCACGCACCGAGTCGATGGCCCAGGGGTAGAAGATCGAGCAGATCTCCCGCGCCTGTTCGCGACTTCCATAGTCGAGCTCCATCGCGCCGTCGAAGGCGACGTGCTCGAAACCTCGCTCCGTGAACCATTCGACCTCGGTGGGCCAGACGATCGCGATCATTCCTCCCGGAGCGCACACCCTTTCCATCTCCTCCAGGCCCCGCTGCCCGCCGTGCGAGTCGTCCGGATTGAACGCGGAGCAGGCCATGACAAGATCGGCCCAGTCATCTTTCACCGGCAGGTCGTCGAAGAAGCCGCCGGTCACCCGAGCGTTCGAGTGACCGCCAACCGCCAGCTTCTGAAGCAGGAGGCGGCGCATCGGGGCCGCCGGCTCGACGGCGATCAGCTCTCGGAAGCCGCGAACCAGCGCCAGGGTCAACCGGCCGGTCCCCGCTCCGACCTCGATAGCTCGCGCGGCCTTCGGCAGCCATTCGATGATTCCGGGGTGCAGTTTCTCGCCGTCCACCAGCTTCTCGTAAAGACCCGGCTCGAGGCGGTAAAGAAGATCCCATGCCACCGCGTCGAGGACGCGGTCCCACGAATCGGGATCGACATGGGCTCTTGCAAGGTCCAGCGGGTCGACCGGGGCCAGCAATCGCGCGGCCTCTTGCGGTGTCAGGACGCGGAGATGGTCGGGCGAAAATCGAGCCTTGAGCGTCGAGGACGGCTGCGAGCCTCTCGGAGAATCGACTGGTTGCATCGGCTTAGCTCTTCAGGCCAGAGCCTTCAGTTCCCGTTTCAGGTCTCCGATCTCGTCTCTCAGTCTCGCCGCATACTCGAAGCGAAGCTCCCGGGCCGCCCGATGCATCTCGTCTTCGAGGGACCGCACCAGCCGGGTCAGCTCGTCCCTGGGCAGCAAGATCGCTTCTGAGCCCCCCCGCGCTCTGGGGGCGCCCCGCCGTCCTCGAGTCTTCGGCGGCGGGCGGCCTCCGGGGCCGGCCTCGGGCCGCGCCGCCAGCAGGATGTCGGAGACCTTCTTGCGGATGGTCTGGGGGTCGATGCCGTGC
>JBOGWM010000140.1:0-9770 GCA_050693695.1 Actinomycetota bacterium
GGCGGCGATGGGCAGGCAGACCGTCTCGGCGATGTCGAATGGCGGGGCGCTCCCCCGGTGAGCCTGCGGATCCCCGGCCACCGCCACCCGGGTGCAGAACTCACCCGGCGACGCGTCCCCGGGAACCTGGAGCGTGACGGTGTGGGTAACCACCCGCCGGTTCTTTTCCTCCGCTCGCCGCTCGGGGGGTTCAGCGGGGTGGATCGTCTTGAAGTCGAACTGGGGGCCCTGGTGGGGAGGGGTCGCCTTGCCATCAACCTCTTGGCGTCCGTCGAGATCCGTGCAGGCCCGCAGACCGAGCTCGCTCCCCGGTTTCCAGTCCCGCCACTCCCATTGGAGTCGCAGGCTCAAGCTGTCCCCGGGGGCGAGCTGCGGGCGGTCCGAGCGTGCCACCAGGTTGTCGTGATTGGAACGGCTGAGTGGAGCCCAGATCCCCTCATCGCCGGGATCGCAGGTGAGGTTGAAATTCTCAGACGTCTCGGCGGTGGCCGGAGCGAATCCCACTCCCAACCAGGCCAAGAGCAAGGCGATGAACGCGCTTCTCAAGAGCTGAGTAATCGAAGCCCCCCTTATCCGCTTCCTGACGTCTCAGCTGTCAGTAACGACACAGGTTATTCCTTAATCATTTCCATGTAAAGAGAGAAAACTTTAATCATCCGGCGATTCCCCGAATATCATCCCCGCTGAGATCAGAAAGGCATCCTAGCGATAGAGATAATATGGGAACAAGTGAACAAATCTATTGATCCTTGTGTTCCAGGCGCTCTCATCCATCGCGGAGGCCGAAGGCCATGGGGGGTCTGTGCAACATACGGCGCCCCAAGGCCGGAGTGAGTTATTGAGGGACGGCCATGCCGGCCCGATCGGCGTCGATCGGTCACAACCGGTCTTGAGAGGGGGGTCAGGGGGAGAGCCGGTCCTCCCCCCGCTGATGTTCGGAGGGATAGTGAGACGGCTGGCCGCCTGGGTGATCGATGTGGCGATCGTCGTGACGCTGGTCTTCGCGGGCTCGGTCCTGGTGCGTGCGAGCGTCGGGCCAGCCGTCCGCTTCTCTTCGGATTCGGCGGCCGTTGATGCGAGCCGGGTGGCGTTGAACGCCCTGGTCGGCACCAGCCTGAGCGGGACATACTTCGTCGGCTCCTGGGTAGCGCTCGGCGCGTCCCTCGGGCAGCTCGCGCTCGGGCTTGCGGTTCGCAACGAGGCGAACGGCGCAAAGCTGGCGCTCGGGCGGGCGATCGCCCGCTGGATCCTCCTGTTTCCTCCCCTCGGCACGCTTGGCGCCCTGACCCCCGACTTACCGGGCATCGGAGCCTTCCTGTGGGCAAGCCTGCTCCCGTGGTACGCCGCCCTTTTCCTCACCACCGCCGCCAGCGCGAAGAAACAGGGCTGGCACGACCGCATCGCCCGAAGCGTCGTCGTGAAGGCGGGTTAGATGTTCACCGACGCCCGCTCGGTGGAAAAAGACTCGCTCCTTACGACCGATGTCTGCATCGTGGGCGGTGGAGCGGCCGGGATCACGCTCGCGCGCGAGCTCATCGGGTCACCGCTGCGAGTGGCGGTGATCGAGAGCGGCGACTTCGAGTTTGACCCGAGGACCCAGGATCTCTACGACGGTCCCTCGATCGGGCTCCCCTACGGCCGCCTGATCGGGCCGCGACTGCGCTACTTCGGGGGAACGACCAACCATTGGGGCGGCATCTGCCGGCCGTTCGATGAGGCGGACTTCGAGGCCCGGGAGGGCATTCCCTTCACCGGGTGGCCAATAAGGAAGGCCGATGTCGACCCCTTCTACGGGGCTGCGGCAACCATCTGCCGCGTCCCCTCACCGCACTGGGACCTGAGCTACTGGACCGAGCGAGACCGCCTCGGCGCCCTCCCCTTCAAGGGCGATCGCATCGGGAACCGGGTCGCCCAAGTGGTCCCGGAGCCCTCGCGCAGCTTCGGAAAGAACTACCGCGAGGAGCTTGACAAGGCGGCGAACGTGGCAGTGTACCTCCATGCCAACGCCATGAGGTTGGATACCGACGACCTCGGAAGGACGGTTACCTCGGCCGGGGTGGCGACGCTCTCGGGCAACCGTTTCTCGCTGCGAGCGAGGCTGTTCGTCCTGGCGACGGGCGCGATCGAGAACGCGAGGCTGCTGCTCGTCTCGAAGACCGACCGATGGCCCGCCGGGATCGGGAATCACCACGACCTCGTCGGCAGATTCTTCCTGGAGCACCCCCGGTTCGTGGCCGGCGTGATCACTCCGTCGAATCCGCGGATGCGCCTCGGCTTCTACAACGTCCACCGGGTCGGTGGGGCCACGCTTCGAGGCTATCTCGCCTCCTCGAAGGATTTCCAGCTCGCCGAGGGATTGCTGGACGTCCAGATCCGGCCCGAGCCCTTCTACGGGCGCAGCGTCGAGGGCGCCGCCGAGTCGCCGGAGGTCGCTTCCCTGAAGTCCCTCCTGAGGAGCATCCGTAGCCGGGAGAAGGTCTCCAACTTCGGCCGTCACGTGAGCAACGTCGTGACCGACCTCATGACCTGGGAGCGGTTTGTCATCCCGGGGGCCCCGCTCCCCGTGCCCTACCCGGAGGTGCTGGGGAAGCTGGTGGGCTCGACGCCGCGGAAAGCCGAGGATCTGATTCCCGAGCTCCTGGGCGATGTGGCCACGGCCGTTTACGCTCGCGGGCGCGGACGGATCGACGCCATCTTGCTCAGGACGAGATTCGAGCAGGCGCCGAACCCCGATAGCCGGGTCCTGCTGATCGAAGAGCGGGACCAACTCGGGATGCCCAGAATGGCTCTCGACTGGCGGTTGACCGACGCCGACCGGCGCAATGTGAGACGGACCCTGGAGGCATTGGGAGCAGAGGTCGGACGCGCCGGCATCGGACGCCTCAAGATCCTCCATGGCGAGCAGGACACCGGCTGGCCCGAGGATCTCGGCGGAGGACAACACCTCATGGGCACCACCCGGATGAGCGATGACCCCAAGCGGGGTGTCGTGGACCGCAACCTGCGCGTGCACGAGATGTCGAACCTGTTCGTGGCGGGATGCTCGGTCTTTCCCACCCCGGGGGGCGCGACCCCGACGATGATGCTGGTCGCCCTCACCCTCCGGCTCGCGCGGCATCTGAAGGCGATGATGCTCACGTGAGCATTCGACGGACGATCGGGCGACGACGGTTGCTCCTCGGCGCGCTGGGCATGGGTGCGACCTTGCTCTGGCGACCGGTCGCCTCCCGGCTCTTCTCACCAACCCCTTGGGGTGAGCCGAGCGAGCGCCTTGTCCGGCTGCTGGAGCACCGGGACAGCGCCCGCATCGTCGGCGGGGAGTACTTGCGGGCGGTTCCCGGGGAGGCGACTCCCGGACTGCTGGCATCCCTGGTCGCCGACCGGTTGGAGGCCGGACGCCGAGCTCTCCACACCGCGGGGGATGAAGAGCTGCGACGCCTCCTGGCCGCGGGGGTGCTTGCGGATTTCGAGGAGGGCCGGACCGTGGAGCTCGATGGGTGGGTGCTATCTAAGACCGAGGCCCGCCTTTGCGCCCTGTGCACTTTACGCGATGGTGCACTACTACCTACTTGCCGGCCATCCTGACGACGTAGTTCATGACCGTCTGAGTCGGGGTCGCGACCGCGTGCTTCTCCTTCAGGTGCCTGGCGACCTGCCTGAGCAGCTCCTCCATCGTGTCGGCCTTGAAGTGGCCGTTGCAAGAGATGGCCCCCACGTTGACGCACCGATGCTCGGGCATAGCAGTCCCCTTCCTCCTCCGACTCGCCACCTGACGGCTCGTCTCGCGAGCACCATAATAACCTTTAGTTATCTCGATATATCAGACATGCGTAACTCGCATCGGATGGCGCCTGCTTCATGGAGCCTCGCTACCTCGGGCGCTCGGCGAGAACGGGTCTGAGGCGGAGCCGCTCCTCGCCCCTCGCGATCACGATGTCGATGCGTTCCCCCGGCTTGTGAGCTCCGATGGCGTCCTGAACCGCTTGGGGGTCGGCCATCGGCTTGCCGTCCGCCTCGACGATGACATCTCCAGGGCGGATCCCCGCCTGATCGGCCGGGCTTGCCTGCTGAACCTGCCTCACCAGGGCCCCTTCCTTGACGCTCAGCCGCTCGATCGAAACGACCTGGGGAGTGACCTTGCTCATGCTCACCCCCAGGAAGGGGCGCACGACCTTGCCGGTTCGGATCAGCTCGTCCACCACGGAGCGGGCGTGCGAGATGGCGATGGCAAAGCCAATGTTCTGCGCATTGCCGGCGACGGCCGTGTTGACTCCCACGACGTTGCCGGCGGCGTCCAGGAGCGGGCCACCGCTGTTTCCCGGGTTGATGGCGGCGTCGGTCTGGATCAGGTGGTCGAGGGTGGCCCGCTCCTCGGTGCGAATGGAGCGATCGAGGGCGGATACGATCCCATCGGTCACGGTCGGGCCCTCCTCGAGGGCGAGGGCGTTGCCCACCGCGATCACCCGGTCACCCACCCGGAGGCGACTGGAGTCGCCCAGGGCGGCCGGCTTCAGCGTCTGACTCTCGATCTTCAGCACCGCCAGATCGGTGGCCGGATCGGCCCCCGTCACCTTCGCCTCGACCGCGCGCCCATCCGAGAGCAGCACCTCGATCCGCTGCGCGTCCTCGATGACGTGCGCGTTGGTCAGGATGTGACCCTCGGGATCGAGGATAATACCGGTGCCCGCTCCCTGGGTCGGCACGGGATCGAAAAAGACGTCGAGCCGGACGGCGCGGGTAAAGACGCTGACGACCGAGGGGCGGATAGCGGTTACGATGCCTGCGACCGACCCGGCCGGGGGCTGAGAGAGGGGGGGTGGGTTCCCGGGAGGGAGGCCGGAGCGCGAGGCCCCGCTCGCCGCCCGGTAGCCCACGACCCCCCCGGCCAGGCCGCCGGCGAGTAGGGCCACGGCCAGGACGAGCGCCAGGCTCCCGCCCCCGGCCATCCTCGACGGTCCCGGTCCTCCGGGGCCCGGGGTCTGCTCTTCGTCTTCGATGCGGCTGCTCATGCGCAAGCATCCCTCCTTCGAGGAAACGTTTCTCAATCACGGTAGCGCGGGGCTCCTGCCTCCGCTCGCCTCCGGGCTGCGAGGTACCCAACCGGCTCAAGGAACAAGCGCCACCCGTCGATACGACGGCTGTCCGGCTCCCCGGCGGTTCGGCCGTCCGGTACCCTGAGCCCGATGGAGGACCACGCGAGATTGCCGCTGATGGAGGCCGATGCGGACCTTCAGGATATCCCTGGGAAAGATCGCCCGCCGGTGCCTTCGGCGGGCCGCGGCGCTGCTTCGCGCCCAGGCGAGGGACGCGCGCCAGGGGATGGGAGCCCTGCTCGTCTCCTCCGCGGGCGATCTCGTGGCGGGACTCGCGCTCGGCTTCATGACCGGAGTCCTGGAGCGCCACCCCGGCCTGATCATGTTGGTGCCCGCCGCGATCGGGATGCGAGGCAACATCTTCGGCGCCCTCGGATCCCGCCTCGGCACCGCCATCCACACCGGTGAGTTTTCGGGTCGCCTGAGCCGGAGGAACGTCGGGGGCCAGAGCGTCCTCGCTTCGGCGGTTCTCACTCTCGAGATATCGGTGGCCCTGGCGTTTATCGCCGGAGGGGTGGGACGGCTCTTCGGGATTCCCACCATGTCGGTGCTCGACTACCTCGTGGTGTCGGTGATCGGGGGAGCTCTCTCCAGCGTCCTGGTCATGGCGATCACCCTGGCGGTGGCGACGCTTTCCGTTCGCCGGGGCTGGGACATGGACAATGTCTCCGCGCCGGTGGTGACCGCAACCGGAGACCTGGTCACGCTCCCGGCCCTCTGGATCGCCACCTTCGCCCTACCGATTCGCTTCCTTCCCGAAGCCATCGGCCTCGCCTCGGCTGCCGCCTTCTTCATGGCCATCATCTACACGCGTCGCCACTCCACCCTGAAGGTCTTTCACCGGATCGTCCGCCAGAGCCTGCCCATCCTCATCGTGGCCGGCCTGGTGGACGTGATCGCCGGGCTCACCATCGACCGGCGTGTCGAGCACTTCTTCGCCCTGCCGGCGCTTCTGGTGCTCATCCCGCCCTTCCTCGAGGACGCTGGGGCCTTGGGGGGCATCCTCTCGGCACGCCTGGCTTCCAAGCTGCATCTGGGCTCGATCAGTCCCAGGGCGGTGCCCGGGGGGCGCAGCGTGGAGGACATCATCTTGACCTACCTCCTGGCGATCCCGGTCTTCGCGCTGGTCGGCGCCTCCGCCACCCTGGCCTCCGACCTCGTGGGGCTCGCTCACCCCGGGCTCGTGGCGATGGTCGGTCTCTGCCTGCTGGCCGGGGCCATGGCCACCACCGGCGGGGTCTTCATCGCTTACTATGCCGCCATCTTGAGCTATCGCTTCGGACTCGACCCCGATACGTATGGCATCCCGGTCGTCACCAGCTCGATGGACCTCATCGGGGCCTTGGCGCTGATCGCAACTCTGGGTATCCTCAGCATTGCGGCATGATCGAAGAGCGACCGCGCACCTTAAAAGCGATGCTCGCCGAGGCGAAGGACACCTCGGAGCTGATGCTCGACTTGGCGTATGCCGGGCTCTTCTATGCCGACCGCGAGCTCGCACGAGAGGTGCTCGAGCTGGAGGAGGAGCTCAACCGGCTGGTGCACTCCATGCGGGAGGTGTGCCTGCTGGCATCCCGCAGTCGCCAGGACGCCGCCGGGCTCGCCTCGCTCCTCAAGGTGATCGACTCGATCGAATGGATCGGCAACTCCGCCCTGGACATCGCCAAGATCCTCCTCTCCGAGATCGGGATCCCGCGGGAGCTGACGGCGGAGCTGGCCCGGGCGGAGGAGCTGGTGGACCGGATCGTCCTCCCGGAGCGTTGCCTTCTCGACGGCCGCAGCGTCCGTGAGGCGGAGCTGGCCGTGCACGGAGCGAGGCTTCTCGCCATCCGGCGGGGGCCGCGCTGGATCTTCGACCCTCCGGATGAGGAGTTTCTCTACGCCGGTGACGTCCTGGTGCTGCGGGGCCTCGAGGAGGGTCTGCCGGCCATTCGGAGGCTGGCGGGCGTGGGGCCGAAGCCAGCTCCACCCGCCGACGAGGGGATCCCGCTCACCGAGCTGGATCGGGCCATCGATACCGTGGTGGAGATGAAGGACCTGGCCGAAGTGACAGTGGGCCTCGCGTACGCCGCGGTGCTCCTGGCCGACCGGGGGTTGGCGGCGGAGGTCAACCGCCTGGAGGATCGGCTCGATGACATGCTGGAGGCTCTGGAAACCTGGGTCCTGGATGCGGCCCTGGAGGCGAGAGCCCGTCCCGCCCTGCGGGGGCTGCTTCATCTCGCGGTCGCCTCGGAGTCGATCGGGGACGCCGCCCAGGCGATGGTGTGGTTGATCGAGCGCGACGAGGAGCTTCACCCCATCATCGCCGAGGCCCTGGGGGAGGCCGAGGATATCGTCCTTCGGATCGAGATCCCGCCGGAGTCGCCCTTCGCCAGCAAGACGCTGGACGAGCTGGAGCTCGAGGAGGCCACCGGCATGTCGGTGCTGGCGATCTCGAGAGGGGGGCGCTGGCAGTACCGGCCCCCCGGGCGCGCCCGCTTCCAAACCGGAGACGGGGTGATTCTCATCGGGCCCTCCGAGGCGGTGGAGGACATAGAGCGGATGGTGAAGAGCCCCCCGGTCCCGGCGAACGGGTAAGGCTCACCAGCGAGAGAGCTACCCGTCCCCCAGGCGACCCGAGTGTGGAATCGGCATGGGCCCTTCCCCGCCCCGGAAAGCTTTCGACACTCGGGCCACGCACATTCCCACCGGCCCGCGTACGCCTGGACCCGCTTCAAATGTTTTGGACAGAGCCGGGGCAACAGTACCCTCTCGGCCCTTGCGGGGCTGTTTCATCTGGCCGTCGTCTCGGAGTCGATCGGGGACGGCGCGCAGGCGATGGTGTGGTTGATCGAGCGCGACGGGAGCTTCATGCCTCACGGGTCGAGGCCCTCCTTGCGAATACGAAGGTCGAAATACGCAAGGACGAACACGATGGCGCCGAAGGGAGTGGTCACGACGTTAGCGAGAGCCTCTCCGAACGCCGCGAGCCACCACCCGCCGGCTCCCATGGCTCGAGCCAGCCGGCCAAAGGGGAAGGAGAGAAGAAAACCCACGACTCCACTGATGATGATGGTGGAGAGCAGGATCCCGAAGATTCTCCAGCCGTCCCCTTTGGCAAGCCTCCAGGAACGTCTGATTGCTTCTGTACCTCCCGCCCCCTCCAGCATCACCGCCGCCGGGACGAATCCGACCCGGACCAGGAAGAGGATACCGGGGATGATGAGCAAGAAGAATCCACCAACCACGATCAGGCCTGCGAGAAAGAGGGCCACCAGCATCGGGCCCAGTCGATCGAGGGCCAGCCCGTAGACACCGCGGAGCGTCACTTGCCTTCCGAGATAGATGTCGGCAGCGGCCCGAGTACTCGCGGCCGTAACCAAGGAGGTCACGAGAAAGGCCAGGACCAGGGCGATGAGCCCGGGGCCGAGGGCGCGGAAGACGATCTCGGGTGAGGGAATCACTCCGGGCTTGAAGGATGCCATGCCGGATGCGGCGAGGAACGCCTGGAGAAAGGTGAACGGGACGATCACCACCGCAACGATACCGACAAACACCTTCCAATGATCGAGGTACAGATTGACCGCTCTCTGGAGGAGCTGGCCACCGCTCATCGGCCCGATCACTCTTCCCGGCGAGGGCGGACCTCCTTCGGGCGCGGAGGGAGGGATCTCTCCCTCGGGGTTGCTCGGAAAGCCCGGACCTTCACCCATCTATCGAAACGATCTTTCGGCTCAAAGCCTCGAGCCCGGGTTCGGGGAAGGTAAGCACTTCAGCGACCGGGGCGCTCGAGCTCGCACTCGAAGGCATGCCTTCCAGTGGATCCGAGGGCGTCGCAATCGTGGCATTCCAGCTCCAGCGTCGCCTGCTGCACCCCAAAGCGCTCCGCCAGCATGATCTTCAGGCGCTCCCCCGTGAGCTGGGCCTCGTGCAGCGTGCTCAGCCCCCCGAGCACGACGTGCGCCGAGAGTGCGGAGGTGTCGGATGCGAGGCTCCACAGATGCAGGGCATGCACCGCCTCCACGTGTCTTTGGTCCTTGAGCGCCTCCTCGACCTCCCGGGGATCGAGCCCCCGAGGCGTGCCCTCCATGAGGACGTGGGCGGTGTCCGAGAGGAGGCGCCAGGCCGACCAGATCACGAGGGCGGCAATGGCGATGGAGATGATCGGGTCGGCCACATCGGCTTGCCACCCGATGACCGCGATCCCGGCCACGATCGCTCCCAGCGAGCCGATGGAGTCGAGCACCATGTGAAGGTAGGCCCCGGCCATGTTCAGGCTCCTCCCACGGGAGCGGGCAAGCAGGACGGCGCTCCCGACATTCACCGCGAGACCCAGGCTGGCGACCGCCAGGAGCCCCGGCCCGGTCACCGTCACGGGCCTGACCGCCCGCATGGCGGCTTCGTAGACGATCCAGGCCGCCACCCCGAGCAACAGAACGCCATTGGCCTGGGCCCCCAGCACCTCAGCCCGCTGGAGGCCGAACGTGTGCCGGATGGACGCCGGACGCTCGAGGAGCCGCTGAGCGATGAGGGCGATCCCGAGCCCCGCCACGTCCGAGAGCATGTGAGCCGCGTCCGCGAGTAGGGCGAGAGAGTGGAAAGCGAGACCTCCCGCCGCCTCCACGACCAGGAATCCCGCATTGGCGACCAGCGCGATCCAAAGGGCGCGCCGCTGTCGCACCCGGGTCGGGGTACGGC
>JBOGWM010000141.1:0-4166 GCA_050693695.1 Actinomycetota bacterium
ATCACGAGGACGCTCAGGCTACAAACGAAGGCGGAAGGGCCGCTCGCCCGCCGGGACCACGGTCCGGCGAGCGCCAACCCGGCGATCAGCGCGGAGGTTGCGACCAGGACCGCGGGCGCCTGCCAGATCCCCAACCGCTCGGCTCCGACCCCGGATTGAACCAGGGTCGCCACCGGAACCCCCATGAATCCCAGAGTGAGAACCCGAAGCATCCCGCTCCGGTCAGTCCGTCCTCGAGACAGCCGCCTCCAGGCCACGAGATAGAGGATGAATTGCAGGACCACGAACACCACGAAGAAGGCGCCCACCCACCGAACGTGGAAAAGGGCGGAGGCTTGCAGGTCGAGGAGGCGCTCCAGGCGACCCTCTCCCCCCGGGACCGCCCGGACGGGCAGGCCGGTCATGGATGGGGGGGGGTCGATGCCGAGCAGCCGGAGGATCCCCGGAGCGAGGTCCGAGATGGTGACGATGCCATCGCGTCGGGTGGTGGCGGAGGTGAGCCATCCCTTCCGAACCGCACCCACTCCCGCCATGGCCACGACCATGAGCCGCTCCCGGTGGGTGGGCCCGATTCCCGAGGCGCCGAGGACGAGGACCGTGTCCCGGCCAAGATCGACCTCGCCCAGGAGGTCCTCCAGAAGAGCATCGTCCCGGCCGATGGCCTCGATACGAGCGGGCACGTTCTCATCGGGCCTGGGGACGTCGGACGCGAGGAGGGAAGCATAGACCACCTGCCCCTCCCGGTAGGTGTCGGCCAGCTCCACCAGGACGACGTCTGCCCGGGCAAGGGCGAACCGGCTGGCCGAGAGCATCGAATCGGGGTCGGCTCGATAGCCGCTGGGCACGCCGGGGTCCGCCACGATGAGATGCGCTCCCACCTCACCGGCATCGACCCTTCCCTCCGAGTCGGCCAGGGCGAGGGGCGCGAAGCGCCGTCGCTCCCGACCCAGGGCCCGACGCCGGGTGGCATCGGGGGGGACCGCTCCTCCGTCGGCATTGCCCACCACCGCCCTCCGCAGGCCCGCCCCCCCGAGGGCCTCTCCCAGGGCGCCCGGAACCGCCTCGAAGTGCAGGCGGTCGTTGTCTGCCAGCACCCGCTTCCACTGGTCCACGACGAGCCCCCCTCCGGCCGTCGGTGAGGCATTGGGAGCAAATTTCATGTCGGTCGGCCCCCCACCCCGGGCGCGGTTCCCCGCTCCGAGGGAGGCGAAAGCCGAGGGAGCGTCGGTCCGGGGCCCCACGCTTCGGATCGAGAGCGCTCCCACCGACCAGCTCCTGGCCAAAGAGGCGAGCGCGGGAGCTCTCCCGGCGGCCACGTCCTCCCACGTGAGACCCGCCATGCTGACGATCAGGATCTTGCGGGGGAGGGCATTCGATCCATGAAGAGCAGAAGGCGAGGGGACGGCCCCGGCGGCCGGGGAGACCCCGCTCCCGGCGGCGGAGACCAGGACGCCGAGCGCCGCGGCCACAAGGCCGAGGCGGGCCGGGCTACGTGCTCCGACCACGGGGATCCAGGCGCAGGAACCCGGCGACCCGGGCGAGCTCCCGGTCACCGAGGAGATACTGGGCCACGAGGTAGGTGAGCACCGCCGCCAGTCCCGCGGCGAGGCAGGACGCCAGGCTCTCCCAGAGATCGGCGCGGGGCAGGGCCCGGGCAAGGGCGCTGCCCGCGAGCGCGGAGAGACCCCCGGCGCCGAGCCCTCGTAGCGTCGTGACGCCCAGGCCGGCGAACGCCTCGGAGCCGGCCGTTCTGCGAAGCCGGAGCAACAGGACCCCGGCTGCCACGATCATGCCGATGGAGAACGCTCCGGCAAGCGCCGCGATCAGGGCCGTGCCCCCCAACAAGACCGAGGACACCAGGTCCCCGACGGCAGCCAAGCCGAATCCGGCAGCGGCCGCCAGGGAGGGAGAGCGCCCGTCTCCGAGGGCGTAGGCGACTCGCGTCAGCAGGGCATAAGCGCCGTACCCGATGAGGCCGGGAGCGAAGGCCGAGATCGTGGGGACCAAAACGGCGGCGGAGGCTTTCCCTCCCAGCCCCAAGGCTCCGATGAGCCGGCTGCCGGGAGCGGCGGTTGCGACCAGCGCCGCGGCGCCGCCGAAAACCGCCAGCCCCAGGATGCGGGTGGCCGCGGCGCATCGCTGCCCGAAGCGACCCATATCCGCGAGGGCCGCCGCCTCCGACAGGCCCGGAAACGAGGCGCTGGCGACCGGGACGGCCAGGACCGCCCAGGGAAAGAGCAGGATGGTGAAGGCGAGCTGGTAGGCGACCACCCCGCCCTCCACGGCGTTGGCGATGACCAGCACCACACCCAGGAGAACCTGCTGGGCGAGGACCGCGAGCACCGCCGAGCCGAGAAGCCGGCGGGTGATGCCCCGGGCCTCCTCCGGGATCGCAAGGACCGGCCGCCAACGGAGCCGGAGGCGACGGATGGGGAGCAGGAGCGAGAGAGACAGCGTCGCCACGCCGGCGGTCGTACCCATGCCGAGGATCATCCGTCCCGGAGCGGAGATCTCGCCGAGCTGGCGGGCCTGGGGACCTTCAACGAGGGCGTAGAGGAGGTAGGAAGCAGTCACGACCACGCTCGAGAGCAGCGGGGCCAGAGCGGGGCCGGCAAAGCGGTGGTGAGCGTGAAGGACCCCGGTCAGCACCGTGCCCAGCCCGTACAGCCAGATCTGGGGCAAGAAGAACAGGAGCAGGAACTCTCCCAGCTCCCTCTCCTGGGCCCGGACGGCTGGATCGGCCACCCCCGAAGTGAGCAGCGCCATCAGGGGTCCTCGCAGGACCAGACCCGCCACGACGACCGGGGTGAGGACGACCAGGGCGTTGGTGGCGAAGGCGCTGGCCACCCGTTCCGTCTCGCCCCTCTCGGCCCGGGCGAGAGGGGCCGAGAGGGCCGGGAGCAGGACCGCCGCCAGGGCGCCCCCGGCGAAGACCTCGAAGAGCAGGTTGGGGACCGCGTTGGCGCTCGCATAGGTGTTGCCGAGGTAGGTGATGCCCAGCACCGCGGTCGCCGTCACGATGCGGACGAGGCCCATGACGCGGCTGGCGAAGGTGAGCCCCGCCACCACCGCGGCCCCCCGCGCCCAGGGGGCGTCCGACGGGGCCCCCGAGGGAGTGCCGGAAGGGGCCCCCGAAGGAGGAAGGGGGGGGTCCAGGGGGGCCGTCATTGCCAGCGGATGGGAGACAGGACTCTGAGATTGCCTGCGGCAGTATCTTTCTTGTAGGCGCAAGCAATGAGGTCCTCGTCACGCGCCCCCTGGAGGCCCGCCTCGTAAGCGCTCCAAGCTTCGTGGCCGTAGAGTCCGTTCAGCAGGCTAACGATCTCCGCAGGGACGCAATGATCGACGAAAAATCTCAAGCCGACTCTGGAGATCGGCGGCGATGCTCCTCGTCCAGAGCGGCCTGTACATCCGCTTCTGTGAGGCCCGGGTAATTATCAAGGATTCGCTGCGTGGAATATCCGGCCTCGTGCAGTCTCCAGAGGGAGTTCGTGGGCACCCTCGTGCCGGCGACCACAGGCGTCGATCCAAGCGCTCCCCGGCGTCGTTCTATCTGCCCGATCCGGCGGCTCTTGTGGTCAGTGTCGATGTCGCCGCGCACTTCGTCAGCCAACCGCCGGATGGGAACGGTGAGCTCCATGAAGAGCTGACCGGATCCCGTCCATCGCTCCCAACCCCCATCCGGGTAGCGCAGCACCACCTCGTAATCCGGTTTGGGGACGCGACTGTCGCCAGTCTCAATGATTCCAAACGTGATGCTTGCTAAGGGCGTTTCCCACCCCTCTGACCTGAGGCGCGACACAATCTTCCGGATGACCTGGAGCGAAACCTTGTCCCGAAGCCAGACCGCCACCCGAATCTCGAGGAGATCCCGAAAGGAGAATAATCGGATGAGGTGGCGTCCAGATGGCACTTGGATATCCGGAGTGATGATGTCCTTGTCAATCCAGTAAAGGAGCCGGCGCCTCGACAGACGACTGATGCGAAGAACCTGTTCAAGAGTAAAGGCAACCTTTTGCTCATCTATATCCATGACCTCACTCACCTCCGCTCAGCCATCATGCTATCTCGTGCCCGCCGAGGCAAGTACTTGCCTCCGGATGTTTGGGTTGGAGGTGGGCGTCCGGGTATCCTTCCACCGTGCTCATCCTTGCCGTGGCTCTGGC
>JBOGWM010000142.1:0-7659 GCA_050693695.1 Actinomycetota bacterium
GGGCAAGCCCTCCCCACCGGCCCCTCCCAAAGCCTTCGCCGGCCCTCTTCAACGTGTCCGGCCCTGGAGATGCCGCATAGACAACATTTATCGATGAAGAAGCCGCAAGCGCCTGGCTCCGTCCGGCCTGCAGCGCAGCGCCGGGCGAGCGGGGGGCGGCGGGCCTCTCCATGGCTGCTCCTGGCGTCGGGAATCGCCGGGCTCGCCTTCGCGGCGCCCTTCGGCTACCTGGCCATCCGGAACCTGGCCTTCGGGCGACCGTTCTGGGAGACGCTCACCAGCGCCGCGACGCTGGGCCCCCTTACCCGTAGCCTGGTGCTGGCGGCCACCGTGTCGGTCGCCGCGGCCGTCCTCGGCGGCGCCGCCGCCTGGGTGGTCGTTCGTACCGATGTCCCCGCCCGGAAGCTGTGGCGAGCCCTGCTCCCGCTGCCGCTGGTGATCCCCTCCTTCATCGCCGCGCTGGCGCTCCTGGCGGCGCTGGGGCCGGGAGGTCTCCTCGCGGGTCCCCTCCAAGGCCTCGGATTTACCCGGGTGGAGCGGATTCAGGGCTTTGCTCCCGCGTTCCTGTTACTCTCGTTGATCACCTATCCCTATGTGTATCTCCCGGTGGCGGCCCGGCTGGCTCAGCTCCCGCCTTCGCTCGAGGAGGCCGCCCGGCTCCTGGGGAGACGTCCGGCACGGGTCTTTCTCTCGGTGGTGTTCCCTCAGATCCGAGGCGCCATCCTCGCCGGGGGGCTCCTGGTGTTCCTGTACACCGTCAGCGAGTTCGGGGCGGTGGCCATGCTGCACTACGACACCCTGACCCGGGTCATCTATGCCAAGCGCCTGCTCGACCCGACGGCCTCGCTGGCGCTCAGCCTCGAGCTGGGGATGCTCGCCCTGGGGGCGGGCGTCCTGCAGCGGGAGGTCCACAGGGGAGAGGGAGCGGAGTTCCGCCGCAGCGTGCGCGGGTTGCAGGTACCTCTGGGTCGGCTCAAGGCGCTGGGGGTCACGTTCGTGGCGACTCTTGTCGGGCTCGCGCTGTTCGGGCCGATGGCCGTTCTTACGACCTGGGCGGTGCGGGGACTCGTGCAGGGCTCGAGCCGAGCCAGCGCGATCGTCACTCACCTCGGGGACTTGAGGCTGCCGGCGGTCAACGCCGCGGCGCTCGGCGCGCTGTCGGCGGGGCTGGCCGTCCTCATGGTCGCTCCGCTCGCCTTTCTCACGGTACGCTACGCCAGCCGTGTGGGAAGGCTGGCCAATGGGGTGGCGCTCGGCGCATTCGCCCTCCCGGGCCTGGCTCTCGCGCTGGCGCTGGTGTACTGGACCATTCGAGCTCCGGGCCCGATCGGTCGGCTCTATCAGACACTGCCCCTGCTGGTGTTCGCCTATCTGGTCCACTTCGGCGCCCTGGCGCTCGGCCCGGCCAGGGTCGCGGTCAGAAGCGTCCCTCGCCAGATGGACGAGGCGGCTCGGGTCCTGGGGGCGAGCAGGGCGCGCCGTCTCCTGCGCCTCGAGCTTCCGCTCATGGCTCCCGGCCTGCTCGCGTCAGGGGGCCTGGTGCTGCTCTCCACGATGAAGGAGCTTCCGGCCACGCTGCTGCTCGCGCCGGCGGGCTTCCAGACGCTGGCGACCAAGATCTGGGTGGCCGCCGAGGAATCCTTCTGGGCCGACGCCGCCGTGGCGTCCTTGCTGCTGATCCTGCTCTCCGGCATCCTCACCTGGTTGCTCGTCATCCGCAGGAGCGAGGTCCATGGATGAAGACAAAGCTGGCCTGGATGATGGTCCTGGTGGGGCTGGCCGCCTTCGGGGCGGCCGCCGCGGGCCTGGAGGTCCGGAGCTCGTATGGAGCCCGGCTGACCGGCGACGAGCCTCACTACCTGCTCACCGCCTTGAGCCTCGCCGAGGACCGCGACCTGAATGTGGCCGACGAGTATGCCGCCGAGCGCTACCGTCCCTTTCACGAGGTCCGCCTCCTCCCCCAGGGGCGCTCGCTTGGAGACGGCGCTGCGGTGGAACCCCACGATCCGCTGCTGCCCCTGCTCCTGGCGGTCCCCGCCTCTCTCGGAGGCTGGGTGGCTGCCAAGCTCACCCTGGCGGTGCTGGCGGGCGCCCTGGCTGCCGGCGTGCTGTGGATCGCCGTGGCGCGCTTTCAGGCGCCCCTTTCAGCCTCGGTCGCGGTGGTCCTCACCTTCGGCCTGTCGGCCCCCCTCGCCGTCTACGGCACCCAGGTCTACCCGGAGATTCCGGCGGCCCTGGCGGTGACCCTCGCCATCGGGGCGCTCACCGGTCCGCTGCATCGCGGGGGGCTCGTCACAGTGGGAACGGCCGTCGTCGCCCTTCCCTGGCTCTCCATCAAGTACGGTCCGATCGCGGGCGCTCTGGCGCTGCTGGCGCTCCTGCGCCTTCTCCGCCAGGCAAGGCGTCGAAGCGCTCTGGGGCTGGCGGGGATGCTGGCGCTGGCGGGGGCGATGTTCCTGGTCGGGCACCGGGTTTGGTACGGGGGATGGACTCCCTACGCCGCGGGCAGCCACTTTGCGGGAGCGGGAGAGCTCGCCGCGCTCGGGACCGACCCGAATCTCTGGGGCCGCAGCCTCCGCCTGATCGGGCTCATGGTCGACCGAACCTTCGGGCTCGCGGCCTGGCAACCCGCCTGGCTGCTCGTCCTTCCCGCCACCGCGGCCCTCGTTGTGGCCCGGCCTCCCGGCTGGGGCCTCCCGGTCCTCCTGCTGGCCGTCGGCTGGCTCAACGCCACCTTCGTGGCTTTGACCATGCATGGATGGTGGTGGCCGGGGCGCCAGGTGGTGGCGGTCCTGCCGGCCGGGATGGTGGCCGTCGCCCGGTGGACCGGGCGGAGGCCCCGGCGTCCCCTCCTGGTGGTCGGGGTGGGAGCGCTGGGCCTTCTCACCTATGCCCGGGTCGCGTGGGAGGGGTCGGTCGGCGGCCTCACCTGGGCGGTGGACTTCTTCGAGACCTCCAATCCCTGGTATCGAGCCTGGCGGCTCCTGCTCCCCGATTACCGGAACTTCTCCGGCGCCACCTGGGCGCTTCACGGTCTGTGGATCGCCCTGGCGACGGCTCTCGTCTTGCGGGAAGCCCGCCGGCCGGCCGATGTCGGTGCGGACCTCGTGCCTACTTCACGGTGAACTCGGTGCGCATGCCGAGCCGGTAGTGGCTCTCGGCCTTGCCGCCCTCCTGCTCGACGATGTTGCAGAGCAGGACATAGCTTCCCGGCGTGAGGTCGAAGGTACCGTCGCAGCGCTCCCCGGCCGGGAATCTCTCCACCTCTCCGATCACCGCGCCGGGCGGGGCCTTCTCCTCCTCGTACGCCCCATCCCGGTCAACCGGCAGCGACTCGGGCGCATCCGCTTTCACCACCACCATCTCGTGCGGTTCCTTCCCCACGTTCTCGAGCTTGAAAGCGATCTTGCCCGCATTGGCCTCGGACACCTCGGGAAGCACGGCCCACTCCTGGAGCTTCACCGCCACCGAGGAGGTCGCCGTCGAGGCGTCGCCGAACGGCTCGCACTTGGCGACCGCCGCCCCGGTGCCGCTCGCCGCGCCGGTCCCGGATGCCGCCCCTGTCCCGGATGCCGCCCCTGTCCCCGATCCCTTCCCGTCGACGTTGCGGACCTGCCCACCATCGTCGCGAGCACAGGCCGTGCCGGCGAGCAGGACCGACATGAGGACCCCTGTCATCAACCGTGCTCCGCGTCGCCCCCCTGCCATGCTGCCCCCCTTCTCATGCGCTTTGGAACTCCTAACTTCACTTGTTAGGTTCCCCTAACTCCATGTCCTTGTCAAGTGCGAGAAAAACCGTTGATCCCTCGATATACATGAAATTTCCTACCTCGCTAAACGGGGGAGGTCGGGGGCTGGCGCGTCACCCAGAGGTTGTCGGCCAGCTCGGGACCGAGGGAGGCCGTCTGGTCGCCGATCTCCAGCATGAGGGTCCCGTCGGGACCCACCGAGACCACCAGGATGTCCGCTCCCGGCACCAGGGACTTGTCCTCGAAGTACTTGAGGACGCCGGTGACCAGCTCCACATCCTCGGTGAGCAGCGCGAGAATTCCCCGCTCGCCTTCCGAGAGCTCGTTCAGGCTGATGAGCGCTTCCCGGTCGTAGGGGGGGTCGAAACCGGGAATCGGATTGCCGTGGGGACAGGTTCGAGCCCCGGTCTTCACCAGGATGCGCTCCTCCACCTCGGGAGAGATCACATGCTCCCAGGCATGGGCCTCTTCATGGGCCCGATGCCAGGGGATCTCCAGGATGTCGGTGAGCAGCCGCTCCGCCAGCCGGTGCCTGCGTACCAGAGGCAGGGCCAGATCCTTACCGCCTTCGGTCAGAGAGATATCCCGCCCCTGGATCCCGATCAGTCGCTCCTTCTCGAGGCGGCGCACGTGCTCGGACACCGTCGCGGCCGAGACCCCGAGGCGCTTCACGAGCCGGGCTTGATGGATGCGCCCTCCCTCCTCCTCCATCTCATAGATGGCTTCGAGGTACTCCTGGGCGCCCTGGGGTACTCGTGCCATCCTGGCTCTCCGCTCCTTGCCTCTCTCGAGAAACACCCCGCCCCGGCTGCCTCCATTGAGGGCTCGACTAATCGATGTTACTCCCCTTATCGGCCAGCCGGGAGGTTGTCAGGATCCGAAGGGACCTTCGCCAGGACTATAGTCGCCCTGTGTCCAAGCCCGCGCACGAGACGGTCATCCTGCTCGATGGCCACTCCCTGGCCTTTCGGGCGTTCTACGCCCTCGCGGAGGCGGATCTGCGGACCTCCGCCGGACAGCCCACCAACGCGGTCTTCGGTTTCACCAGCATGCTGATCAAGGCCTGGCACCAGACCAAGACGAGGCATCTGGCGGTCGCCTTCGATCGGGGCAAGCCGCTGGAGCGCCTCCAGATCCGCCCCGAATACAAGGCCCAGCGCATCACCCCGCCCGACGAGTTCAACCAGCAGCTCGGGCTCATCCGCGAGGTGCTGGCGACGCTGCGGATCCCGGTCTTCGAGCTGGACAACGTCGAGGCCGACGACGTGATCAACATCGTCGGCGCCCGCCTCGCCGACCAGGGCCATCAGGTGCTGGTGGTGACGGCCGACCGGGACTTCTTCCAGATGGTGGGACCGAAGATCAAGGTGATGATGAACCGGCGCGGGATCACCGACACGGTGATCTACGACGTCGCCGCGCTGCGCCAGCGCTTCGGCTTCGAGCCGGAGCGCTATCTGGACTATGCCGCGCTGCGCGGGGATCCCTCCGACAACATCCCCGGAGTCCCCGGGGTGGGGGAGAAGACCGCCGCCAGCCTGGTGCAGACCTACGGGACGCTGGAAGAGATCTTCGCGCACCTGGAGAAGCTCACTCCCCGGGTCCGGGCCGCGCTGGGGGAGGCTCGCCAGCGGCTGCTCGAGAACCGGGAGTTCTTCCGCTTCCGCTCCGCGCAGGAGCTGGTCGCCCAGGGAATCCCGGTACAGGACCTGGGGGTCTCGATCGAGGAGCTCGAGATGGGAGGCTGGGACGCTGAGGAGGTGCGCCGGCTCTTCGACACCCTCGAGTTCCGCACGCTCTACGAGCGGCTCACCGCCCAGCTACCGGCACAGGCCCCGGACGCCGCGCTCGAGGCGATGGTCGAGGAGGTGAAGGGTCCGCTCGCCCTGGAAGCCCTCGCCCGCCAGCTCGACCGGACGAAGACCGTCACGCTGCGGGTGGCCGGGGACCGGTTCCGTTGCCGGGAGGCCCCCAGCGCGCTGGGATTCTTGACCCCCGGCGGAGCGAGCGTGCTGCGGCTCGGCGGAGGCGACCACGAGACCGCCCGACGCCTGCTCGGCCCCGCGCTGGATGACGCCCAGTTCACCACCCACGGCTCCAAGGAAGCCCTCCTTCGGATGAGAGCGATGGGCATCCAGCCCAAGGGGGTGGTGATGGACACCGAGATCGCCGCCTACCTGGTGGATCCGGCGCGCGGCTCCTACCCGCTGGACGAGCTGGTGCGCCGGTACCTGAAGCGGGAGCTGGCTCTCCACTCGGGTCCCGCTGCGGCGGGCCAGCAGAGCCTCGACCTGACCCCCGCCCCCGACGATGAGGTCCTCATGCTCGGTACGGAGGTCGTGGCGCTGGAGCAGCTTGCGCCTCTCCTGGAGAAGGAGCTGGTCGAGCGAGGGGGCTGGAACCTCCTGCGCGACCTGGAGCTTCCCCTCGCGGCGGTGCTGGCCGGGATGGAGTGGGCGGGGGTCAAGGTCGATGTCCGCTACCTGGAGGCGATGTCCTCCAACATCGCCTCGGAGCTGCGCGGGATCGAGGAGGAGATCTTCCGCCACGCCGGAGGGCCCTTCAACATCAATTCCCCTCCCCAGCTCCGCACCGTCCTCTACGAGCGGCTCGGTCTCCGCCCCTCCAAGCGCACCAAGACCGGCTTCTCAACCGACGCCTCGGTGCTCGAGTCCCTTCGGGAGGAGCATCCGATCGTGGATGCCATCCTGCGTTTCCGGGAACGGGCGAAGCTCAAATCCACCTACATCGACGCCTTGCCCCCGCTGGTGGATCCTCGGACCCGGCGACTGCACTGCCGCTTCAACCAGACCGTGGCGGCGACCGGTCGCCTCTCCAGCGACTCTCCCAATCTCCAGAACATCCCTGTCCGTACCGAGGAAGGACGTCAGATCCGCCGGGCGTTCATCCCCGAGGACGGCTACCTGTTGCTGGTCGCCGACTATTCCCAGATCGAGCTGCGGGTGCTGGCCCATCTCTCGGGCGATCCCGAGCTGGTCTCGGCCTTCGAGCGGGGACAGGACATCCACCGCAGCTCCATCGCCAAGGCCCTCGGCATCGACGAGGACTCGGTGACCCCCGAGCTGCGCAGCATCGGCAAGATGGTCTCCTACGGGGTCACCTACGGGATGGGTCCCTACGGGCTGTCCCAGCGCCTGCGCATCCCGATGGAGGCGGCCCGGACCTATATCGAAGGATTCTTCGCTCTCTACCCGGGAGTGCGGACCTACCTGGACTCGGTGGTCGGCCGGGCCGCCGAAGAGGGGTTCACGACCACGATCCTCGGCCGGCGCCGCTACCTTCCGGAGCTCCGGGCCGCCAATCCGAGGATCCGAAGCCTGGGAGAGCGAATGGCCCTCAACGCCCCCATCCAGGGCTCGGCCGCGGACATCATGAAGCTGGCGATGGTTCGGGCGGATGCGTCCCTGGGGGAAGGACCGGCCCGCATGGTGCTCACGGTGCACGACGAGCTGGTCCTGGAGGTGCCCGCGGGAGAGAT
Source organism: Actinomycetota bacterium (assembly GCA_050693695.1). Lineage (GTDB taxonomy): Bacteria > Actinomycetota > CADDZG01 > JAHWKV01 > JAOPZY01 > JBOGWM01. The sequence goes on from JBOGWM010000142.1 coordinate 7,249, forward strand.
ACAGGAGGTGGGAGCCCGGGTACGTGAGGCGATGGAGGGAGCGGTCGAGCTGTCGGTGCCCCTCAAGGTCGACCTGGCCTGGGGCGCCAACTGGGCGGGAGCCAAGGGGGGATAAGCTTGATGATAATGCCCTGGAGGCCGCCTCGGTCGAGAACTGGCTGCCGGCGTGCTAGACTGCACCCGCCCTCCCGGGGAAGTCGCTTCGCGGGGAGGAGTCTCTGCGCAGCGCGGTGGGTGCGAAGGAGTCTGGATGTCCAGCCAACCTTTCTCGGCCGTCACGGCCAATGACGTGGGCACCTCTCAGGAAGAGCTGATGGCGGCCATCGACGCCACCATCAAGCCCATCAACGAGGGAGAGGTCGTAACCGGCACCATCGTCAAGATCGACAAGGACGAGGTCCTGGTCGATAT
>JBOGWM010000143.1:0-3838 GCA_050693695.1 Actinomycetota bacterium
AGCGCCCGGCCCCATCACATGCTCGGAACCCAGGGAAAGGTCGGCGCATGGCGCAAGCCAACAACGTCCACGACAAGACCCAAGAACTGCAGACCAAGCTGTACCTGGCGGCCAAGCGGTCGCCGACCAGACGGTTCCACGCGCTCTGGGATCGCATCCATCGCAGGGATGTGCTGGAGCGTGCGTGGAAGGAGGTCCGGGCCAACCGGGGTGCCCCCGGCATCGATGCCCAGACCATCACCCAGATCGAGGAAGCCGGGGTGGAGGTGTTTCTGGACGAGCTGCAAGCCGAGCTCGAAGAGCAACGCTACCGCCCGCTGCCAGTCCGCCGGGTCAAGATCCCGAAGGCGGATGGCGGAGAACGTGCGCTCGGCATCCCGACGGCCCCGGGTTACTGCATCATCACCTCACGACTCGCATGACTTCGTAGTCGTCACCCATCCGTTCCACCCTCTGGCCGGCCAACGCGTCCCCGTACTCTTCGAGCGGCGCTACGCCTCGATCGGCCACGTCTATGTCTGCGACGGCGGCGAGCTGGGCACCGTCACCCTCCCGGAGTCCTTCACCGATCGGGGCCTGCCTGCCGAAGATCGTCCCCTGAACGTGGAGGTCCTCGCCGCGCTGGCCCACCTTCTGGTTGTCCTGGACCGCTGAAACCCCTGCAATGCTTGACTCCAACGAGGTGCCAACTATGATCTTGTGTAGAGATGACATACAAGAAACCAACTGGCCTCAGCGATCTCAGCATTCGCCAGATCCGAGCACGCCGGCGGAGCCTGGCTCGCCTTCCCGACATCGAGGGGGTGCTGCAGGGGTCGCTGCAGACCCAGAGCCGCCACTGTGGCAAGGAGGGATGCCGATGCACCAGGGGAGAGCTGCACGGGCCGTACACCTACCTGTCCGTGCGCACGGGAGGGCGGAGCCGTCTTCTGTATGTCCCATCGGAGCTGGCCGAGGAGGTCGGCCGCCGGGTAGGGCTGAGCGAGAGGATCCAGGCAGCCCTGGCAGAGATCTCAGCGATCAACCTCGAGCTGCTTGCCCGGGGCAAGCTCGACTGAGCGCCGATGCGATCCCCGGTGGGCGAGCTGGTAGCCCCGGTGGCGAACATGCTGGCCGCCGCTCTGGCAGCGGGAGGCCTTCCCGATGAGCGCGCCGAGCAAGATCACGAGCAGCCACCTTGCCCGCCTGGCACTCATCTACATCCGCCAATCCAGCATCGCCCAGGTGCGGGAGAACACCGAGTCCACCGCCCGGCAGTACGCGCTGGCCGAGCACGCCGCCCGCTATGGGTGGGACGGATCGCAAATCGTCGTGATCGACGCGGATCTGGGGCTGTCCGGCCGCAGCGCCTCCGCCCGGTCGGGCTTCCAGGAGCTCGTCTCCCGGGTGTGCCTGGGGGAGGTGGGAGCGATCTTCGGCCTGGAGGTCTCCCGGCTTGCCCGCAGCTCGGCGGACTTTCAGCGCCTCCTCGAGTTCTGCGCCCTGACCGACACCCTGATCGTCGATGCCGACGGCATCTACGACCTCCACAGCTTCAACGACCGCCTGCTGCTCGGGTTGAAGGGAACGATGTCCGAGGCCGAGCTGCACGTCCTGGCCGGACGCCTCCAGGAGTCAAAGCGCAGTGCGGCACGCCGGGGGGAGCTGCGCTTCCCGCTGCCGGTTGGCTACGTCTACGACGAGGACGGCGCCACCGTGATGGATCCCGACGAGGAGATCCGCCAGGCCATCGCCGATGTCTTCGCCGGCTTCGAGGCATCCGGCTCGGCCTATGGCGCGGTGGGAGCCTTTGCAGGGTCGTCCCTTCCCCTGCCGGGCATATGGCGGGGCCTGGGCGGGGGAGATCCGCTGGGGACGCCTCACCTACGGCCGGGTCCTCGACATCTTGTCCAACCCTTCCTATGCCGGGGCCTATGTCTACGGGCGCTCTCGCTCGCAGCGCAGCCTCAGGCCCGACGCCACCGTGGTGACCCGTACCACCGCGTTGCCCCGGGAGCGCTGGGAGGTCGTGATCCAGGGCCATCACGCCGCCTACATCTCCTGGGAGACCTACCTGGTCAACGAGGCGAAGCTGGCGGCGAACCACACTCGCAGCGGCGCCCGCCCGCCTCGGGAGGGCTCCAGGGCATCGTGATCTGCGGGGCCTGCGGCCGTCCCATGTCCACCAACCGCCCCGCCGCCAATCCGAGCTACGAGTGCTGCCACTCCCGTGCCGATCACACCGCCAACCCCGGTTGCCGTTCGGTCATGGCCGAGCTGGTCGACGCCGCGGTGGCCGCCCGCCTGCTGGAGGTGGTCTCCCCCGATGAGATTGCCCTTGCCCTTGCGGCGGCCGATGAGCTCTCCGACCGGCGAGCCAGGAGGACCCGGGCCGCGGAGCTGGCCGTCGAGCGGGCAGCCTACGAGGCTGCCCGGGCGGAGCGGGCATTCCACCACTGCGACCCGGACAACCGCCTGGTCGCCCGGAGCCTGGAGTCGCGTTGGGAGGACAAGCTCGGCGTCCTCGCCTCAGCCGAGGCAGCCCTCGCCACCGCCGGAGCCGAGCTGACCCCGCTTCCCTCCCGCCAGACCCTGGAGGGTCTCGCCCGGGAGCTGCCCCGTCTCTGGGCCGCTGACTCGACCTCGCCCAAGGACCGCAAGCGCATCATCCGCAGCCTCATCCTGGAGGTGACCTTGACCTCTCAGCTTGAGAGCCGGACGGTGCGCTGGCGCACCGGCGCAACCGAGGAGCTCGCCGTCACCCGCAAGCTGCGGATCGCCGAGCGGCGCTGCATCTCGCCCGAGGTGGTGGAGACCGTGCGGCGGCTGGGCCCGCGCATGGACAACAAGGCGCTTGCCGAGCACCTCGCCAGCCAGGGCTTCCTCACCGGCGCCGGCCGGCCTTTCGATGGGGATGCGGTCGGCTCCATCCGCCATTACTACGGGATTGGCTCCCCGGAGTTGCTCGCCGCCGGTGAGCTCACTGTTCGAGACGTTGCCGACCGGCTGGGGATCACGCAAGGAGCGGTGATCCATTGGATCGACACCGGTCGTCTGCGGGCACGGCGGGGCCACGCCCACCGGTGGTGCATCCCGTTCCCGGAGGAGGTGGAGGCAACCTGTCGGGAGTGGGTCGCATCGTCGCCGCACATTCACCGGGACATCGACCCCGCCCCGCCGGATCCCGAGGAGCTGACGATCGCTACTGTGGCACAGCGCCTCGAGGTGAGCACGCACGTCGTCTACTACTGGGCCGAGCACGGCTACATCCCGGTGCGCCGGGGCCGTCGCGGGCGATGCTATGTCCGCTTCACCGCTGACGTCGAGGCCGCCTGCCGGCGCCGGATCTCAGATTCGAGCCATCTCCCCGCCCACTCCAAGACCAAAGCAGTGGAGATCCTGAAAGGAGTCGCAGTATGAAGCCACCGTGCCCACCCTCCAGGACCGGGTGGTGCAAGCAGCCCTGAAGCTGGTGCTGGAGCCGATCTTCGATGGCGACTTCTACGCCTCGTCATACGGCTACCGGCCGGGACGCCGGACCCAGGACGCCATCGCCGAGATCGTCCACCTGGCCAACCACCCCTCTTCGTACGAATGGGTGATCGAGGCGGACGTCGAAGCGTGCTTCGACCAACTCGACAGAGGAGCAATCATGTCCGAGGTCGAGAGGCGGATCGGCGATCGCCGAGTCCTGGGGCTCATCCGGGCGTTCCTGCAGGCCGGGGTGATGACCGAGGCGGGTCGGCTCGAACGGCGACTCACCGGAACCCCGCAGGGCGGGATCCTCTCCCCCCTGCTCATGAACGTGGCCTTGGACGTGCTCGACCGAGAGTTCGAGCACCGGTGGGAGCAGATGAGC
>JBOGWM010000144.1:0-9144 GCA_050693695.1 Actinomycetota bacterium
ATGAGGCCCAGATCAATGGAGCGCTGGAGGAGGCCGGGGTCCTCGATGCTCTCCGGGAACAGCTCTTCGAGGCGCTCCCGGCTCATCACCTCGGGCTGTTCCTCGGTCCAGGGCGCGGTCAGCTCCCCTTCGAAATCCAGCACGTCGCCCAGGCTGCGGCCCTGTTCCCAGGCTGCGAGGAGATCACGGATGGCCGCCAGGGAAAAGCCTCGCTGCTGAAGGCGGGCGATGTACTTAAGACGCGCCAGATGGCCCTCGTTGTAATAACCGACGCGCCCGACGACGTGGGGAGGGGGGAGCAGGCCGCGGGTCTGGTAGGCCCGGACGTTGCGAGTGGTTGTCTCACCTCGCCGGGCCAGCTCGTCGATGGTCATCTCATCCGTCATGATTTCTCACCCTAACGCAGGATCAGCCACTTGTCTAGGAATCATATCTTGCTGTAACATCTTTAACTGCATAGATTGTCTCAAGGTTACGCCACAGGCATCCGAGATTATCCACGGAGGATGGAGAAGGGGGATGGAGCTATGACCGGGCTGTTCGTGGCCCCGGCCGGGGCCGGCGACTGGGCGGGGGCGAGTTGGCTGTGGCTGTGGGGCCCCATCGGCTTCTACATGCTGGTCTCGTTTACCTTGTGGGTGGTATCGGACTCCCACGCCAAGGATAGGAACTTCTTTCGGGGCTTCTTCGGGGGCATCGGCGAGAGCCTGGCCCGCTTCACCGGCTACCCGGGGTGGGCCATGGCCGGGGTTCTGACCGCCCTGCTCGCCCTGCTGATCGCGGTCATCGGCTTTTACTGGGATGTCGCCTGGCACGTCGATCTGGGCCGGGACCAACAGGTCTTCACCCCTTCCCACGTCATGATCCTCGTCGGTCTCGGCGGCCTCAACTTCGCCGCGCTCATCGCCACCGTCTTCGCCAACATCGAGAAAGCCCCCGTGGGCTTCTCCCGCTCCGGCGTCCGCATCCCCTACACGGCGGTCCTGCTGTCGCTGATGGGCTACGGCGCGGTGGCGTCTTTCCCCCTGGATGTCTTGTGGCACAACGCCTACGGGTTGGATCTCACCCTCTGGAGCCCTCCGCACCTGCAGCTTCTCTCCGGCGGCGCCTTCGCCACCTTCGCCTGCTGGCTCATGATCGCCGAGGGCCGTCGCCATGCCACCTCCATCCCCCGCCCCACCAGGCTGGGAAGGGTCATCCACATCACCACGCTGGGGGCGATGCTCGTCGGCATGACCACCTTCGAGGCCGAGTTCGACTTCGGTCTTTCGGGCTATCAGGCCCTGTATCTCCCCATCTTGATCACCGCTGCGGCAACCTCCGTCCTGGTCGCCGCCAGGATCGCCCTCGGGAGGGGGGGAGCTCTCAAGACCACCGTCGCCTATCTCATCCTCCGGCTCTTCCTGCTCATGGCCATCACCGGGTCGCTGGACCACAGCACCCTTCGCTTCCCCCTCTACCTGCCGACCGCCCTCGCCGTCGAGGTCGCCGCCCATTACGTCGGTGTCAAAAAGAGAGGCCGCTTCGCTCTCGCCGCCGGCGCTTCGGCGGGAACCCTAGGGCTCCTCGGCGAGCTTGCATGGATCCCTCTCTCCGGCTGGGGACCACCCATCCCGGCCCTGTTGCCCAAGATCGCCGTCCTCGGTCCCATCACCGCCGTAGCGGCGGCCACCCTGGGGGCGGGGATCGCGAGGGCCTTTGCCCGCAACCGTGACCGCATCCCTCTTCCCGCCCTCGGACTCGCCGCCGTCGCTTTGATCGGCGCGCTCGCCTACCCGCTTCCCAGAAACGTGGGAGACGTCTCGGCGACGATCCGCCTCATCCCGGCAGGGGAGAGAGCCAACGTCGAGGTCATCCTGGATCCGCCCGACGCCGCCGAGGGCGCCACCGTCTTCGGCATCGGCTCCTGGCAGGGAGGAGGCATCGAGACCGCGGGTCTCACCGAGGTCGGACCGGGCCGGTACCGCTCCACCGCCCCCGTCCCCATCACCGGCAACTGGAAGACCACGGTCGGCCTGCAAAGAGGCGATGAAGTCATGGTCGCCCCCGTCTATCTCCCCGAAGATCGGGGAGGTCAATTCCTCGGCGCCGACGTCAAGCCCGTCCCCGCCGTCCCCGCGATCCCCGAGCGCCACGAGCGCTTTGTGAGTTCCCCCGACCTCCTGCTGAGGGAGAGCCACGAAGGCCCTCCCTGGCCGGCCGCCGCCGGCTGGGGGACCCTGGTGGTTCTGATGGCTCTCTATCTCGGCATCATGGCCTGGATTGCCCGGCAGGTCTGGATCGACGAGGACCGCGCCCCATCTTCGCCGGATACGCCTTCCGGCCTGCGGGCACCCGCCTCACCGGCGCCGGCTCTCGGGTTGATGCCCGGGGCCGGGGCTTGGCGGTAAACCGGAACGGAAGAGCCGTCCGGGTGTTTCGAAGCTCCGTGGGGAAGGAGGCTCGGTTCATGAGAACTTGGCGCTCCGGACGCAGGCGATAGCCGGGGCGGGGCTCCGGGACCGGTGCCGTAGACTGAAGCTCGAAGGTTGCATTGATGGGGGAGCGCCATGGCCGAACTTACCGTGCTGAAGGCCCATGGGTCGCAAAACGACATTTTTATCCTGGATTCCGGTGATCGTAGCGCGGTCGCCGAGCAAAGCTTGCCCGAGCTCGTCCGGCGCTTGTGTGATCGACGTGGCCCATTTGGGGGTGACGGCGCTTACTTCGTGAGCATGACGCAACCGGCGCCTGAAGCGCTCTTTTTCAACCCCGACGGCTCGTTTGCCGCACTGTGTGGCAACGGCATGAGATGCCTCGGGCGATATGTGTTGGAGCGATTGGATGCCGAATGCACGACCATACGGTCCGGATCTTTCGAGTTCGCGGTTCGGTCGGCGCTGTCCACGCAAGAGGGTGTCGTTCAGGTCGCGGTCGACCTGCCTCCGCCGGACTTCGATCCGAGCCCTCCCATCGTCGCCGGCGGCGGCCTCCACCTCGGCGAGCGGTTTCCCGTGCTGGGTTCCACGCACGGATTCTCGGCCCTCGCCGTTCCCAACTCACATCTGGTGGCGGTGGTCGACGAATACACGGAGTCAGAGCTCATCAGAGTCGGGCGAGCAGTGGCCGAGGCCCCCGAGGTGTTTCCGATCGGGGCCAATGTGTCCTTCGTGCTACCGCTCAATAGTTCGGAGCTTTTCGTGCGCACCTACGAACGCGGAGCGGGACTGACCCCATCCTGCGGATCCGGCGTGGTGGCATCGCGAATAGTTTATTCGAGGCTGGGATTCTGCGAACCGGGTCGTCGGATGCTGATCAGGAATCCCGGTGGCCATTCGGTTGTCACCTTACGTACCGAATCTGGTCAACTGTTCCCCACGCTGGAGGGAAACGCGACGTACGTCTACAGGACTCGCTTCGACTCGGGTGCGGTGCTGTCAGGCCAGATGAGCACGATAAGCAGTGAACTCTATGACGACGAGATTGCGTCCTTTGAGGCTTTGAATCGGAGGAACGTCGAGGCGCTCAAGGCCGCACACGTGCTCGCCTCCTCCTGACAGTCGGTAGGCCGAGCAGGCGCCTGGAGCTGGGGCTAAGGTGGGCCTAACTGAGGTGTCAACTCGTGCCTCATGACCTTGCCGAGGGCGTTGCGGGGCAGCGCCGATACGAAGTGAAGCCTGCGCGGTCTCTTGTAGGGCGCCAAGCGCTCGCTGACATACTCGATAAGGGTCTCGGTGTCCGGGACGGGGGTGGCGGGGACCACGTAGGCGGTCACGACCTCGCCCCACTCATCGGAAGGGGCGCCGACAACCGCCACTTCCACGACCCCCGGATGGGTGAGAAGGACGTCCTCCACCTCTCGCGGGTAAACGTTGTGGCCTCCGGTGATGATCAGCTCCTTGGCCCGCCCCTCGATCCGGAGATAGGCGTCGGCGTCCAGCCGGCCGATATCCCCGGTGCGAAACCAGCCGTCCTCGAAGGCGGAAGCGGTCGCCCCGGGGTTGCGCCAGTAGCCGCGGAAGACATTCGGACCCCGAAGAAGGATCTCGCCGCCCTCGCTCGCCTCCATGCGAAGCTCGACCCCCGGGAGAGGCAATCCCACACTGCCGGGCCTCCGCTCGCCCTCATAGGGATTGGAGATATTCATCAGGGTCTCGGTCATGCCATAGCGCTCGAGCACCCGCTGGCCGGTCTGGCTCAGGATCCGCTCCCACAATGGAGCCGGGAGGGGCGCCGAACCGCAGACACAGAGTCGCAGGCGCGCTAACTCGGCCACCCGGGGGGAGCGAGCCAGGCGGTGATACATGGTCGGAACCCCGAAGAAGAGGGTGCCTCGATGTCTTCGGGAGACCTCCAGCACCGCGTCGGTATCAAAACGAGGCAAGATGACCGCGCTACCCCCCGTGAGCAGGGTGCCATGGAGTCCGACACAGAGCCCATGGACGTGAAAGAGGGGGAGCGCAAGCACCAGGCGGTCGCCCTCGGTCCAGCGCCACGCCAGGCGCACCGCCTCCGCGCCGGCGAGGAGGTTGCCATGGCTGAGCGTCGCCCCCTTGGGCGCTCCCGTCGTCCCGGACGTATAGCAGATGAGGGCCGGGTCCTCGGGCTCCAGAGCGTCCAGCTCGGGGAAGGGGCCGTTCGGGAGATCGGAGTCGGGGCTGAAGATCGGAATCTTCCGTCCCGACGCCGCCGTTGTCACTGACTCGGCCCGGTCCGAGTCGTCGACCAAGGCCGCTGCCGGCTCGGCATCCCCGACGATATGGGCGATTTCCCGCTCCCGATACGAAGTGTTGACAGGAACCACCACCAGCCCCAGCCGAAGCGCTCCGAGGTAAGCCGTGACCAGGGCCACGGACGGAATGGCGCTCACGATGATCCGGTCGCCGCGACCAAGACCGGCGGCGTGGAGGAGGCTGGCCCACTTCCGGCTTGTCCGATCCAGGGCCCCAGCCCTCACCCAACCCCGGGCTTGCTCGTGCAGGACGGGTCGATCGGGCTCGTCGTCCCAGCACCGGGACCAGGCGGCCGGCAGGCTGCCCTTCTCCCCAAGATCGAGCCCGTCCGAATCCATGCCGGCCGGAAGGTGCGCCCTCCAGAGCCGAGGCCCCAAGTGGACGGTCATGTCAGCCGGGTATCGACACCGCCAGCAGCTTCCGAGCGGTGACCGGGCGTGGAACCGGTAAGGTGCAGGTGGAGATGCGCCTTCGGCAACATCTGGAGGGCTCGCATGATGAGGATTCTGACCTATCGGGTCAGATCAGAGAGGGACCTGGCACTCATGGTCTCGGCTCCGAAGACTTTTGGCCGCAAGACCGAGATGCGCGATTCGCCGCTGGGCAAGGGCGTGTTCGCTACTGAGACGAGGAGGCGCTTTCCCGCTACAACCTGGGAAGGTAGCGGTCGAGCTCCCAGCGGGTCACCTGCGTCTTGTAGTCGGACCACTCGGCCCGCTTGTTGCGGATGAACCACTCGAAGACATGCTCGCCCACGGTGCTCGCCACCAGCTCGGAGCGCTCCATCTCGGCGACGGCGTCGCTCAGGCTCCCCGGCAGGGAGACGATGCCCTCGGCGAGGCGCTCCTCGGCGGTGAGCTGGTAGAGGTTGACCGCCGTCTCCGCCGGGAGCTCGTAGGCTTCCTCGATGCCCTTGAGGCCCGCGGCGAGGATGACGGCGAAAGCCAGGTAAGGGTTGCATACGGGGTCGAGCGCCCGGTACTCGATGCGGGTCGACGCCGCATGCCCTCGCTTGACGTGGGGGACGTTGACGACGACCGAGCGGTTGTTGCGCGCCCAGGCGATATAAACGGGGGCCTCGTAACCGATGACCAGCCGCTTGTAGGAGTTGACCCACTGGTTGGTGACCGCGGTGATCTCCCGGGCGTGGACGAGCAGGCCGGCGATGAAGCCCCTGGCCAGCTTGGACAGGTTGTGCTCGTCGCCGGGATCATGGAAGGCGTTGGCGTCACCCTCGAAGAGCGAGAAGTGGGTGTGCATCCCCGAGCCCTGAACGCCGGCCAGGGGCTTGGGCATGAAGGTGGCGTGGACGCCTCGCTCCCGGGCCAGTTCCTTCACCACCTGGCGCACCGTCATGACCGTGTCGGCCATGGTGAGGGCGTCGGTGTGGCGCAGGTCGATCTCGTGCTGGCTGGGGGCGTCCTCATGCTGGCTGTACTCCACGGGGATGCCGATGTCCTCCAGGGCGAGCACGGTGCGCTTGCGCAGGGCGGCGGCCTTGTCGGCCGCGGTGAGCTCGAAGTAGGACCCGTGGTCCAGGGGCTCCGGAGGCCGGCCGGGCTCCCCCGAGGCGAAGTAGAAGAACTCGACCTCGGGAGCGGCGTAGAAGGAGAACCCCCGCTCCCTGGCCCCCTCCAGGGTCCGGCGCAGGACCTGGCGAGGGCACCCCTCGAAAGGACTGCGGTCGAGGTTGAGGATGTCGCAGACCACCCGGGCGGCGGGGGCGTCGCCTTCGGGCTGCCAGGACAGGAGCTGGAAGGTCTTGGGGTCGGGGCGGGCCAGGACGTCGCTCTCCTGGACCCGGCTGAAGCCGTCGATGGCCGAGCCGTCGAAGACCATGCCCTCCTCCAGGGCGTTCTCCAGCTCGGCCGGGGTGATGTCGAAGGTCCTGGGGATCCCGAGCACGTCGGTGAACCAGAGCTGGATCAGGCGGACGCCCCGCTCCTCCACCATCCGGAGCACGTGGTCCTGGGGACGTTCCATGGCGGCGATCAGGACCCGGTCACGTTGCCTGCGCCGCCGCTGATGGAGCTGATGGAACGGAATCGGGCGCCGGCCGGATCTTGGGAAACAGCGCAGCGTCAGATCGAACCTTGGCGCCCGGGGGCAGGAGTCCCCAGCGGAGAGCCTTCTTCCATTCACCGGTCTCCAGGCTCAAGCCCAGCCTCGCGGCAATGGCAGCCGCGGTGCCTGGAAGGAAGGGAGCCAGGTGATGAGCGATCAGCCGCAGCGTCTCGGCGAGGTTGTAGAGGGTGGTCGCCAGCTCCGCTTCCGCTTCCGGGCTGGCGCCTCTCCTCTTGTCCAGCTCCCAGGGCTGCTGGCGGACGACGTACCTGTTGGCCTCCGCGACGAGATCCCACAAAGCTGCAAGGGCGTCCCAGGGGGCGAAGCGCTCGATCGCTTCGTCGATCACCTGCGGCAGGCCCTCGGCCAACGACCGAAGCGACCCGGGCTCGTGCTCTCCTGACGGGGAGGGCACTTGGCCCCCGAAGTAGCGCTCCAGCATTCCGGCAACCCGGCTGACGAGATTGCCCAACTGATCGGCGAGGTCCGCGTTATAGGCCAAGAGGAACGGCTTCAGGGAGAAGTCGGCGTCATCAGTGGCCCGGATGTGGCGCAGGAGGAAGTATCGGAGCGGATCCGTTCCGAACCGCCCGGCCCACTCCACGGGGTCAATCGTGTTTCCGAGGGACTTGCTCATCTTCTTCCCCTCCACCGTGAGGTAGCCGTGGACGAAGATGGTAGAGGGGAGGGGGACCCCGGCCGACAAGAGCATGGCCGGCCAGTAGACCGCGTGGAACCGGATGATCCCCTTCCCGATGACATGGATCCGGTGTGGATTATGGAGCCAGAACCGATGGTAGAGCGGGTCCTCGGAGGCCCAATCAAGAGCCGTGATGTAGTTACCCAGCGCGTCGAACCAGACATACATCACCTGACCCGGGTCGTCGGGAACCGGAACGCCCCACCCCCGGGACCGGGCGTACGATCGGGAGATGCTGAAGTCCTCGAGCCCGGCACGGATGAAACTGAGGACTTCGTTCTTCCGGGTCTCCGGCAGGATTCTCAACTCATCGGAGCGGATGAGTCGCTCGAGCCGGTCCCGATACCTGGACAACCGAAAGAAGTAGTTCTCCTCCTCGATCCATTCGAGGGTAACGCCGTGCTCGGGGCAGAGGCCCTCGTTCAGTTCCTTCTCGGCATAAAACTGCTCACACCCCACGCAATACAGCCCGCGGTAAGGCTTCTTGTACACGTCGCCGCTTCGGGAGCACGCCTTCCACAGCTTCTGGACACCTTCCAGGTGACGGGCATCGACGCTGGTGCGGATGAAGTCGTCGAAGGAGAGATTCAGAGGCCCGCGGAGCGCCTCGTAGAGCCTGGTATTGCGTTCCACGAGCTCCCGGACGTCGATCCCCTTCTCCTGGGCGGCCTGAACGTTTTTCAGGCTGTTGTCATCCGAGCCGGTGAGAAACCGAACTTCGTAACCCTTCAGCCGCCGGTAGCGAGCGAGAGCGTCCGTCAGGACGATCTCCAGCGCGAAGCCGATGTGAGGCTTGGCATTCACGTACGGGATGGCGGTCGTGATGTACCAGGGCGTCTTCGGCTCAGGAACAGAGGTCACTTCTTCCCCGCATGTTCATCTCCTAAAATCCAAACGGCCGCCGTACCGGCGGCGGCCGTCCTCTGATGGAAAAGTTGATGGAAACGTTCAGAAGCCGCTGAGTACCGGATACGACAAGCCCGGTGAGCCGGGCTCAGGCATCGCCATGCAAGCCGAAGGTGCGCTCATAGCCGTGGAGTATACGGCAACACGGCGACGCGCCGTTCAGTCGTCCTTGCCGTAGAAGAGGCGCTCCACCACCTGGCGGGCCCGGCGGGTGACCTTTCGATAGCGGTCCCGCAGCTCGGAGGCGGTCGTGCCGAGGCTGGCGGCCAGCCGGGCGAGCTGGTCGGCCTGGGTGGGCAGGGCGTCGTCCGGCGCCCCCTTGATGAGGTACCAGCGGTTGCGGGCACGCTCGCAGAACCGGTACGACTCACCCAGCGCCGCGGCGTCGGCGGCGCAGAGCGCTCCCGCCTCCTCCAGCCGGGCCAGCGCGACCATGGTGCCCGGGGCCGGGACCCGGTGGCGGAGCTGGAGGAGTTGGGCTGTCCACTCCACGTCGGAGAGCGAGCCCCGTCCCAGCTTGAGGTGGAACTGGGGGTCCTCGCGTGGGGGGATGCGCTCCTGCTCGACCCGAGCCTTCATGCGCCGGATCTCCCGGACTTCGCTCTCGTTCAGCGGGCGCCACACCCACTCCCCGACGACCTCCATGAATCGCCGCGCCAGCTCGGGGTCGCCGGCCACCGGCCGGGCCCGCAGGAGCGCCTGGCGCTCCCAGGTCTGCGCCCAGCGCCGGTAGTACGCTCGGTAGCCGCCGAGGCTGCGGGC
>JBOGWM010000145.1:0-8758 GCA_050693695.1 Actinomycetota bacterium
GCTCGATGCTCCGGAGAGGAGGTGATCGATGTGGGAGTCCGAGATGTAGAGGCCGCGGAAGCGATCGTCGGGGTCGGGGTCGCCGGCTCGGCGCCGGGCGACCGCGGCGCTAACCCGGGCCTCCACGACGGCGAGACGGCGGCGCAGGTGGAGCCGGGAAGCATCCGCCTGGGGATTCACGGCCTGGGAAGGGTCCGGATCTTGAGCGTCCTCCCGGCAGGGCCCTTGCCTCCGAGGGTGACCTCCGAGGCGAGCGGGGCCTCGGAGGTCACCTCGGCCCGGGATTCGGACCCGGTCTCGGGCCCCGGCGCCTCCTCGGGCTTGTGTCCCGCCCGCCCCCGGCGGCGCCCGCTCTTCGGTTTCTCGGCCGGCTCGGGGGCCCTCGACAGAGCGATGCGCGGCTCCTCCAGGACCGGGGGGCCGACCGGATGGAACTGGCGGCCGGTCGGAAAGGGGGTGGTGACGATCAGATCCAGGGAGGGCTTGAGCTCCCCCCCGAGGGCCGTCCACACATCGGAGATGGACCGCTCGGGAGGAAGTGGAAGGCCCACCGTGATCCGTACCGGATAGGGCTGGGCCGCCAGCTCTCCCTGGAGGATGTCTTCGGGGAGAGCGTCGAAGCGGAGGAAGCACGACAGCGTTGAGGAGAGAAGGCGATGCTCGTCGTCGGGTCGCTGGGTCCAGGCGGTGAGCAGGTAGGAGAGCTTGAAGCGTCGAGGCGGAAGGCGGCGGTCCACCACGATCCCGCGCTCGTCGCGGACCTCCTCGTACTGAACCTGTCGCCGCTCCAGGTCTTCTCGGATCTCGTAGAGATACAGGTTCAGCGTCGGCGTGTTGCGCCGGACCGACCACTCCTTGCTGGGGGCCTCGAACGAGATCTCCACACCTGCCCCATCGAGCACGTCGCGACGCAGGAGCGCCCGCAGCGATTCATCGACGTCGTTGATCATCTCAGTGCCTCCACCGGCTCAGGCCGTGAACTTGAATCCCCACCAGGGACTCTTTTCTGACTCGACCGATCCCGGTCCCGACCCCACCACCGCCCATACCCTCCAGCGGCCGGGCTGGGCGCCCACGAACTGAAAGGTGAACTTCGTTGCGGTCACCTTCTCCTTGCGCAGGGGGGAGGCGTTGGCGTCGGTGCAGCTCGGGTTGGGACAGGACTGCACTTCCACGAAGTAGCTCGTCGCTCCCTCCACCCCCTCCCACACGAGCGTGATGGTGCGCGGAACTTCTTTGAAGGTCGCGCCATCCTCGGGAGAGAGCTGCCGGGGTGGGGTATTGATCCCCGTGCCCGCCACGCCGACGTTGGTTACCCGGCCACCGCCACTTGGCTTGACCGCAACCTGCGCGATTCGAGTGCCCGTCGCCCTGGGCCCGAAGGTCACGCTGAACGAGCACTCGCCCTGGGGGGCGATCGTGGCGCAGGTGTTGGAGGCGATGGAGAAGTCCGCAGCGTGTGGTCCCGAAGGGGTCACGCTCTCGATCGTTCCGGGTGCGGAGCCCCTATTTCGTAGCGTGACCGTCTTCGGGGCGCTCTTGGTGCCCAGCCTCTGATTGCCGAACAGGAGGCCGGTGGGGCTGGCCTTGATGTCCGGCGCCGGAGCGGCTCCCGGCCCCGATGAGACCCGCACCTTGACTGTCGAGCCCTTCTTCGCTCCCTGACCTCCCGGCGGGTCGGTTCCTATGACCCTGCCTGCGGCCACATCCTGGCTCGCCTCCTTCACCTCCTGAGCCACCAGCCCCAGCTCCTCGAGCCGGTCCTCGCACTCGGCGGTGGCAAGGCCGGTACAGTTCGGGACCTTGACCTCCTGCGAGCCGCCGCCGCCGGCTGGAGGAGGCGGTGGCCCCCCACCGCCGGCTGGAGGAGGCGGTGGCCCCGACGAGACGTTCAGCTTTACCGCCGAGCCTTCCGCCACCCTGGTGTTGGCCGGCGGGTCGGTGGCGAAGACCGTTCCCTTGGGAATCGTCTCGTTCGGCTCCGGAACCTGCTGGACGACCAGCCCGAGCGCGATTAGCTGACCGTTCGCGATGGGAGCCGCAAGGCCGATGACATTGGGAATGCTCACCGGATTCTTTCCGAGCGACAGGAACGCCTTGACCGTGGTGTTCTTGCGCTTGCGCTCGCCGCCCTCCGGATCGGTGCGAATCACCTTGCCCGCAGGGACCGTGTCGCTGGCCTCTCCGATCTCTCTCACCTCAAAGCCCGCTTCCCGGATCTGGCCGGTCGCGGCAACCTGGGTGAGATCGTCCACCTGGGGAACCGTGGAGGTCAGCAGGAAGAAGGCCAGGAGGGCGGCGAGCAACGGGATCGCGGCCATAGCGACTCTGGGCACCCAGCGAGGGATGAGCGCCTCCTGGATGAACTGGCCCCCCGCCTTGAGAGGAGCCGGGCCATCGGGCGCCGCGGTGACCTCGAAGGAATGGGTCTCGGGAAACCCCAGCCAGCGCCACTTGCGAGCCCGCACCCGGACCCTGGCCGCCGCATGGCTCCCGGGCACCGCTCGCAGGGGGGAAGGATCGATGGCGAAGGTCAGGCGATCGTTGGGGTCACTCGCGTCGAGGACCGCATTGACCGCGACGTTGCCCCGGTTCTGGAGGCTCAGCTCATGCTCGGCTGAGCGGCGGTGGCGGGAGGTGTGGGGAACCATCTCGATCGACAGGTCGTGGTAGGCCCCCACCTGGAGCGCGCCCTGGACCATCGCCATGACGCCGGGGTCCTCTCTCGAGACCGCCTTGACCTGGAACGGCACGCGCCCGGCGCCGGTCTGCGGGGAGCGTGGCGGGTGGAAGCGGACCCGGGCAAGCTCTCCTTGCGTCTCGGGGTAGATGTTGAGCGTCGGGGGCTCGATGGATGCCCACGCCCCGGCTTCGCCCACCACCGCCAGGCTGTACTGATCCACGATGGTGCCCGTGTTGCGCACCCGCAGCTCAAAGCTCGCCTCACCCCCGGGATCGACCGTGAGCTCGGTGGGCGCCATCGACGCGGCCACGGAGATCCGGCGAGGGGCCTGCACCTTGCCGGGTGTGCCCGAGCCCCTCTGCGGCTGGCTCGGCTTTACCGTGAGATGAGGCGCTCGCTCCGCACGGGTATCCGCCGGCTCGCTCGTTGCGTCCGCAGCTCCCCGCTCCGCACTCTGCGCGGGGGGACGGTCCTCGGCTCGCACGCCGGTCCATTCCAAGAATGCTCGACAATTGCGGCAAAAGGTGTCGCTATCATCATTCTCCTGACCGCATTCCCCGCAGATGATCATCGAGACGACGCTAATCCGGGACGCACCCGCGAATCGAGCCGCCGGCGGACCCTCGTGAGGGAAGGGTTTGCTGCCTGAAGGGGAAAGCGACGGAACATGGCGCTGTCCCGGGAGGTCTCAGGTACAAGATCTGTGGCCATCAGATCAATCCTTGCCGCAGTGCGTAGGCCACCGCGTGGGAGCGGTTCCGGAGCTGAAAGCGCATGATCACGTCCTGGATGACGTTCTTGATCGTCCTCTCCGAATAGCAGAGCTTGCTGGCGATCTCGGTGGTGCTGGCGCCGTCCGACACCATGCGGAGCACCTCCACCTCCCGCTCGGTAAGACCGGAGATGTGAAAGCCCCTCGGGGACAGGACCTCCCGGTGAAGGTGCCCGAGCTGGGCGAAGAGCCGACCCAGCAGGTCCGGAGGTAGGGTCCCTTCTCCCGCGGCGGCTCGCTCCAGCGCCCCCACCAGACGCTCGGGGACCGCCTCCGAGCGCCGCAGGAGCCCGCAGGCCCCCGCCTCGACCGCTCCCAGGAGCCCGCCGTCATCCAGTTGCGTGATCACCGCCACCACTCGAGGGCAGCCGTTGCGCTGGATGGCCGTGATCGCCCGGAGGGTTTCGGTGTCCACTTGATCGGCCACCACCACCGCCACCGCGGCCGAGTCGAGCTGGCCCTCTTCCACCACCCACACCTCGGAGCAATTGCGGAGCTGGCTCACCAACCCCGCCTCCGAGATGGGGTCCCGGGCATAGACGAAAACCGGGATGCGCCCTTTCATGCTCCCTCCTTCTCGGTCCTTCCGATTCCGGTCCAACCCTCTCACGGGACCTTTTACGGCAACTTAACTAGGGCTTAACGGGCAGATCCCACTGCCCTTTTTTCTCCTCTCCCCGGCCTTTCCCCGGCTCAGCGGACCGGAGAGGTGGTACTAGCACCCGCCTCCGAGAGGGGGGTTATCACCCTTTTCTGGAAATGGGTCCGCATGAGATAATCCCAACGTCAGCCAAAGGCCCAACGCAGCCGGGGTGAGGTGGACCATGCTGAGCCGGAGGGAGTCGCTTCGGGTGTCAGGCGAAAGGGAGAAGGCGCCCTGGGCCTGCCGGAAGGCTGCGTGACCGTCCGACCAGGTGGCGTCGTCCCAGGCAAGGTTCGGGTCCCCGATGTCCACGGCATCGGCCGGCCCCGGCTCCACGATCTTCTCCTCGATCACTTCCGCGATCATCAGCTAGCGCTGGTGATCGCCCCGGCGGGCTCCGGGAAGACCACCCTGCTCGCCCAATGGGCGTCCCTGGCGGCGATCCCGGTGGCGTGGTACCGGGCAGAGAGCTCGGATGGAGATGAGCGCAGCTTCCTGGACTACCTGGAAGCGGCCCTCTCGGCGGCTCTCCCGGGGCTCTCGGGGAGCTGGCGCTCCGTGGCGGATGCCACCCGGGCGCTGGAGGCCCGCTCCCCTTCCCGGGCGCTGTTGATCATCGACGACCTGCATACCCTCCAGGGGACACCCGCCGAGCGCGCAATCGAGCAATTGATCGGCTATGCCCCCGCAGGACTGACCGTCCTGGGCGCCTCCCGCTACCCTCCGGGGTTCAATCTGCCCCGGCTGCGGGTGACCGGGGCGCTCCTCGAGCTTGGCTCGGACGATCTGCGCTTTCGGACCTGGGAGGTCGAGCGCTTGTTCTGGGACTTCTACCATCAGCTCCTCCCTCCCGAAGATCTGGCGGCGCTTGCCCGCCGGACCGAGGGGTGGGCCGCGGGGCTCCAGCTCTTCCACCTGGCAACCCGGCACAAGGCCACCGACGAAGGGCGTCGCACGCTGGCCGCTCTCACCTCGCGCGCTCGGCTGGCAAGGGAGTACCTGGCCCGCAACGTTCTGGAAGGCCTTCCCGGCGAGCTGCGCTCCTTCCTCCAGGAGACCTGCGTGCTCGGACGCCTCTCCGGCGCGCTCTGTGACGCCTTCCTGGGCGCCACCGGCAGCGCCAGGATGCTCGCCGAGCTCGAAAGCCGACGGATCTTCACCCAGCTCCTCGACGAGAACGGGGGCTACCGGTACCACGAAGTCCTGCGCTCCCACCTGGAATCCGCCCTGGTCGAGGAAGTTGGAGAGGCCGAGGCGCACTCCCGATACCGGCGAGCGGCCCGCCTGCTGGAGGCCTTCGACGATCTTCCCGAAGCCCTCTACGCCTATTGCCGGGGGGAGGAATGGGAGGCGGTCGCCCGACTCCTCGGACGTCGAGGGGAGCGGATCGCCCTCGGTCAGGGCGCCTGGCTGGACGAGCTGCCCATCGCCCTCGGTCAGCAGGACCCCTGGGTGTTGCTGGCGACTGCCCGGCGCCACCGGGCCGGGGGCCAGTGGGACAAGGCCCTCGCGGCCTATCGGAGAGCGCAAGCTCTCGGCGGCCCAACGGTCGTGGACGCGTGTCGCCGAGAGCGCCTCGCGCTGAGCGCCTGGGTGGCGCCCGCACCCATCCTCGGGGATGATTGGCAGGGACTGGTCCGGGGGGCGAGTGAGCGTGACCCGCTCAGCTTCGGCGAGAAAGCGGCGAGACTGCCCGGCGCCAGAGGCCGGCTGGCCGCCGGCCTCTGCGCTCTGATCGCCGGGCAGCTTCGTGAGGCCCGGAGCCTGTTGACCGCGGCCATCGAGACGCCGGGGGCCGGCCTTGCCGTGGGGGCCGGGGGCCGGCTGGCCCGAGGGATCGCTTCCCTGCTCTCGGGAGGTGGGCAGGCCAAGCTCGAGGTGGAGCTGGCGGCCGAGGAGGCCGAGCGGGCGGGCATCGCCTGGCTGGTTCGCCTTGGCCATGGGGCGCTGGCCCTGACCGACCGACCCGACGGCCTCTCGGAGGCGGCCTCCGTGCGCCTTGCCAGCGACCGGGACGCGGATCCCTGGGGAAGCTGCCTGGCCGGGCTCTTCGAGGGACTGGGCGCCTTGAGGGCGGGCCAGGATCGGCGAGCGGTGCTGGAGCGCTCGGCAGCCGGCTTCCAGAAGCTGGGGGCCACAGCTTTCCAGGCGTGGTGCCGGTGCGCCAAGGCCCTCATGGATGTCTACTGGAGCGATCCCGGCCTCCCCCGCCCCGGCCTTCGAGCGGAGGTCGAGGCGGCGGAGGCCCTCGCTCGCTCCAGCGGGTTGCGCGGCCCTCTGGCCTTCGCCTACCTGGCGCTGGCGGGCCAGCTCGGAGAAGGCGAGTCCGAGGAGTTATCGATGGCGCACAAGATCAGTATCGAGTCCGCCTTGCAGCTCCCGTCCAGGCCGCTTCGAGCCGGTGAGACCCGCTGTCTCGCTCCCCGCCCCCGGCGGGCCGCATCCTGGCAGGTACGGTGCTTCGGCGGGTTCGCATTCTCCATCGCCGGCCAGCGAGTCGACCTTTCGGGCGTGAAACCCCGGGCTCGGCAGCTCCTGCGCCTGCTGGCCATGCACGGAGGATGCCCGGTCCATCGGGAGACGCTGATCGAGGCGCTCTGGCCGGGGTCGGACCGCGATACGGGGGCTCGCTGCCTGCACGTGGCGATCTCATCCCTGCGCCACCGGCTCCAGTCCTGGGCGCCCGGCCCGTCCATCAGGTTCATCGAACGCTCCGGTGACGCCTACCGGCTGGCGCTACCCGAGGATACCGAGCACGATGTGGTCGCCTTCGACCACTACCTCGTGGGGGGCCGAGTGGCCCGAGCGACGGGGAACTCGCCAAGGGCCGTCCAGTCCTTCGAGCGAGCCCTCGAGATCTACAAGGGGGATCTCCTGCCCGAGGATGGCCCGGCCGAGTGGGTGATCGCCAAGCGTGAGCGCTATCGCTCCGAAGCGACGGAAGCCGCCCAGGACCTGGCAAAGGTGCTTCTCCAACGAAACGAGCCGGTGGCCGCCGCTGCGCACTGCGAGCGAGGGATCCACGTCGATCGATACCGCGATTCACTCTGGCGGATGCTCATCGAGGCCCATGACCTGGCCGGTGACGCCGCGTCGGCGGCGCGAGCCCGGCACAGATATCTCGCGGTGCTGGGCGAGCTCGGCGTCCCTCCGGCTCCCGCGCTCCTCTCCTCGTAGCCGGCGACCACGGTACTCTGGTGGATACCACCGGGGTGTCGGAGGGAGCGAGGGGTCACCATGCACGAGCTGGCCATCACCGAGAGCATCGTCGAGGCCATCGTCGAGCGGGTCGGGGAGAGCCGGGTCGAGACGGTGACGCTGGTGATCGGCGAGCTCTCGGGGGTGGTCGCCGACTCGGTGCGCTTTTGCTTCGAGGTCTGCACCAAGGGCACCCTCCTCGAAGGGGCGACTCTGGAGATCCTGGAGGTTCCCGGGCGCGCCTGGTGTGGCGCCTGCCGGGCCGAGGTCGAGCTGCATGACCCGATCCCCCTCTGCGGCTGTGGGAGCGCGAACCTTGAGATAGTGAGCGGACAGGAGCTGACCATCAAACAGGTTGAGGTGGCGGTCTGAGGTGTGCACCACCTGCGGATGTTCCAGCGAGGCGCAGGTGAGCGTGACCGACCCCGACGCCGCCGACCTGCCCGCCCGACACGATCACGACCATCACCACCACGACCACGGCCTCGCATCCGGATCCGCGACCGAGGCCGAATCTGCCAGGCGGACTCTCGTTCTCGAGCAGGAGGTGCTGGGGAAGAACAACCTGCTGGCGGCCCGTAACCGGGGCTGGTTCGAAGGACGCGAGATCCTTGCCGTCAACCTCATGAGCTCACCCGGCGCCGGCAAGACCACCCTGCTGGAGCGCACCATCCGCGACCTCTCCGGCGACGTCGCCCTCTCCGTCGTCGAGGGAGACCAGGAGACCCTGCTCGACGCGGACCGGATTCGGGCCACCGGTTGTCGGGTGGTGCAGATCAATACCGGGAGCGGCTGTCACCTGGATGCGGAGATGCTCGCCCGCGGGCTGCGGACCCTCGATCCACCGGCCGGCTCCCTGGTGCTGATCGAGAACGTGGGTAATCTCGTTTGCCCGGCGCTCTTCGACCTGGGCGAGGCGGCCAAGGTGGTGATCGCCTCCGTTACCGAAGGCGAGGACAAGCCGCTCAAGTACCCTCACATGTTCCGGGCCGCGGAGCTGATGTTACTCAACAAGGTCGACCTGCTCCCCCACCTCGCCTTCGATGTACAGCGGTGCATCGCCTACGCCCGGCAGGTGAATCCCGCCCTCGACGTCTTCCCGATCTCGGCGACTCGCGGGGATGGGCTCGATCACTGGTACGCCTGGCTGCGCCAGCGGCTCCCAGACCACTGAATCGGGGGGCCATCGGCAAGGAAACGTTGAATGGCTGCGATCGGCGCGGGATATGCCGACGACGGTGCGCCACGAGGCGGAATCGAAGTGAGGTCCCGGTACTGGCCGAGGCGGTACAGGCTGAGGTTATCACCGAGCCGGAGGCACACCTGATCGCGACCACCCGCCTGACAGGTCTCTCGCTGGAAGAGGAGGGGAGGCGGATGGAGGTCGCCCCCAACACGACCCCATCCCCACCGCCTACGTCGAGCGTGCGGTTGAGTCGACCATCTCGTCGAGGATCGGGAT
>JBOGWM010000146.1:0-12074 GCA_050693695.1 Actinomycetota bacterium
CTTTCCCTCTATCCAGGAGGCGGTGGATGCCGCTCGCCCCAACGACCTGGTGCTGATGTCCCCCAAGGTCTACGAGGAAGAGACGGTGGTCGTCAGCACCCCCAACCTCGTCCTGCGCGGCCTGGACCGCAACGGCGTGATCCTCGATGGAGCGCTGAAGCAGGCGACCGGGGTTCTGATCGCCGCCAACGGGGTGACGGTCGAGAACATGACCGCCCGAGGATATCTCGCCAACGGATTCTACTGGTCCCGGGTGGACGGCTTCCGGGGCTCGTATCTCACCGCGGTTGGCAACGGCGACTTCGGTCTCTACGCCTCCGGATCTCGTAACGGGCAGCTCGACCACGTCTTCGCCTCCGGCCAGCCCGATGCCGGCGTTCACGTCGCCGGCTGCGATCCCTGCAACATCCTCGTCACCGACTCACGGGCAATCGGCAATGGCGCCGGTTTCTCGACCACCAACACCGGCGGCAACCTGGCCGTCACCAACTCGGAGTGGGCGCGCAACTTCGCCGGCATCACGCTGGCCAGTCTCGGCTCTGAGCCCCGCGGTCCCCAGCAGGCGACGGTGATCGCGGGCAACTGGGTGCATGACAACGGAAACCGGGAAGCCCCCGCCAAGCCGGCGCACTTCCCCGCCTTTGGGGTGGGGATCCTGGTGGCCGGCGGCGAAGCCAACCGCATCGAGCGCAACCTGGCCGAGAACAACTCCGCCTATGGGATCCTCGTGACCGGCAATATCGACGGCAGCTTCTGGGCCCCCTTCGGCAATCGGATCTCGGACAACCTCATCCGCGGGTCGGGGCGGGCCGACCTGGCCCTGGGCGGCCCCGTAGGAGGGGGCAACTGCTTCAGAACGAATCAGCACGTCGCCAGCCTGCCCCCACTGCTCGAGATCTTCTACCGCTGCGGCACCCCTCTCGCCCGCATGGGGGGTGGAGACTTCGGGGTGGGCGCGGAGCGCCTCGCCCTGTTCTCCAAGTCGCTCTCGGGCAAGTTTCCCCACGGCGACTGGAAGTCCGCTCGAGCCAGCGACGATGAGCGACCACCGGGAATGCCCGATCCCAACCCTGCGAAGACTCGCGCGCGCCCCGCCGACCAGGCGCCTGCGGTCTCCCCGGATACCGAGGGGATCGCCCTGCCGAAGATTCCCCCATCCCACTCCCCCACCAAGGAGGTCGTCGTGCTCGGAGTGAGCCCCCTGCCCACCCCAGTCTCGATGTTACTGGGCATCTACGCCTACGCCCTTCCCCTCGCCCTCTACGTCACCTGGGTCTCCCTCGCCTTCTGGGATCTCGCTCGACGGGACGAGCTGGGAGGGGTAAGTCGCCTGGGATGGGGATTCTTCGTACTCGCTCTCCCGGTCATCGGACCGGCCGGCTACCTGCTGTTCTCACGCTCCACGATCCCCCTCGATCTCAGGCTCTTCGTGGTCATCGGCGGGCTCCTGATCTACGGAGTCCTGACCGGCTTCGCCTTCCTGATAACCGCGGCCTGACACACTTCCCGGTTGCGGCGGCGGCGCAGCGCATCAGAGCGTCCCTGCACCCCGATACCGGGGTGCGAAAAGCAAGCCATACAACCCATGCGAGGGACCAGCGACGAAGCGATCGAGGATGCCGGAGGCTCTAATTCTAATCGTCGAAGAAGAAGGCCTTGAAACTTTCTGCGTATTCCAGCTCCTGGCCGGATCCCTCCGCCGCCAGCTTGGCCCAATCGCGCATCCGGTCCTCCATATCCTCCGCGTCTCCAAACTGGGACCGATGTGCCCTGAGAGCCCGGACCTTGGTCTCGATGAAGGGTCCGATCTCGATGAAGCAATCGGGAGTGGAGGTGGCATAGAGCAAGCAGGCCTTCACCCGATGAGGTTCGAAGCCCCGGTCATAGAGGTCGGCCCGGTACAGGGGGACCGTGGTGGCTCCCGGGGTGATCGTCGCCGCAAACGACTGCCCTACCGCTCGGTGGTCGGGATGGTTGACGTAGCGCTGGTCGATATAGAAGCTGGAGGGATCGGGGCCGAGGACCAGGTCCGGCTTGTGGCGACGGACCTCTCGGATCAGGTCCCGGCGCAGCTCGTGAGAGTCCTCCATGTACCCGTCCTCGTAGCCGAGGAAGATGACCTGCGATATCCCAAGGATGGCGGCCGCCTCCCGCTGCTCTCGCTCCCTGGTCGCGATCAGGTCCTCTCGTCTCACCGACGGGTCGTTAGAGCCCATCGCTCCATTCGTGACGACACAGAGAATCACGTCCTTCCCCTCGGAGACCCATCCGGCGATCGCTCCTCCACAGCCAAACTCGGCATCATCGGGATGCGGGGAGATCACCAGAGCGCTCGAGAAGGCGATCCGAGAGGGTTTGGACACGCCATCCTGAGCCTTCCATGCCCCCGTGTCCGAACCCTCTCGTCCGCTCATGGCGCCACCCGACCGAACTCCACGAAGGCCGCGTGCGTCACGGGCATCAGCGTGGCGAAGAACTGATCGGCGGCGGCCGCGTACTGGCGGATCTCCCACATCGCCGCATCCGCGTTGCGGAGAGAGAGGAAGTTCATCAACGACCGGGCGTTCACGCTCCAGTAGAACTCGGTGTAGAGAGCCACGGGCAGCACCAAACGAGCCAGCTCCTTGGCGATCCCCATCTCCAGGAGCTCCTGATACCGGTTCCAGGACTCCTGGTAGTGCTTGCGCAGCAGATCCTGGGTGCGCAGCGCGGTCTCCGCATCGACCGCCTGGAACCGATACGCGCCCGGCTTGCCGACCTGGCTCCTCACCTGGGCGGGCTCGGGGACGTAGAAGTCATCGATGGCCTTGGCGTAGCGCAGGCTGTGTTCGTTAAAGCTGCTCCAGCGATGGCGCATCCACTCCCTGGCGACGGCGATGGGGCATCGGACGTGAAACCGGAAGAGGTTGTGCTCGAAGGGGCTGGCGTGGCGCTCACGCATCAGGAAACGGATCAATCCCGCGTCCCGGTCATCCATCCGCTCCCTGATCTGCAGGAACGAAACCCGGGCGCCGTTGACCACCGACAGATCGCTGGCCTCCGCAGCGTCAAGCCGAACGAACCCGTGGTCCAAGACGTCGATTCTTTCTCCGATTGCGGGCACGAGACTCCTTTCCACCTGCTAGCACACGACGTTGGCGAATCCTAACGCAGCATCGAAACCATTCCGTGACAAATGGGCGGGGCGGGGTAAAACTTGATTCAGTGACCAGGCTGGCGAATCATCTCTATGTCATCTTGGGGGTATCAGCCGTTCTGGCTACCCTGGCCATCGCGCTGGGGGTCGGAGGGATCGGGGCTTCGAGCGGCTCCCCCACCGTAGCCGAGACCGCCCTCGTCCAGGCGGGGAAAATTGTCGATCAGGCGGCCTCCAGACGGGAGCCTCCGCCCCCTCCTCCAGAGGCCACCCTCCGGCGCACCGCCTCCGCGGTCCCGGGCACTCCCCCTCCCAACGGCCTTCATGTGGGCTCCATCGGTCCGGAGGTCCTCAGGCTTGAGGAGCGGCTCTCGAGCCTCCGCTACCTGATGGGCAAGGTGGATGGAACCTTCGACGGAGCCACTCGCCACGGCGTGATCGCATTTCAAAAGGTCGAGGGAATGCCCCGCACGGGGGTGGCCGACCCCGCCACCGTGGCCCGCCTGGAGACCACCAGGACCCCCCAGCCCATCTACAGCACCCCCTCTGAACACCTCGAGATCGACATCCCCCGTCAGGTGGTGCTCGTGGTACGGGGAGGTCGCACCACCGAGGTCGTGTCGACCTCGACCGGCACCGGCCGCAAGTTCACTTCGGAAGGCCGCACCCGCAGGGCGATCACGCCCAACGGCGTCTTCGAGGTCAATCGCAAGATCGACGGCTGGCGCCGCTCCCCGCTCGGACTGCTCTACAAGCCCTCCTACTTCAATGGAGGGATCGCCCTCCACGGCGCCCCCTCGGTCCCGACCAGTCCCGCCTCCCATGGGTGCGTGCGATTGCCCATGGCTTTCGCCGACTGGTTCTCGCAGAACGCTGCGCCCATCGGGATGACGGTCTACGTGCACGGAGGCCCCGTCGGCCCCAACCCCCGGCCTTTCGTCGAGGACGCGCCGGCCGCCGAGCCCCCGATGGCGCCCGCTGAGCAATAGCTCGCCCCGTTACGAATCAGGACCGTATGCCAATTCGCTCCCATTTTGAATCAGTACCGTACGGAAATTTGCTCGTAGGCAAACAAATTTTTATGTCGCGTTCTAAGGAAAAGGGTCAAGTTTTGTCTCCTGCGCCCGATAAATAGCTTGAGTCCGGAAAGACCCCGCGAATGCAGGGGGTCGCCTGGTTGAAGCGAAGGGGGGCAGGGATGATGAAGGAAGACCTGGAGAGGGAAATGCAGAAGTACCTGAGGACGTCCGAGGTGGCTCGGCTCCTCCACGTCTCCTCCAAGACGATCACCCGTTGGGCCAAGGAGCGCAAGCTTCCTTATGTCCGAACCTTGGGGGGACACCGGCGCTTCCCCGCACATGACATCCGGGACCTGGTCAGGAGGCTGGAGTCGGAGGGCGCTCTCGCCCTCAACCTCGACTGACCGGCCAAACTGACCAAACCCGGATCGTCCGCAAGCTCCACAGTCACGAGCTTTCCCGGCTCGGTGGGTGATGCGCGGGGCACCCGTCGGCAACCGCCTCGAAAGAAGTGGAGAGTGGTGCTGGCATCCCCTTCATATACGCATGCTGGCACCCTCTACTTTCGTTGCAAAGTTGCCGATACTTCTGTCTACGCAATTGGCCAACCCGGAGCGCTTTCGGCCCCGAGTGGTCATCCCGGCGGCGGAAGGGGGTCGAGATGGAGGTTCAAGCGGACTGCCCGTGGTGCGGCACCGTGACCATGGTGCCGCCCGATATCCGGTGCGAGCTCGAGCCGCGTCGTCGGGTCCAGGGCCTCTGCGAGTTCACCTGCCCGCTCTGTTCCCGATGCATCTACGGCAAGACCACCGCCGATGGGGTGCATGCCATCCGGCAGGCCGGATCCGGGAGGATCTCGGGGCTGGTTCCCTTCGAGCTTCTCGAGTCTCATCCGGGGCCGCCGCTCTCGTGGGATGACCTTCTGGACTTGCAAGCCGCCATCGAGCGCACGAGCTGCCCCCAGGAAGAGCTGGTCCCCTAACCCCGCTCGGCCCTCCTCACCCTTTGGGACATCCGGACATCATCAGGGTCCGCATCCGGTCTCCGTTCGGGCGTCTTCGAAACGAAGTGACTCCGGCTCGCCCATCATCGGGCCAGTCGCCGAGGCCAGAAAACCAAGTGTCCCGAGTGGCCTCCGGACCTAGGTCCTTCCGCCTCTCGGGACAAACTCCAGTATAGAGCAGGCTCACATCTCAGGTCAAGACCGCCTCCAAGATTCTTTTCCGGGGATTCTTTTCCGGCCGACAACAGGTGGCACTCAGCGCCGGTCGGTGACCTTCGCCGCCACCGCCGCGGCCTTGCGTTTGGCCGACGAGGCGGAGCTCCGCACGCTGTCTCCGGCCGCCCGGGTAGCCTTCTTCGTCACCATCACGGTCGAGGCGGCCGCCCCCTTGGTCTTCGCCCTCGCCCTCTTCACCTCTCGTGACCGGCTAAGGCTGCGGGCTCCGTCCGAGACCGCCTCCGCCGCCTTCCTGGTCGCGGCCCGGGCGGCCCGGACGGTCTGGCGTGACTCCTTACGAACTTGTCCCATCTCCTTGGAGCCACCGATGTCCTTGGCGGTGGAGCGAGCGATCTTACCCGCTCGGTCGATGACCTTGCCCAGGCTCGTGACTGCCTCTCGCATCCGCTTCTTGGTGTTCTTGTAGTCAGATCGCAATCTCCGCTTGGTCATGGCGCCTCCTTTCCTCATCGCTCCGGCGGGATTCCATCTCACCGGCGCGTGCCCCTTTCGCGTACGATAACCTTGCTCTGCCCATCCTATCCGCTCTTGAAGCGAGACGAGCGCGAGAGCCGGGCGCGCCCTATGGGCGGGGAGGGAGCAGCTCCCCTCGGGTCCTGACCGCGAGCGGCTCTCGGAAAAGATCAGGTTCATGAGTGACTCGACGGGGACCAAGGACCACGATCGGAGGCGATGATGCTGTGACCGATCGCGGTCATGGCCGGAAGGGAACCGGGCATCGCGCCGATGGCATCCGGGTGGGCGTGGATGTGGGCGGCACGTTCACCGATCTGGTCGCCTTGGTCCGGGGCAAGCTGATCACCGCCAAGGTACCCTCCACCCCCCACGATCAGTCGCACGGGGTGCTTCACGCGATCGAGAGTGCCCCGCTGGCCGTTGAAGACGTGATCGCGTTCGCCCATGGCACCACGGTGGCGACCAATGCGCTGCTGGAGCGGCGCGGCGCCCGCACCGCTCTGATCACCACCGAGGGGTTCCGGGATGTGATCGAGATCGGACGCCAAAACCGGCCCTCCCTGTACGACTTGACCCGGAGATGGCCCCCACCGCTGGTTCCGCGCGAGCTGCGCTTCAGCGTGCGGGAGCGGATGGGCCCGGGGGGCGTGCTCGTCCCCCTGGATGAGACGTCAGTGGCCGGGGCGGTCGAGGCGTGCCGGAGGGCTCAAGTTGAGGCGGTAGCCGTCTGCTTGCTGTTCGGGTACCTGCACCCCCAACACGAGCGCCGGGTCGGCGAGAGACTTCGGAAGGCGCTCCCCGGTGTGCATGTCTCGCTCTCGAGCGAGGTGCTACCCGAGTTCCGGGAGTACGAGCGCTGCTCGACTACCGTTGCCGATGCCTACCTGACCCCCAAGCTCGGCACCTACCTCCATGGTCTAGCGGGGGCAGTCAAACGGCGCGGCTTCCCGGCCCCCCTCGTCATGCAGTCCTCGGGGGGTGTGGTGGAAGTCGAGGTGGCGGCCACCCATTCGGGCAGTTGCGTACTGTCCGGTCCGGCCGGCGGGGTGGTCGGGGCCGCATACGTTGCCGGCCTCAGCGGCTACCTGGACTTGCTCACGTTCGACATGGGGGGGACTTCCACCGATGTCGCAGCGGTACTCGCCGGCCGCGTGATGACCACCACCGAGTCGGTCATTGCCGGAGTGCCGATCAAGCTTCCGACGGTGGATGTGCACTCCGTCAGCGCCGGGGGCGGCTCGATCGCCTGGATGGATGAGGGCGGAGCGCTGCGAGTTGGCCCACACTCGGCAGGCGCCGCCCCGGGCCCCGCCTGCTATGGCCGCGGCGGCGAAGACCCGACGGTGACCGACGCCAACCTGTTCCTCGGCTACCTGCGCGACACTGCCGAGCTGGGTGGGGAGATCCGGCTCGACCGCAGTCGCGCCGGGGCTGCCTTATCCCGGCTCGGCAAGCGGCTCGGCCTGGATCTGGATGAAACGGCGCGGGGTATGGTCAGAGTGGCCGATGCCGAGATGATCCGCGCGCTGCGCGTGATCAGCATCGAGCGCGGTCTCGACCCCCGGGAGCTCGCCCTCGTCGCGTTCGGGGGCGCCGGCGGTATGCATGCCTGCTCGGTCGCCGAGGAGTTGGGTATGACACAGGTGCTCGTGCCCAAGGCCAGCGGGGTGCTGAGTGCGTTTGGCCTGGCGATCTCCGATCTGCGCCGGGACTATGTCCAACCGTTCCTTACCGCGCTCGATGCGGCTGACCCCACCGATCTGGAAGCCGCCTGGCGGGAGCTGGAAGTCCGCGCCCGAGCAGAGCTTGCCGAAGCGGCTCTCACGCTGCGGCGTCTGGCCGATCTGCGATACCGGGGGCAGTCCTTCGAGCTGACGGTCGCCGCCGACGATTCCCACGGGCTCACCGCACGCTTCCATACAGAACACGAGCGCCGGTACGGCTACCGAATGCAGGCCGAGACGGTTGAGCTGGTCAACATCCGCCTGGTCGCCACCGTGGCTGTTACCAAGCCCTCCCTGCATGAATCCTCCGCAGTACGGGAGTGCCGGCCCAGCCGCCGCCAGGCAAGCTTCGATGGCCGGTGGGAAACGGTGGAGGTGATCGAGCGCGCCGGTCTCGGCGCCGGCCGGAGCGTGGAGGGACCGATGATCGTGGAGTTTTCGGAGTCAACCTGCCTGCTGCGGCCTGGCTGGCATGGCGCCGTGGACGAGGTCGGCACGCTCGTCCTGGAGCGCACCCGATGACCGGCGGCCGACTCGACCCGATCACCTTCTCGGTGCTCTCCAGCGCTCTGTCGGGAATCGCGGAGGAGATGGGCACCGCACTGGTGCGCAGTGCCTACTCCGCCAACATCAAAGAGCGGCGGGACTGCTCGGCAGCGCTGTTCGACGCCGAAGGCAGGATGGTGGCCCAAGCCGAGCACATCCCCGTGCACCTGGGCGCCCTGCCCGAGGCGGTCGCTGCCGTCATGGCTCGTCAACCGAAGCCGAGCGACGTCTATGTCTTAAACGATCCCTACTCTGGCGGCAACCACCTGCCGGACATCACCATGGTGTCCCGCCTCGGCACTGAGGAGGAGGTTTGGGGATACGCGGTCACGCGCGCCCATCACTCCGACATCGGCGGCATGCAGCCCGGCTCGATGCCGGCGAATTCGCGTGACATCTTCTCCGAGGGCTTGATCATCCCGCCCATCAGGCTGGTCGCCGCAGGGAGGTACGTGTCCGACGTTCTCGACCTGATCTTGGCCAATACCCGAACTCCCGGGGTGCGCCGGGGCGACTTCCGCGCCCAGATCGCCGCCAACCAGCTAGCCCAGGAGCGCATGCGCGAGCTCATCGCGCGACGCGGACACGCCACGGTGCTTCGCGGCTTCGATGAGCTCATCGCGTACGGGGAGCGCCGAGCCCGCGAAGCGATCCGGCGGCTGCCCGACGGCCGGTACACGGCCGAGAGCGAGTTGGAGGGCGACGGCGTGACCGAGAGCGATATCGCGCTCCGGGTGAGCATCCGGATCGAGAGCGATCGGATGTACATCGACTTCGCAGGTACCTCCGACGCGGTGGCCGGCAATGTGAACTGCCCGCTCTCGGTCACTCGATCGGCTTGCCTCTTCGCTCTGCGGGTACTGCTCGGTGATGACGCTCCGACCAATGCGGGCACCTATGCGCCTCTCACGGTCCTGGCGCCTGCTGGCAGCCTGGTCAATGCCCGGCGACCGTCGGCCGTGGTCGCAGGCAACGTCGAGACCGCTCAGCGGATCGCCGACACCGTGTTGGCGGCCCTGGGACAGGCTGCTGATATCCCTGCCGCCGGCCAGGGCACGATGAACAACGTCAACATCGGCGGAGGGGACTGGACCTTCTACGAGACCATCGGAGGCGGGCAGGGCGCGAGCAGCTCCGGCCCGGGGGCCTCCGGGGTGCATGTGGGCATGACCAACACTCTCAACACGCCCGTGGAAGCGTTCGAGCTCGAATACCCGATGCGAGTCGAGCGCTTCGAGCTCGCTTACGGCAGCGGGGGTACGGGAGCGCACCGCGGCGGGGATGGCATCGTCCGCTCGATCCGCCTCCTGGAGCCTGCTAGCCTCTCCCTCCTCACCGACCGCCGTCGCCACCCTCCGGCCGGTAGCAACGGTGGGGAGCCCGGGCGCTGCGGACGCAACGATCTGAACGGCGCAGCATTACCCTCAAAAGTCAGTGTCTCTCTCGATGCGGGCGACGTGATCACGATCACAACGCCGGGCGGCGGCGGATGGGATCAGCCCTGACATCCCTTCGCTCGCTCGCGCGGCCTCGTGGGCACAGACCTACCGGGTTCCGAGCCCCGAGCGCCTAGGGGCTCGAAGGAGTGCCGGGAGGCGGGTCGGCGCCTTCCGACCCCGGAGGAGATTCGGGAACCTCGATCTCGTCGATGTCGATGGACGGGCGATCGAATCCCGCTCGGTCGAGGAGCTCGGCGATCCGCTCCGCTGACCAGCCCTGCCGACGCAGCTCATAGATCAGGTTGATGGCTGCCAGCTCCTTACCGCAGGCAGGGCAGTAGGCCCAACCGCGTCCCTCATCGGGGAGGGCGGTCCCGCAGTACCCGCACGACTCCTCGCCGCCCCGCTCTCCCCCCCGGGACTCGAAGCCGTCCAGAAATCCCAGGGCATAGTCCCAAGTCACATATTCGTCCGGATCCGGCTCCCATGCCGGCTCGTGGACGGGAGGCTGGCCCGTTTCCAGGATCTGCTGCAAGTTGTCGGCCAACAGATCCCAATCCAGAAAGTGATCATCCTCGCAATCAGGACAGTAGACGACCACCCCTTTGATGCCTCGAGAACGAAGGACCGCCTTCAGGGTTTTGACATCGACCAGATCCTGCTCGAGGGCATGGCGCTCCTCTTCATCGATCTCACCTGAGTTATCCTCATGGTCCTCGGGTTCGTCGATATGCTCTTCGTGGGCCATTTCACCTATCCTACTCCCGGCTCAACGGAACGGAAGGTGTGGGCGGCCCCCGCCGGCCGGAGGGCGAAGGCGGTGCGCCAGCCGGTGCGGGAAGCCTCCAGAATCGGGGGCGGCCGAGAGAGACCTGCGGCTCAGCTTGAAGGAGGAACTGTGATCGAAGTCAGGATCGGCGTCATCGATGTCCCCAAGGAGCTGACCATCGAGTTGGAGAACGACCCCGAGGAGGTGGTCGAGAAGGTGAACGCCGCGCTGGGGGGCGAGGCGGACATGCTCTGGCTGATCGACAGCCGGGGCAAGCAGGTCGGGGTCTCGGTCGCCAAGATCGCCTACCTAGAAGTCGAGCCCGAGCGGAGCCGCCGGGTCGGCTTCGGGGCCGAGTGATGCCTCCCCCGGGAATGCTCGCCTCCCTCCTGCGGGCCCGGCGAGGCTACCTGGGCATCATCGGAAGCGACGGGGGGCCAAGAGTGTTGCCGGTTTGCTTCACGTGGGCGGGTGACGTGATCTGGACCGCCGCCGACGCCAAGCCCAAGGGAACCGAGGAGTCACAGGGCCTCAGGGATATCGGAACCAACGCCAAAGCCTCTTTCACCGTCGACCGCTGGGATGA
Source organism: Actinomycetota bacterium (assembly GCA_050693695.1). Taxonomy (GTDB): domain Bacteria; phylum Actinomycetota; class CADDZG01; order JAHWKV01; family JAOPZY01; genus JBOGWM01. The sequence continues at coordinate 10,916 of JBOGWM010000146.1, forward strand.
GAACTGGTCGCGCCTGGCGTGGCTCCAGGCCCTGGGAACAGCCCGCATACTCGGACGAGACGACGAGACCGAGAGGGTCCTGGGCGCGCTGGCGGACAAGTATTCCCAGTACGCCTCGACTCCCCTCACCGGCCCGGTCATCCGGATCGACGTGGCAAGCTGGGCTGGCTGGTCGGCCGCCGCGGACGGGGGGCGACGCCGCCTGTAGCGCGACCTCCGCGCTCGCCGCTGAGAGCACCTTCCGCCGTGACCGTACTCGAGCCGGGGTGCGCTTGGTCAGCGAGACCCCGCCCGGTGGGAGCGAAGGGCCTCGAGCGTCTCTTTCGTCGCCCGGCATTGGCCCATACTCATCGGCTGGCGTTCGCCATGACAATCCGAACCCGCGGAGGACACCAGGCCCAGTCGCCCGGCCAGCGCGCCGAAGTGAGCCACCTGCTCCGGCGTGTGGCCGATGTGGACCACCTCCAAACCCACGAGCCCCGCCTCCACCATGGACTCGATGATGGACTCAGAGACCCACTCGGAACCCCGGTGGAGGCCGGGATGGGCAATCACGGGGACCCCGCCCGATTCCCGAACCAGCCGGACCGCCCGGGAGGGCTCCAGGGCGTACTTCTCCACGTACGCCGCCCCTTCCGTCCCGATCAGTTCGGGGGTGAAGGCCTCATCCGGATGTCGAATCACTCCCTCCTCCACGAGCGCCCGCGCGACATGGGGGCGGCCGGGGGTACCTCGTTGCACGAATCGTAAGACTCGCTCCAGCGTGATCGGGTAACCCAATTCCTGAAGTCTGGCCACCATTCGCACCACGCGGGTCTGGCGGCTCTCTCGAATCTTCGCCAGCTCCTCCCCCAGCTCCGGATGGCTCGGGTCGAGCCAGTAGGCGAGAAGGTGCACGGGAGCCCCGTCCTCCTCGCAGGAGATCTCGATGCCGGGGACGATCTCGATCTCACGCCCGGCCCGACGCTGCGCCTCGGGCACCCCGGCCATGGTGTCGTGATCGGTGATCGCCAGAGCATCCAGATCCAGCGCCAGGGCATGTTCCACCGCCTGCTGAGGAGACAAGACGCCATCCGAGGCGGTCGTGTGGATGTGAAGTTCGGCGCCGCTCACGGAAGATCCACACCCATCATCTCCCAAGTATCGAACACGTGTCATC
>JBOGWM010000147.1:0-23712 GCA_050693695.1 Actinomycetota bacterium
ACAAGGTCCACCCCGAGCATCTCCTCGGTGGGAAACATGAGCCCCACATCGACGATGAGCAGGCGATCCCCGTGCTCGATGACGGTCATGTTGCGGCCGATCTCCCCCACCCCCCCGAGGAAGATCACCCGGGTGGGACCGCCCGCCACCGCCGCGCGCCCTGACGTCACATCACCCCCGCTGCGGAGAGCTCCTCTTTGATCTTCGCGACCTCTTCGGGGCTTGCGGGCACGAGCGGGAGCCGAGAGCTCCCTACCGGATGGCCGATCAGCTCCAGAGCGGCCTTGACGGGGATGGGATTGGCGTTGATGGCCATCGCGTCATAGATGGGGATTAGGGCGGCGTTGATCTTACGGGCCCCCTCGGCGTCGCCGGAAGCAAACCGCGAGATCATCTCGGCCATCTGCAGGCCCACCACGTGCGAGGCGACCGAGACCACCCCCACCGCCCCCACCGAGAGCCAGGGCAAGGTCTCGCCATCGTTGCCGCAATACACCTGAAAGCCCTCGGGCGCCTCCGCCACGAGGCGAGCCGCCCCCTGCACGTCCCCCACCGAGTCCTTGACCGCCACGATGTTCTCCACCGATGCCAGCTCCAGGAGGCTGGAGTGCTCGATCTTGCGAGCGGTGCGGCCGGGGATGTCATAGAGCATGATCGGCAGACCGACCGCACCGGCCACCGCCTTGAAGTGAGCGATCAGCCCGCTCTGGGGGGGTCGATTGTAGTAGGGAGTGACCACCAGGGCCCCGTGGGCCCCCACCTCCTCGGCCGCCCTGGTGAGATGGATGGTATGGGCGGTATCGTTGCTTCCCGTCGCGGCGACGACGGCGACCCGCTCGCCCACCGCCTCGAGGACCGCCTTCCAGAGAGCGATCTTCTCCTCGTCGCTGAGGGTGGGCGCCTCCCCCGTGGTACCCGAGACGACAAGGCCGTCGGAGCCGTGATCCACGAGCCAGCCCGCCAGCTTCCGGGCCGCGGCCAGGTCTAACTTTTGTTCACGGTCAAAGGGAGTCACCATGGCGGTGACAAGAGCTCCGAACCGTCCCCGCATCGTGCCCTCCTCTTACTTCAGGGGTCGCGGCCCGGCCTCACCAGAGGCCAGGCTATTCTACCACCGAGCAACAGCACGCCCCCGGCATTCGCAGCAGCCACAGATGAGCCGCTGGATCTCCCGAAAAGAGCAATTCACGTCACAACCAGGATAGACGATCTTCATTCTTTTGACAGCGTAAACTCACTACACTGAAACAGGTCCGGCTATCGGCACTATCGGCATCCGGGAGGTCCAATGGCGTCTGAGGCCACGGACACGGTCGATCTCCGCGGCTTCGAGCAGGAGTGCGGAGACACGGCCCTCGAGGTGGTCCGCCGCGCGATCAAGGACATGGCCCCCGGCGAGACTCTGGCGGTCCGGACCGACATCGCCGATCAGGCCTTCGTCGTGCGAGCCTGGGCCCGCAAGACCCGCCGCCCGATCCTGGAGGAGGTACGCGAGGGCAGGGAGTTCCGAATCCTGGTGGAGCAGATTGGCGGGTGACAGTCCCGCTTCGTCGGGCTGCTCCCGGTTGAGGAGCCGCTAATCGAGGAGCCGCTCGAGCCCCACAGTGAGGCCCGGGCGGCGGGGGATCTCCCGGATCGCCAGCAACACTCCGGGCATGAACGAGGCCCGATCCAGCGAGTCGTGACGGATGGTCAGGGTCTGGCCCTGGCCCCCGAAGATCACCTCCTGGTGGGCGACGAGCCCCGGTAGGCGCACGCTGTGGATCCGCACCCCTCTCCGCTGCGCCCCTCTCGCCCCGGGGAGCACCTCGAGCGCCTCCGGGTCGCGGTGGGGCTCCGAAGCGATCTCGCCCCGTCCGGCTGCGATAGCCTCCACCGTGGCGAGGGCCGTGCCCGACGGGGCGTCTCGCTTACGCTCATGGTGTAGCTCGATGATCTCGACATCGGGGAACCAGGGGGCCGCGCGGGCCGCGAATCGCATCATCAGCACCGCCCCGATGGCGAAGTTGGGAGCGATGAGAATGTTGCACCCGCCTCCCTGGCCCTCCAGGAGCTTCTCGATCTCCCGTACTTGGCGAGGAAGGATCCCGGTGGTCCCGACCACGACATGGACGCCATGACGGATGCACCAGCGGATGTTCTCGACCGCCGAGTCCGCGGTGGTGAAGTCCACCGCCACGCGGACTCCGGCTTCCGCCATGGCCTCGGCCGAGTCCGAGACCGCAACCGGACTCTCCAAGATCTCCGCGATCTCGGCCACAGGACGAGTCGCGCACCCGGGGTCCACCGCCGCCACCAGGCTCATGTCGTCCGCGGCATCGACGGCCCGGCAGACCTCCCTGCCCATGCGCCCACCGGCTCCAAAGACGCCCACCCGAATCATCGGCAGAGCTGGGTCCAGTCCGGGAAGTCGTTCTCGGTGAGCGGGCCGATCACCGCCAGCACCCGGGACTGCGGACGGAAGAGGTCCCGGGCCACCCGGGACACATCCTCCAGAGTGACCGCGTCCACCCGGGCGACGAGCTCATCGACGGAGAGGATCTCGCCGTTCACGAGCTCGGACTTTCCCAGCCGGCTCATCCTCGAGGAAGGATCCTCCAGCGAGAGGATCAGAGCGCCTCGGGTGTGCCCCTTGGCCCGCTCGAGCTCCGCCTCGGTGACCCCCGATTCCATCAGCCGGTCGAGCTCCTCGATGATGACGTCCAGGGCCTCTGTCACGTTGCCGGGCATGGTGCCGACATAGACGGCGTACAGACCCGTCTCGCCGAATGGATTCCGGTAGGAGTAGACCGAATAGGCAAGCCCTCGCTTCTCCCGGATCTCCTGGAACAGGCGAGAGGACATGCCTCCGCCGAGAAGGTTGTCCAGCAGCCCCCAGGCGAAGCGGTCGGGGTGATGGCGAGAATAGCCGAGGCCACCCACCATCAGGTGCGCCTGCTCGGTGGTCCGGGTCACCACGCGGAGGCAGCCGGTGGGCGACGGCAGGGTGGGTTCCGGGCTCTCCGGCCGGGTCTGCGCCGCCGGGTTGACATCAACGATCCGGGATACCAGCTCCTCGTGATCCACGTTCCCTGCGGCGGACACCACGATGTTGGACGCCCGATACCCGCTGCGATGGAAGTCGCCGAGGGAGTCGGGGGTAATCGCGCTCACCGTCTCGGCGGTGCCCAGGATCGAACGAGCGAGGGGGTGATCCCCGAAGGTCGCCTCGGCGAAGACGTCGTGCACCAGGTCGTCGGGAGTGTCCTCTTGCATGGCGATCTCCTCCAGGATCACCCGGCGCTCGCTCACCAGGTCCTCCTCTCGCAGGGCCGGACGCCAGACCATGTCCGACAAGAAGTCGGCGCACATCGGGAGATCCCTGTCGAGCACCCGCCCGTGCACGCACGTGTATTCCTTGGCGGAGAAGGCGTTGGCTTCGCCGCCGACCGCGTCGAATGCCTCGGCGATATCCCGGGCGGTACGCTTCTGCGTCCCCTTGAACAACAGATGCTCGAGGAAATGCGAGGAGCCCTGCCGGTCGGCTGTCTCGTCACGGGAGCCCACTCCGACCCAGAAGCCGATGGAGACCGAACGCACCTCGGGCATGCGCTCGGTCACCACGCGCAGGCCGCTGGGGAGAACGCTGCGAGAGACGAGCATCCGTTTTAACCCTCCGGGTTCCGGCGCGTCAATCCCGACGCTCGCCCCCCGGGCGGCGGGGCCCCTCACGCCGGGGACGCCGCTCTCCCCGGTCCCGGTAGCGGTCCCGGTCTCCACGATCGCGGTCCCTCTCCCCTCGCTCGCCCCGGTCCCGACGCTCCCGGGTCTCGGCCTGGACATAGCCCGGCCCCAGCTCGGCCAGCCGGGGCGGAGGAGTCACCGGAAGGAGCGAGATCTTGCCCATGGGGTCGATATCGGTCACCTCCACCTCTAGGGCGTCACCCACCGACAGGACATCCTCGACTCGCCGGAGGCGGATGTTCCCCCCCAGCTTCGAGATGTGGACCAGCCCATCTCTGGTGGGCGTGATGGAGATGAACGCCCCGAAAGGCGCTATCTTGACCACCCTACCGGTGTATCGCTCCCCGATCTGGGGCATGCGGGGATTGGCCAGCTCCTCGATCCGGCGCCGGGCCTCATCCGCAGCGTCGCCCTCCCTCGAGCCGATCCGCACCGTACCGTCGTCCTCGATGTCGACCTCCACCCCGGTGGCGGCGATGATCTCGTTGATCCGCCGTCCCTTCGGGCCGATCACCTCGCCGATCTTGTCGATGGGGATGGTGAAGGCGATGATCCGGGGGGCATACGGCGAGAGCTCCGGGCGCGCCCCCGAAATGGTCTCGGCGATCTTGCCGAGGATGAAGAGCCTGGCCCGCTTCGCCTGTCCCAGGGCGGCGGCGAGGACCTCGGACGGGATGCCCGAGATCTTGGTGTCAAGCTGGAGGGCGGTGACCATCTCCTCGGTCCCGGCCACCTTGAAGTCCATATCCCCGAAGGCGTCCTCGGCGCCAAGGATGTCGGTCAAGGTGACGTAACGGTCCCCCTCGGCGATCAACCCCATCGCGATGCCTCCCACCGGCGCCCGGATGGGAACGCCGGCGTCCATGAGCGCAAGCGTCGACCCGCAGACGCTCGCCATGGAGGTGGAGCCGTTGGAGGCCAGGACCTCGCTCACGACTCGCAGCGCATAGGGAAACTCCTCCGCGTTCGGGATCACCGGGAGCAGCGCCCGCTCCGCGAGCGCGCCGTGGCCGATCTCGCGGCGTTTGGGGCCCCGCAGAAAGCCCGCCTCCCCCGTGGAGAAGGGCGGGAAGTTGTAGTGATGCATGTACCGCTTCGACTCGACGACCCCGAGGTCGTCGAGCATCTGCTCCATCTTCAACATCCCGAGGGTGAGCGCGGAGAGAACCTGGGTCTGGCCCCGGTTGAAGAGACCGGTCCCATGCACCCGGGGCAGCAGCGACACGCCAGCCGAGATCGGACGGATGTCCGTGGGCCCCCGGCCGTCGATCCGACTCCCCTGCTCCAGGATTCGCTCCCGCACCCTGGTCTTCACCAGCTTGCGGAACGCCGCGGAGACTTCCTTGACTCGCTCGGGAAACTCCTCCGCGAGCTCCTCTCCCACCTTCTGCGACAGCTCGTCCATGGCCCCTTCCCGGACGGCCTTGTCGGGCTCGGCGATCATCGCTTCCAAGCGGTCCCCTGCCAGCTCGGCCACCCGTCCGAAGACCTCCTCGCCATAGGGATCCTCGATGACCCACTCCTTGAGCGAGGAGCGCACCCCGGCGGCGGCGACCAGCTCCTCCTGGACCGAGATGGTCTCGAGGATCCAGGACTTCGCCTCTTCCAGACCCTCCGCCACCAACTCTTCGGTCACCACCGGCGCCCCCGCCTCCACCAGGTCGAAGGCGTCTTCCGTGGCGCCCGCCTCCACCATCAGGATGTCGACACCTCCCTCAAGGTTGCGCCGGCCGGCCACCACCATCTCGAAGGTGGACTCGGCGAGCTGCTCAAAGCCGGGATTCGCCATCCACACCCCGTCCCGATGGGCCACCCGAACGGCCCCAACGGGGCCTTTGAAGGGGATCCCCGAGAGCATGAGCGCGGCTGAGGCCCCGATGATCGCCAGCACATCGGACGGATTGACCTGGTCCGCGGTCATCACCGTGGCCACGACGTGAACTTCGTTGCGGAAGCCGTCCGGGAAGCACGGACGCAGCGGGCGGTCGACCAGGCGCGCGGTCAGGATCGCCTTCTCGGTGGGACGGCCCTCCCGCCGGAAAAAGCCTCCGGGGATCTTTCCCGCCGCATACATTCGCTCCTCGAGGTCCACCGTGAGCGGAAAGAAGTCCACTCCCTGCCGAGCCCCTTGAGAAGCGGTGACCGCCACCAAAAGGGTGGACTCCCCCACCTGAGCAAGAACCGCGCCGTCGGCAAGCCTCGCTAAGGCGCCGGTCTCCAATCGGAAGCTGGGCTCCCCGATCTTGCGTTCAACAGAATGAACGGCTCCATTCATGTCTACCTCCTACCTGCATCGAGGAGGCCGACCGGGATGCGTCAGTTCTCAGTGGTGAACGTTCCGCGGAGCGCGAAACCCTCGCCACTGATAACTGACCCGAGGCCCAACCGGCCTCCGCCTCTGAAATACATTTAAAGCTCGAGCTCAACGGCGGAGCTCGAGCTTGGCGATGAGGGACCGATATCGCTCCACATCCTCCCGACGCAGATAGTCCAGCAGGCGCCGACGCCGCCCCACCATCTGAAGGAGTCCGCGACGAGAGGCGTGGTCCCCTTTGAATTTTCTGAGGTGCTCGGTGAGCTGGGCGATCCGCTCGGTGAGGACCGCGACCTGAACTTCAGGAGAGCCGGTATCCCCTTCCGAGCGAGCATTCTCCACGATGATCTGCGTTTTTCGAGCGGAATCGAGCGCCATGTACCTCCTCCGATCTCCGATGCTACCACGGCCTTCTTACCCCGCCCGGAGAATCGAGCCGGGGACCGTGAAGCTCCCCGTTCACCGCAGGGCGAGAGGGAGAGGGTGAGCGGATTTGGACGGGGTGGGGAAATGAAGGGAGCTTGGACCCCGCCATCGATCCATCGAACTCGAGGCAGCCTCGAGAGCCTCGAAGCCCGAGAGGGTGGTTATCTTGCTTGCTCTTGCGAGAGAGTTTGGAGACTGTTGCCTCTAACGCCTGTTTCTCATCTCCAAACTTCCTCGTTCCCTACCAGCCGGCGGCCTGGCGGATGGGGTGGGTCTCCTCCAACCTCCGGAGCTCCGCCAGGCAGCACCGAACCACGATCGCCAGCTCCCGACCCTCCGGGAACGGCCCATTCTCCGCCCGAAGCGCCTGCAGCACCCGCTCGCCCAGGCCCGCGCTATCAGGTCCCAGAGCGTCGATCTCCAGGAACTCCGTGAACTCCGTCCGCCCGATCTCTCGCCGCTTTATTAATGCCTGCACGTATTCCACGCCCCCTTCGACTGCTCGCTCAACTAATGGTGCAACAAATAGTTGAACGCACGGCCGATGGCGTTCCCATCACATAATTGACGGGTATTTTTTTGAATTAGCGCTGAAGGAGCGTTTTTCGCGTACCCCGCGCTATCGAGCGACGAAGTTGGGTGGCCCCGAGCTCGCTTACCTCACACCTATCTCGGCGTCGAGCATCTCTCCGAGGCGTCCGCTGGCCGCCTGGTCGATCAGATCGCGGAACTGGTCCACGCTCATGCGCACCCCTGCTCCGAAATCATCGGTGAGCAGAACCCGCTCCGATGGCGCCGCCCCGGCGTCGAAGAAGAGTCGAGGGCAGCCACAATCGCACTTGCCGCAAAAAGTCGCGACCGGGACCATCTTCGATACGTCCATAGCATCCATCATCTTCTACTCCTTTCCCTCTCCGGGCCAAATAGCCCCCACGCCAGGTTCTTCAGGTTCGTTCTCGCGCAGCCCCCGCAAGTTCCCGAGTCGCCAAAAATTGGCCGGGTCGCTCTGCGATGCGATGATCAGCCTTGCGTCTCGCGGGCCATCAGGAGGCGGCGGACCGCCGCAACGTCTGAGGCGATGGCCTCCGTGAGGGCCTCCTCGGAGGCGAAGGTCTTCTCGGGACGCAGGCGGGTGACGAGCTCCAGGGCCACGTTCTGCCCGCAAAGATCGCCCTCGAAGTCCAGGACGTGCGCCTCGACGCTGATCGGGTTGGCGCCATAGGTGGGGTTGGTGCCGACCGAGACCGCGCAGGGTTGGCGGCGTCCCCCGTGGTGGAGGTAGGCGGCGTAGATCCCGAGCTGGGGCAGGCAGAAGCCCGGGGGGGGCTCCAGATTGGCAGTCGGGAAGCCCAGACGCCGGCGTCCCCGCCCCGCTCCCGCGACCACCGTTCCCGGAACCACGTGCGGACGCCCCAGGGCGAGGGTGGCCCAGGCGATGTCTCCCTCTCCGAGGGCATGGCGAATCTCTGTGGAAGAGATGCGCCGCCCGTTGGCCTCGAGGATTCGCACCGTCTGGAAGGTGTACCCGAGGCGCCTTCCGTAGGCCCTGAGCATCGAGATGTCCCCGCGGGCAAAATGTCCGAAGCGAAAGTTCGATCCCACCACGACCGCCTTGACCCCCAGCTCCTTCACGAGAATCCGCTCGATGAATTCCTCCGGCTCCACCAGCGACAACGCCCGATCGAAGGGAAGCGTCACGAGCCGGGCCATCCCGGCCTCGGAGAGCAGTTGGACCTTACGCTCGGGCGTGATGAGGGCGCTCGGAGCTTGGCCTCGCAGCACGGCCTGGGGATGCGGGTCGAAGGTCACCACGGTGGGGATAGCTTGGGTCGCTCGGGCCAGGGAGAGGACGCGCCGGATGATGGCCAGGTGTCCCCGATGCACGCCATCGAAGTTCCCGATGGTGAGGGCGACCCCACCCCGCTCCGGGGGCAGCTCCGAAAGCCCCCGATAAACCTGAATCACGGACGGGGCGCGGGGCTTTGCGTCAGGACCGCGGCGGGCTCCAGCCGTTCCCCCCGATGCCGGTAGACGGCTACAAGTTGCCCGGAAGGATCGAGAATCGCCACCGGGCCGCCACTTCCCTCCAGGGTTTCGAGCCCGGCGGGGAGGGGGCGTCCATGACTCACCACCTCGAGCTCCTCCGCGCTGAGGACCACCGAGGGGAAGTCGCGCATGGCCACGCTCATCGGAAGGACCAGGGCGTGGCGCTGCGCCCGGCTCATGGCCTCCAGCGCCTCCAGCGTCTTCGCCTCGTCCACGCTGAAGCTGCCGACCCCGAGACGGCGAAGCGTCCGGACATGACCCCCGCACCCCAGGCGCTCACCGAGGTCCTCGGCGAGGGTGCGCACGTAGGTGCCCGACGAGCAGACCATCCTGACGGTAGCCCGGGAGCTCTCCTCGTCGAAACTCTCCACCTCCAGCTTGTGGATGGTGATCCTGCGAGCCGGCCGTGGTACCTGTTCACCTCGACGAGCGATTCGATAGAGGCGCTCCCCGCCCACCTTGACCGCCGAGACCATGGGGGGAATCTGGGTGATCTCACCGACGAAGGAGCCGGCGGCGGCCGTGAGCTCGGCCAGCTCGATGCGGCGGGCTCCGCGCTCGGTGACCTCGCCCGTGGCGTCGCCGGTGGTGGTGGTCTCACCAAACTGAATGCCGGCCCGGTAGGTCTTGGCAAGCCCCTGGAGGAAGGACAGGATCCTGGTGGCCCTCTCCAGGCCCACGAGAAGGACCCCGGTTGCCGGGGGGTCGAGGGTCCCCGCGTGTCCCACCCGAGGAGTGGAATAAAGACGGCGGAGCACCTCCACCGCATCATGCGAGCTCGGCCCGGGCGCCTTGTCGATGACGAGCAACCCGGAAGGCGCCTGAACTCGCGTTCTGCGGCTCATCGGCCCGAGGTCACAGGAGGAGAATCCACCTGCGCCCGGATGGTCTCGAAGATCTCCTCGACACTGCCCTCGGCGCTGAACCCCGCCGCGCGGGCGTGCCCGCCGCCCCCGAGAGCCTTGGCGATTCGCGAGACGTCCACCTCGTCCCGGGACCGCAGTGAGACCTTGTAGGCCCCCGTCTCCTCCTCCTTAAAAAGGACCGTCACTTCGCCCTCCCCGGTCGCACGAAGCCCATCGATCAGATCCTCGGTCTCATCCAGGCCGACGCCATCGAGGTCCTTCTGGCGGAGGAAGCTCCACACCACCCCGCCATCCAGCCGGGCCCTCGCGAGCACGATTCCGACGAGATGGAGATACGCAAGGGAGGCAGACTCGTACACCGCGGTGGCGACCAGGTGGTGATCCACACCGAGCTCCCGAAGGTCGGCCGCGGTGCGCAGCGTCTGGGGAGAGGTGTTCGGGTACTGAAACCTTCCGGTGTCGGTGACGATCCCCGTGTAGAAGCAGGTCGCCTCGGAGGCGTCGGGTACTCCTCCCATCCGCCGCACCAGCTCGTAGGTGAGCTCCGCGGAGGAGGAGGCCCCCGTATCGACCAGGTTGATATCGCCAAACCGGTCGTTGGAGAGGTGGTGATCGAGATTGATCCTCACCAGCGCCGACCCGAAGCTCTCTTGCAGAAGCTCCAGACGCTTCACGCTCGCGCAGTCGATGGCCACGAACACCTCCGGGCGCTCGGGATGAGATCCGGGAGGGCCGATCACCTCCGGCGCGCTCAGGAAGTGGAACTGCGGAGGAAGCCGGAAACCGTCGGTCCCCCATCCCATCCAGACCCCCTTACCCTCCCGGGCGAGGAATCTTCCCAGTCCGATCATCGAGCCGAGAGCGTCCCCGTCGGGATGGATGTGGCAGGCCACCACCACCTCACCCGCCTCCGCGAGGGTGGCGACCGCCTCGGCCCAGGCTTCTTCAGAGATCACTCGCGCCCCCATCGGAGGAGGGATCTTCCTCATCCCGGTCTTCCAGACGCTCCACCTCGGGCGCCTTGGAGACTCCCGCCGCACGCAGGAGGTGCTCGATGCGCTCCCCATAGGCGGCGGTGGTGTCCTCCAGAACCTCGAGCTGAGGCAAGAACTTGAGCCGGACCTCGCGGCCGAGCACCGAGCGAAGGTAGGGCGCGGCATGCCGGATGGCGTCGATCGTGGTGGCCCGCTCCTCATCGGCCCCGAACACGCTCACGTACACTTTCGCATGCCGCAAGTCCGGCGAGACCTTGACGCGCGAGACCGTCACGAACCCCACCCGAGGGTCCTTGAGCTCTCGGACGGCTTCCCCCAGCACCTCCTTCGCCAGAGCTTCGACCCGTTCGGCCCGAGGGTAGGGCTTAGGCATCGGGCGTCACCACTTCGGTATACACGTCGAGCACCTCGATCGCATGCTGGCTCCTCACAAACCGTTCCACCTCATGAAGCATCTTCTTGGCATGGAAGGCAGACTCCGAAACCGCGCAAACCGCGATCGCGCCCCGCTGCCGAAGGTCCTGGTGGTCCACCTCGGCGATGGAGGCGTTGAACTTGGTTCGCAGCCCTCCCACGATACGGCGAAGCACCTGGCGCTTGTCCTTCAGTGAACGGGAAGCCGGCACGAGAAAATCGTATCGGGCGATACCGACGAACATCTTCAGCGAGCCGGAACCTCACGCATCTCGAAGGCTTCGACCACATCCCCTTCCTTCACGTCGTTGAAGTCCTCGAGGGTTGCGCCGCACTCGAAGCCGGCCGCCACCTCCCGCGCATCCTCCTTGAACCGCCGCAGGGTCCCGATCCGGCCCGTATACACCACGATCCCTCCTCGGATGAGCCGCGCCCTGGAGCCTCGAGTGAGCTTGCCCTCGGTGACATAGCATCCCGCCACCACCGCCCTGGGGACCTTGAAGGTGGCCCGGACCTGCGCGGAGCCGGTCAGGACCTCCTTGGTCACCGGCTTGAGCAGCCCTCGTAGCGCCTGCTCGATGTCATCGAGGAGCTGGTAGATCACCTGGTAGGTCCGGATATCGACTCTCTCCCGCTCGGCAAGCTGGCGAGCCCCCGAGTCGGGACGCACGTTGAAGCCGACGACGATCCCATCCGAAGCCCGGGCCAGCACCACATCGCCCTCCCCGATGGCACCGACTCCCTTGCGCAGCAGGTTCAGGCGGACCTGGGCGCCCTCCGGGCGCTGCCGCAGCGTCTCCAGCGAGTCCACGAGCGCCTCGAGCCCTCCCTGGGTATCCGCCTTGAGGATCAGGTTCAGCACCGGAAGCTCACCCGTTCGGGTCTTTGACAACAGGTCCTCGAGGGCCACCGGGCGGGCAGTCGCCACCAGCTCCGCCTGGCGCTGGCGCACCTCCCGATCGTGCGCGATGCGCTTGGCCTCCCGTTCGTCGTCCACCACGTGGAACTCGTCGCCCGCGGAGGGCAGCTTCGACCAGCCGCTCACCTGAATCGGCTGCGAGGGGCCGGCCTCGGGCGTGGGCTGGCCGGTCTCGTCCAGCATCGCCCGAACCCTGCACCAGGCGCTCCCGCTGACCACAGGCTGGCCGACCTTGATATTCCCCTTGTTGACGATCAGGGTCGCCACCGGACCCCGGCCCCGGTCGAGATGGGATTCGATGACGAAGCCTCGAGCCGAGCCCTCGGGGTTCGCCCGGAGCTCCTGCAGGTCGGCCACCAGGTGGATCATCTCGAGCAGCGTCTCCAGGTTCGTGCCCTCCTTGGCGGAGATATCGACGAACACGGTGTCCCCACCCCACTCCTCGGGGTTCAGTCCGAGCTCGGCAAGCTGTTGACGCACCCGCACCGTGTCGGCCTCCGGCTTGTCGATCTTGTTGACCGCCACCACCACCGGCACCCGAGCCGCACGGGCATGGTCGAGCGCTTCCACCGTCTGAGGCTGGACTCCGTCGTCCGCCGCGACCACGAGGATGGCGATGTCGGTCACCTGCGCACCCCTCGCCCTCATGCGGGTGAAGGCCTCGTGACCGGGAGTGTCGATGAAGGTCGCCGCCCGGGCATCGGGTCCGTGAACCCGGTAGGCGCCGATGGCCTGGGTGATCCCGCCGGCCTCGAGCGAGAGCATCTCCTTCTTGCGGAGCTGCTGGAGGATGGAGCTCTTCCCGTGGTCGACGTGGCCCATGACCGTTACCACCGGCGGCCGAGGAGCCAGGAGAGCCGCCTCACCGTCCTCCGGCGCGACCACCTTTGCGGGGGGCTCCGGCTCCTCCTCGGGCGCCACGATCCGGATGTCGCAGTCCAGCTCGTGAGCCAACAGCTCCACCTCGTCGTCCGAGAGGGACTGGGTGATGGTCTTCAGCTCCCCCAGCATCATCAGCCTCTTGATGATGTCGGGCGCCGGAGCACCCATCGCCTGGGCGAACTCACCCACCGTCACCCCTCTGGAGACCGTCACGACCGCTCCGCTCCCCGGCTCGCCATTCGCCGTCGACTCGCCATCCGCACCCGATTCGGCCTGCGGCGCGACCGCTTCGACGGGGGCCCCCTCTGCCTCGGACGCCGGAACCGATCCGTCCACGAGCTCACGGAGCCGGTCGGCCTGCGCCTCTTCGATCATGGAGGAATGACTCCTGACCTCCACGCCCAGGGCCTCGAGCTTCTCGATGACCTCCTTGGATGAGAGTCCCAACTCCTTGGCGATCTCGTGCACCCGAGCCTTTCCGGTCCTGGCGCGCTTGGTCATTCGCAGCCGCGGGATACGCAGCTCGATCCTCCTTTTCGTTCGATCCTCGGACACACCCTAAAGATACTCCACCGCCTGCTCGTAAAGTCGCGCGACATCCTCGGAAGAGATGCCGACACGAAGGACGCGCGCCAAGCTCCCTCGATGCAGAGCGCGCTCCAGACAGGAGGAGCTCCGACAAGTGTATCCGCCCCGGCCCGGCGCCGCAGCTCTCGGATCCACCTCCACCGTGGCGGACGAGGTCCGTACGAATCGCAACAGTTGGTCCTTCGGGCGCCGGGCGCGGCAGGCGGCGCAGCAACGCTGGGGCGTCTTGCCGGGTTGCGAGACGACCTACTCTTGAAGGGTGGCCCGGGAGGCCGGGACTACAGATTCGTCGGCTCCGGGTGGCTCGGCCTTTTTCGGAGGCTCCTGTCTTGCCTGACTCTCGCTGCGGATGTCGATACGCCAGCCGGTGAGCCGGGCCGCCAGGCGAGCGTTCTGGCCCTCCTTGCCAATCGCCAGGGAGAGCTGGAAATCGGGCACGATGACCTCCGCGGTCTGAGTGAGGGGATCGGCGCGCACCTCTTTAACCTTGGCGGGCGAGAGGGCATTGGCCACGAACCGGGGTGAATCCTCGGCCCAGGGGATGATGTCCACCTTCTCCCCTCGCAGCTCGTTAACCACCATGCGCACCCTCGAGCCCTTGGCGCCGACGCAGGCCCCGACGGGGTCCACATTGGGATCCCCGGACACCACCGCGATCTTGGATCGATGACCCGCCTCGCGGGCCACCTGTTTGATCTCGACGATCCCATCCGCGATTTCCGGCACCTCCAGCTCGAAGAGCCGCTTGATGAGGTTGGGATGGGTGCGTGAGCAGATGATCTGGGGGCCTCGCGGGGAGCGGCGCACCTCGACGATGTAGACCTTGAGCCGGGATCCGTGGTCGTAGCGCTCGCCGGGAACCTGCTCGGCCTGGGGCAGCAGCGCCTCCACTCCCCTTCCCAGGTCCAGCAACACGTACCGGGGGTCGGACTGCTGGACGATGGCCGTCACCACGTCCCCTTCCCGACCCACATACTCGCCGTAGGTGATCTCTCGCTCGGCCTCACGGATGCGCTGGAGGATCACCTGCTTGGCGGTCTGGGCCGCGATCCTGCCAAAGTCGGCGGGCGCCTCCTCGACCCATTCCCGGGTCACCTTCATCTCGCCGGTCTTCTGGTCTTCCTCGACCTCCTGAGCGTAGATGATCACCGCACCGGTCTTGCGCTCGATGCTGACACGCGCCTCGTCTCCCACGGCCTGTGGAGAGCGCTTGTACGCCGCGGCCAGCGCCTGCTCGAGGGCCGAGATCACGCTATCGAAAGAGATCCCCTTCTCGCGCTCGACAAGGTGGAGAGCATCCAGATCGACCGGGTTCATGCCCTCCTCCCCCGAAGCTCCTGCCTGCCCGGGCCCTTCAGCTCCCGGTCCCAGTCCACCACGAGCCGGGCGCGCTCCACGGTCTCATACGGGATCGTCACCGTCCTTGATCTCGGGGGTTCACACCTTCCGGCATGTGCAGCTCGGCGCTCTCGGGCAGCGGTGCCACCCCCCGAATCCCCCTCGCCCTCGGCCTCGAGCAAGAAGGACTCTTCCCCCGCCTCGGCGATGGTTCCGGTGAGAGTGCGGCGTCCCTCCTCGGGAAGCTTGTAGCGCACCTTCGCCATCGATCCGACAAAGCGGCGGTAGTCGGAGGGGCGAACCAGGGGGCGCTCGATGCCCGGGGATTCCAGCTCGAGGTGATATCGGCCCGGGATGGGATCCTCGGCGTCGAGGGCCCGCGAGATCTCCTCCGAAAGCGCGGCCATCTCGTCCACCCCCGGCGCCCCCTCGGGGCGGTCGACGGTGAGGCGGAGGGCCTGGCGACGACCCTCGGCCCCTAGGGTGACGGCCACCAGCTCAACCCCGTGGCGAGCGAGAATCGACTCGCAGGTGGCACGCATGGACCCGAGCACCTCCCCACGATGCATGCACACCCCCCTTTTTTTTGTTTTTTGTTCGCTTCCACTAAACCACCAAAAAAGAAAGTGGGCACGAGCCCACTCCCGCTTTGCTCCGAGCGGCCCGGAATCCGAGCGCGTCCGGACCCGCCGCTTCCTACAAATGCCAGATCCGAGTATACCGGTCCCGGATCGGAGAGGAATCTATGCACTCGGTGAGATGGTTGTTGTGTGCCATCTGAGAGGGGTCCGCGCGCCTCGCCGGGAAGTCGAGTAGGCGCTCGCCCGCGACAAGGATCATCCAGATCGCTCTGGCGTAAATTCTCTTAGACTATTGAAGATACTCCTTGATATAGCTTAATATCATCACATGTGGGTGGCCAATGTCGAGCGCCGGGATAGGCGATCATCTGAGGACAATGTGGAGGCCGACCTTCTAACTTTAAGCACTGCCTATCGGCTCGCGCGAGCGCTCGTAGACCGCCTTTCAGGGCTGGTGCCCTCGGGAGTATCCGTCTCCTCCACGGCGGCCGTGGTCACCATGGGCTCGGCGACGAGGTCGGAGGATACCGAGATCGAACGTATTGTCGACCAGGACGGCGACCTGCGTGAGAACGTAGAGGCGGCTGCGCTTCTCGTTCTCGACGACCTTCAGGACCTGCTATCCGAGTGTCTCAAGGCCCCCTGGCCGCCTGTTGCGGGGGCCCCGAGCGAGCTGGTCTCGCCCCAGGTGGAATGGTCAGGGGACCGTCTGCGGCTCTGGTACGGAGATGTCGATCGTCCGGTCTTAGAGCTTTGCCCTATCCCCGTGGAAGAGCTGAACCTGGCATAGTCTCCGCGCGGAGGGCTCGGCGCCGAACCGCTCTCGCCAGGTCACGAGGTCTTCGCCGGTGACCTTGCGAAACGGCGCCTCGGCGCGCGCAGGGTCCGTCCCGGCGGATCTCGTCCTTGGATCGTTATCAGAAGGGGTTGGCGATCGGGTTGAGGATGTCCTGGTAGAGGATCACGACGGTGAGGGCCACCACGACGCTCAACACGAAGACTGCGACCGGCACCACCTTGCGCATGTCCACCTGGCGACGGGTGATCTTCTCGATGCCGAGCACCAGCAGGTGCCCCCCGTCAAAGGGTGGGAAGGGGGCGAGATTGATCACCCCGATGAAGATCACGACCCCGGCCAGGAGATTGAGCATGATCGAGATCCGCCCCGCAGCCGCCGCCTGACTCGCCAGCCGGGCGCCCCCAACGATCCCGAATGGCTCGTCGGCGGAGCGCTCGCCGGAACGGGTCACGGACCCGAAGATGCGAGCCAGCCCCGCTGGGGAGAAGATCTGTCCTATGCCCTGGATGCTGGCCACGGTCAGCGCCCCCGTCCCTTTCAGCGCGGAGAGCACCGCCTCGGGGGGAGACTGCCGCTCGTTGATCAACTTGGCGGTCACGCCGAGGTGGCCGGCGGGCTCGGGATCGCCGGGGCCCTTGGTCTCCCCCAGGGTCACCGGGACCTCCAGGCGGCTTCCACCCCGACCGAGCTCGATGGAGACGGTCTGGCCGGGGCGGGCTCGGATGTAGCTTCGGATCTGCTCCCAGCTCCGGGTGGGTCTGCCGTCGATGGACAGGACCCGGTCTCCCGGTCGCAGCCCCGCGACCTCGGCGGGAGGCGCCGTTCCCTGGGAGCTCCGGTTAAAGGTTGCGACCACGGGAAGCGTTCGGGGTTCCCCGAGGACACCGAAGGTGATGATCAGGATGAGCGTGGCCAGGACGAAGTGCGTGGCCGAGCCGGCGACGAGCACGATCGCCCGCTGCCAGGCCGGCTTGGCTCCAAAGGTCCGGGGCATGTCCGATTCGGGGACGGTCTGCCAGGGGTTCATCCCGGCGATCCGTACGTATCCGCCCAGAAGGATCGCCTTGACTCCATAGGTGGTCTCGCCGCGGGTGCGGGCAAACAGCTTGGGGCCGAACCCCAGGAAGAACTCCTCCACCTTGATGCCGAAGCTCCGGGCGGCCGTGAAGTGGCCGAACTCGTGCACGACGATCATGACGACGATGATGACCACGAACCCCACGACCCCCATGGCGGCGCTCATCGGTCGGCCGCTTCAGGCTTGGAGGATCCGCCGATGATCTCTTCGGCCCGCTGCCGGGCCCAGGCATCGACGCCGAGCACCCCCTCGAGGGTGGGCTCGACACACCGATGCTCCTCGAGGAGGCGCTCGATCACCACCGGGATCTCGGCGAAGCGGAGGCGGCGATCCAAGAACGCCCCGACGGCCACCTCGTTGGCGGCATTCAAGACGGCGGGGTAGGTCCCGCCTGCCCGGCCTGCCCGATAGGCCAGGTCCAGGCAGCGGAAGGTCCGGGTATCGGGACGCTCGAAGGTCACCGTCTGGAGGCCGGGCCAGTCGATGCGGCGGCCATCCGGAGCGCCAAGGCGCTGGGGCCAGGCCAGGGCGATCTGGATGGGGAGCCGCATGTCGGCGACCGCGGCGTGGGCGAAGAAGGCCCCGTCGATAGTCTCCGCCAGGCCGTGGACGACTCCCTGAGGATGGATCACCACTTCGATCTCATCGTACGTGAGACCGAAAAGAAAGTGCGCCTCTATCACCTCGAGCCCCTTGTTCATGAGTGACGCCGAGTCCACGGTGATCTTACGGCCCATCCGCCACACGGGGTGGTCGAGGGCTTCCTCCACCGTCACATCCTCGAGGTCAATAGCGCGCCGCCCCCGGAACGGGCCACCGCTGCCGGTCAGGAAGACCCGTCGCACCTGGTCGGCCGGAATACCTTCCAGTACCTGCCACAGGGCCGAGTGCTCGCTGTCCACCGGGCGGATCTGGCCCGGCGCCGCCTTGGACATCACCAGCTCCCCCGCGGCCACCAGGCTCTCCTTGTTGGCCAGGGCCAGGACCTTGCCCGCTTCCAGCGCGGCGAGGGTCGCCCGCAGCCCGGCGGCGCCGACCACCGCGTTGAGCACCACCTGCGCCTCCGATCGCTGCACGACTTCCGCCGCGGCTCCCTCACCGACGATGACCTCCACCCCCTGGGGAACCTCCGGCCGCCCGGCGGCGCAAGTTCGCTCGAGCCCCACCAGAGCGACCCCGAACTCTTTCGCCTGGGCCAGGAGTCCTTCGGCGTCCGAGCCGGCGGACAGCGCTACGGTCCGGAAGCGGTCCGGAAAGGTCCGGATCACCTCGAGCGCCTGGCACCCGATCGACCCGGTCGACCCAAGGATGGCAACCGTGATCGGGGCCGGTTCCCATGGGCCTGACGGAGGGATCACCAAACTCACCCGGCCTCAGGAGAGGTTGAAGATCTGCAGCGAGATGTAGGCAACCGGCGTGCAAAACAGCAGCGCATCGATGCGGTCCAGCGCCCCCCCATGGCCGGGGAGGATCGACCCCATGTCCTTCAGGTCGAGATCCCGCTTGAGCAGGGACTCGAAGAGGTCACCGAGAGGAGCCGCGATCGCGATGAGACCCGCGAATACGAATGCCTGGAACAGGTTCCAGGGGCCCAGGAAGTGAGCGAGCAGGGCACCCGGAACCAAGACCGCGGCCGTGGCGACCGCCGCGCCCTCTCGCGTCTTTTTGGGAGAGATGCTCGGAGCGAGGAGTCGCTTTCCCCACAAGCGCCCTCCGAAGTAGGCGAAGATATCGTAGATCGCGACCGCCGCAATCGTCGCCATCAACGCCCCTCGTCCGTCGGGCCGCCGCAGCAAGAGTCCCGCAAAGGCACCCAGAAGCGGCACGTAGGCCAGGCCGAGCAGCGTCACCGCGTAGTCGATCACCAGGTTGTCCCGACGCTTGCGAGCCGCATACCAGACGAAGGTCAGCACCACCGTCAGAAAGAAGACCACCCCGACGATCTGCTCCCCGCGGGTGTAGGTCCCCAGGAGGAGGGCTCCTCCGGCGACGAGACCCAGGGCGGTGGCGGGATGATATCCGGCCTTGCGCGCCGCCCGGTAGAACTCGCCCTGTGCGACCATGACGACCGCGAACACCAGCCCGAAGAGGGCTCCCGACCCCCAGGAGGCGAGCCCGAGCGCCACTGCGGCCAGGACCACTCCCGTTGCGATCCGGAGCTTCAAGCATGCCTCATCATGGAAACGGCGCATTGGTCAGATCTCGAGCAGGTCTTGCTCCTTGTGGACCACCATCTCGTCAATCTCGACGACAAAGCGGTCGGTGACACGCTGTAGCTCTTTCTCGCCTCGCTTGAGGTCATCCTCGGAAAGCTCTCCCTCGCGCTCGCGCTTGGTCAGATCCTCTTTGACGTGGCGGCGCACATTGCGAATAGCCACCCGCCCTTCTTCCCCCCGCTCACGCGACAGCCGGATGAGATCGCGCCGACGCTCCTGGGTGAGCGGCGGAAAGACGAGGCGGATCGCGGTCCCATCGTTGGAGGGAGTGATCCCCAGGTCGGAAGCTAGGATGGCCCTCTCGATGGAGCCCAGGGTGTTTCGATCAAAGGGCGTGATGAGCAGGAGTCGGGCCTCGGGGACCGAGATTCCCGCGATCTGGTTCAGGGCAACCTTGGATCCGTAGTAATTGACGTCCAGGCGCTCCACGAAGCGCGGCGAGGCCCGGCCGGTCCGGATGGAGGCAAGCTCCTCGCGCGTCACGAACAGGGCCTTTCGCATCTTGTCTTCGGCTACCTTGAGCACCTCCGCCTCGATCATCTCACTCTTACCTTTTCACAAAACCTTTTCACAAATACCGAGCTATCCGCCCGACACCCGGGCGCCGACCCGGGTCCCCACCGGCTCGCCCATGAGCACTCGCCGAATATTGCCCTCAACGGTCAGATCGAAGACCACGATGGGCAGGGAGTATTCCATGCAGAGCGAGATCGCGGTCGAATCCATCACCTTCAGCCCTCGGCTGAGCACCTCGATGTAATCGAGATCGGTGAACCGGCGAGCCGCGGGATGCTTCAGAGGGTCGGCGTCGTACACCCCATCCACCTGCGTCCCCTTTAAGAGAGCCTCCGCCCCCACCTCCAGCGCTCGAACCGAGGCTGCGGTATCGGTGGAGAAATAGGGATTGCCGGTGCCGCCTCCGAAGATGACGACCCGGTCCCGCTCCAAGTGACGGATGGCCCGTCCCCGGATGAAGGGTTCCGCCACCTCCTGCATCCAGATGGCGCTCTGCACCCGGCACTGGGTCCCCAGCTTCTCCAACGCATCGTAGAGCGCAAGAGCGTTGATCATGGTCGCCAGCATGCCCATGTAGTCGGCTCGCGCCCGTTCCATGCCCATGGCCGCCGCCTGGGCGCCTCGGAAGATGTTGCCGCCCCCGACCACCACCGCCATCTGCACACCCATCGCCTGGACTTCGGCAAGCTGGCGGGCGAGGGAGAACACCACCCCCGCGTCGATGCCGAAGCCGACCACGGGAGCGGCGAATGCCTCGCCGGAGAGCTTGAGGAGCACGCGCTGGTATCGAGGGAGTTCGGACATGTCAGTTGCGGCCAACCCCACCCCTCCAGGCCATCGTCTCTCCAGCGCCTCTAGCCTTCCCCGATCTTGAAGCGGCAGATGCGCCGCACCACCACGTTCTCCTTGACACCGGCGGCCACCTCGCCGATCAGCTCTCCCACCGTCTTGGATGGATCCTTCACGAAGGGCTGCTCCAGCAGGACTCCGCCGGCCTCCCCAAGCGCCTCGTCAAGGCGGTGGTCCGCTTCCCTCTCCGCAACGTGAGGCGCCTCGTCGGCCAGCCACTCCATGTCGACTTGAACCCGCTTCAGTTCCTGGTCCAGGTATTCCTGGGGAACCTCGTCTCGCTTGATCCAGCGCGGCGCCATCGCGGCCACATGGACCACGATATCCCGGGCGAGCTGGCGAAACTCGTCGGTTTTGGCGACGAAGTCCGTCTCACAGTCGAGCTCCACCAGGGCGCCGACCCGAGGCGGCATCTCGCCCAGTTGATGGAGGTAGGCCGCGACCACCCCTTCGGTGGCCACCCGGGTGGCCCGCTTGGCCACACCGGCGACTCCCCAGCGCCGGAGCAGATCCCTGGCCGCCTCCGGGTCGCCTCCGGACTCCGTGAGGGCTCGCTTGCAGTCCATCATCCCGGCCCCGGTCTCGTCGCGCAGGCTCTTGACCTGAGCGGCGCTGATCTGGCCGGTCACCGGAGTCTCTCCCCTTCTTTTTTCTTGTCGAGCATCTTGAGCTCCTCTTCGACATCTTCACCGGGAGTGAATTCATCCGCCGGGATCGGTTGGACCTCTTGCGACGACTCCCGGGGCGGCCGGGCCTCGGTGAGCCGCGGTCCGCTCTCCGGCCCGGGCTCCTGCGTGGCCCGGTTCTCGACTTCTTGCTGCGCGAGCATGATCTCCCACTCGGCCGGAGGCTCCTCCCCGCCGGCCGTGTACGTGATCCCGGAGGCCGCGGCCGCCTCGGCCGCCGCGATAACCTCCGGAGGACGGAGCCTGAGCCCGTCCGCCGCGGCCTCGGCGATGACCCTGGCGAGAAGAGCGCCCGAACGGATGGCGTCGTCGTTTCCGGGGATCACGTAATCGATCACGTCCGGATCGCAGTTGGTGTCCACCACCGCGACGATGGGAATCTTGAGCTTGCGGGCCTCCCGCACTGCGATCTCCTCCTTGCGAGTATCGATCACGAAGATCGCATCCGGACGCTGAGTGAGATCACGGATGCCGGTCAGGTTCTTGCGCAGCTTCTCCGCCTCGCGCCGAAGCTTCAGCGCCTCTTTCTTGGGCAGTTCGTCGAGGATCCCCTGGGCCTCTTGAGCCTCCAGCTCGCGCAGGCGTCGGATGCGCTTATACATGGTTTGGAAATTCGTGAGCATGCCCCCGAGCCAGCGATAGTTGACGTAGGGCATGCCGACGCGCCTCGCCTCCTCGGCGAGGGCGTCCGCGATCTGCTTCTTGGTTCCGACGAAGAGCACGACCCCGCCGCGGGTCACGAGGTCGCGGACGAAGGCATAGGCCGCCTCGATGCCCTGAAGGGTCTTCAACAGGTCGATGATGTAGATGCCGCTGCGCTCGGTGAAGATGAATCGGCGCATCTTGGGGTTCCAGCGCCGGGTCTGATGCCCGAAGTGGACGCCCGCTTCGAGAAGCTGCTTCATGGTTACGACGGCCACGCCGCCCCCTTTCGGTTCTGGCAGGAAATCCTGCCCGTCCGCTCACCGAACCCTCCGTTCGCTCCCGAGCCGCGCTGGCTCGGGAGACACCGGAGGGCACCGTAGGTGGATGAGCGTGCGACTTCGCTTGAGAACTTGCCCCGTTCGAAGGCATTGTATCAGTGGGGGGAGGGTAAACCCTCCCCCGGCCCCCTTCAGTCGGGCGCGGTGTCCAACATGCGGGAGCGTAGCTGCAGCACGGCCTTGGTGTGCATCTGACAGATGCGGGACTCGGTCACCCCCAGCACCTGGCCAATCTCCGACAGGGTCAGCCCTTCGTAGTAATAGAGGGTGATGACAACCTTCTCTCGTTCGGGGAGCCGATTGATGGCATCGGCAAGGAGCTTGCGGGTCTCTTCGGACTCGAAGGCTATGACGGGATCGGCTCCACCGGGGTCCTGGAGGGTATCGATGAGCGGCAACTTGTCCCCCTTCTCGCCGCCGACCGACATGAGCTCGTCGAGGGCAACCACGGAGACGAAGGAGATTTGCTGATACAGGGACCGCAGCTCCGCGACGCTGATCTTCATGAGGTGCGCGATCTCCGCGTCTGTGGGGGCTCGGGAAAGGTCGTGCTCCAGCCTGGCGATGGCTTTCTCAACTTCCCGAGCCTTGAAGCGGACGGAGCGGGGAACCCAGTCGATCGCCCGGAGCTCATCGATGATCGCGCCCTTGATCCGGCTAATGGCATAGGTCTCGAACTTGTTGCCGCGACCCGGCTCGAACTTGGCTATGGCGTCGATGAGACCGAAGATCCCGTAGGAAACGAGATCCGACTGCTCGATATTGGCCGGAAGGCCGGTGGAGACTCGCCCTGCCACATACTTCACCAGAGGGGCGTAGTGCAGGATAAGCTTGTCCCTCGCCTGGGGAGAGCCATCCCGCTTGTACTCTTCCCACAGCCCGTCCAACGGTCCGGGCTCCACGTCAGAAGCCTCGCCGTCTTGGGGCCGCGACGCCATCCTGCCCGGTGTGGGGATCTGCGGCATTCGCTCGGTGGTCGCTTTGGCCATGCCTCTTTCCGGTGAACCCACCTGAGTTACTCGATCTTCGGAGTATAAGACCAGCACCCAGGGCCCATCATCCTCCGCGCCCAGAGGGTAGCCGCCGGCGGCGGAAAGATCCAAAGCGACGATCCGCGAAAGATTGCCGCCTGCTCCTCATGGCTGGTCTCCATCACAATCGCGGGCTCCCGGGATCGGGCCCTTGGACCTCAGCCAGAGAGCGGGCAAAGCGTCCGCCGGGATGTCGAACCACCAGACCACTCAGCTCCAGGCGAGCCAGCACAGAGGCGGCCGCCGAAGGTGGCATGCTGGCGGCCTTGGCGAGGCGATCGAGAAGCACCGGCTCCGCCTCCAAGGCCAGGAGCAGGGACCGTTCATCGGGAGCCAAAGATGGGGTTTTCCTCTCGGATGAGACGGAACAGGCTGATCCGGCCGGCAGCAAACCCAGGTCTTCCAAGATATCGCTCGCCGAGGTAGCGAGCCTGGCTCCCTCTCGAATCAGCAGATGGCAAC
>JBOGWM010000148.1:0-7724 GCA_050693695.1 Actinomycetota bacterium
ACGTTCGGCTGACCGTGTTCGGCCCCGAGAAGAGGCCGTATGTGGCCCTGCGGGTCATGGTCAACGCTCTCCAGAAGAAGGTGCCCGAGAAGGAGCTCGCCGAGCTCAAAGAGGAGCTGAGCAAGGGCCTCCGGGAGGACATCCCCGACGTCGAGATCACCTCCTCCAGGGTGGTGAAGCTCAACCGGCTGCCGGCCATTCACCTCGTCTACACCTTTGCGGAACTGCAGGGCGGCCAGGGCGATCCGCCCCTGCGGCTATTGCACTCCCATTACTACATCTTCAACGGCCCCAAGGTGGAGCAACTCGTCTTCGAGACCAGCCCCGAGAGCTTCGACCGGTACTCCAAGACCTTCGATGCGATCGCCGCCAGCTTCCGCAGCACTCCCCGGCGTCCGTCGCCGGCTCCCTCCCCCGGATAGCGTTCAGATAGCTTTTAGCGTTCTTGGTATGGCGGGGGCGGCCGGCTAAGATTACGCCCGATAAAGGGGGAAGGGTATGCGTAGCCTGCTCATGATCATCAGTCAGCCCATCTTCTGGGCTTCCGCTATCTTCCTGGTCGGAGGAGCGTTCCTCGCGTTGATCCTGTCGAAGCGCAAGGCGGAAGCTCCGGGAGCAGCCCGCCGGGTGGGCCCGATGGCCCCACCCATGACGCCCACGATGAGCTCCTACAGGCCGGAGCCGGCGACGGTGACCACGTCCGAGACGTCAGTCACCTTTGCGGACGTGGCCGGCCTCGATGAGGTCGTGAACGAGCTCAGAGAGGTCAAGGATTACCTGGCCGATCCGGAGAGGTTTCGCGCTCTCGGAGCCGAGCTTCCCAGAGGCATCCTCCTCTACGGCCCCCCCGGGAGCGGCAAGACCCTGCTCGCCAAGGCGCTCGCCGGCGAGGCCGGGGTCCCCTTCTACTCCGCCTCGGCCTCGAGCTTCGTCGAGGTCTACGTGGGGATGGGGGCCGCCCGGGTCCGCCAGCTCTTCGAGGAGGCCAAGCGCCATACGCCCTGCCTCGTCTTCATCGACGAGCTGGATGCGGTCGGGCGACGTCGCACCTCGGGCAACGAGGTGTCGGGAGGCGAGCGCGAGTTCGACGTCACCCTGAATCAGCTTTTGATCGAGCTCGACGGCTTCGCCACCACGTCCGGGGTGCTCATCCTCGGCGCCACGAACCGCCCGGAGCTGATCGATCCGGCCCTCCTGCGCCCGGGTCGGTTCGACCGCAGCATCCACGTGGACCGCCCGGACCTCGCCGGCCGGGAATCGATCCTGGAGCTGCATGCCTCCAAGCGTCCCTTCTCCACCCGGATCGGGTGGCGTCATCTGGCGGGGCGGACCGCGGGGCTCACCGGGGCGGAGCTCGCCCACATCATCAACGAGGCCGCTTTCCTGGCCGCCCGCCGGCACCGACCGAGAATCACCGAAGAGGAGGTGGAGGAGGCGGTGGACCGGGTGCTCGCCGGCCCGAGAAGCAACCGGAGCATCAACGAGGAGGAGAAGCGCCTGATCGCCTACCATGAAGCCGGTCACGCCCTGCTCTCGCTGCTCCTCAAGGGGGTGACCCCTGCCTCCCGGGTCTCGATCGTGGGCCGGATCGGGGGGCTCGGAAGATCCGCGTGGGGCGGGGCCGACGATCGGGAGGTGCTCACCCGCCGGGAGCTGATGGCCCAGCTCATGGTGCTGCTGGGGGGCCGGGCGGCGGAGAAAAACGCCTTCGGGGAGCCGAGCACTCGCGCCGAGGACGACCTGGAGCAGGCCGCCGATCTCGCCCGCCGCATGGTCATGCGTTGGGCCATGACCGAGCGCTTCGAGCTATCCCGCCGCCACGACGAGCGAGGGCCCTCGGCCAGATCGGAATCCGACGCCGATCGGGAGGTACGCCAGCTCCTGGAGAAGACCGAGCAGGCGGCGATCATCATCCTTCAGGAGAACCCCGGGCGCCTGAAGGCGATCGCGGAGGCATTGATGGAGCAGGAGACGCTGACCCGATCGGAGATCGCCCACCTCGCCGGGATCCCGGATCCGATCGGAGAGCAAGAGCAGCCCCTCGCCCCCGTCCGGATGCTTCCCCTGGGGTAAAGGCCCGTCGCTGAAGCAGTCACTGGAGCAGAGGCGGTTTCGGATAACGGTCACGGGGATCGTTCAGGGCGTGGGGTTTCGCCCATTCGTCTTCAGGCTGGCCACCCGCCACGGCCTCGCCGGCTCCGTCCGCAACGACGCTTCCGGGGTCACCATCGAGGTCGAGGGGACGGAGCCGGCGCTTGCCGCCTTTCTCCGGGAGCTGGTCGAGCACGCCCCTCCTCTGGCTCGGATCGAGACCGTCTCTCATGACGTCGTCGAGCCACTCGGCGAAGAAGGTTTCTCAATCGTCAGAAGCGTCGGGGGGGCCCGGGCGGCGCTCATCTCCCCCGACGTGGGAACCTGCCGGGACTGCTTGGACGAGATCTCGGACCCCGGAGCCCGCCGCTACCGCTATCCCTTCACCAATTGCACGAATTGCGGCCCCCGGTTCACCATCACCCTCGACATCCCCTACGACCGCGCCAACACCACCATGGCCGGCTTTGAGATGTGCCCGGCCTGCCGGGCGGAGTACGAGGACCCCTCCGACCGACGCTTCCATGCCCAGCCCATCGCCTGCCCGGCGTGCGGTCCCCAGCTCCGCCTTCTGAGCCCCGCAACCCTCCCGCCGGCGCAGGCCACGGGGCCGTCGGAGGCGATCGATCGATGCGCGGCGTTGTTGGCCGAGGGCCGTATCGTCGCCATCAAAGGGCTCGGCGGCTATCATCTCGCCTGCGACGCCGCCAACCAGGAGGCCGTGGCCGGGCTCCGGCGCCGCAAGGTGCGGGAGGACAAGCCCTTCGCCCTCATGGCTTCCGACCCGGAGGTCATCCGAGGGATCTGCGAGATCTCGGCCCACGAGGAGTCTCTCCTCCTCAGCCACCGGCGCCCCGTCGTCCTTCTGCGCCGACGCCTCGATCCGGTCCTGTCCGTGGCGCCCTCAGTCGCTCCGGGGAACCGCTTCCTCGGGATCATGCTCCCCTACACCCCCCTTCACCACCTCCTGCTCGCCTCATTCGATGGAACCCTGGTCATGACCAGCGGCAATCTCTCAGATGAGCCCATCGCCTACCTGGACGGCGACGCCGCAGAGCGCCTGAGCTCCATCACCGAGGACTTCCTGGTTCATGACCGCCCGATCCACGTTCGCTGCGATGACTCCGTCACCCGCTCGTTTCGAGGCCGGGAGTATCTACTGCGCAGGTCCCGCGGGTATGCCCCGGAACCGCTCCTCCTATCGGTGGGATTCCCCCGGCCGGTGCTGGCCGTGGGGGCCGAGCTCAAGCACACCTTCTGCCTGGGCAAGGACCGGCGCGCCCTGCTCTCCCATCACATCGGGGACCTCGAGAACTGGGAGACGATGCGATCCTTTCTGGAGGGCGTGGAACACTTCTCCCGGACCTTCCAGGTCCAACCCGAGGTGATCGCCCATGATTTGCATCCCGAATACCTCGCCACCAAGTGGGCAATCGAGCAGGCCGGGGGCGAGGCCGAGCCACTGCCGGGGCTGGACCTCGAGGGCGCTGATCTCATCGGGGTTCAGCACCACCACGCGCATGTCGCCTCCTGCCTCGCCGACAATCAGGTCGGGGGCCCCGTGATCGGGCTGGCGCTGGATGGAACCGGTTGGGGGACCGATGCGACGATCTGGGGCTGCGAGGTCCTGGTGGCGGACCTCTCCTCTTTCCAGCGGGTGGGCCACCTGCGCTCCGTCCCCCTGGCCAGCGGGACCGCAGCCATCAAGGAGCCCTGGCGCATGGCTGCGGTTTACCTGGCCGAGGCCTACGGGCCGGACGCCTGGAGCCTCCCCATCCCCTTCGTACAAGAGACGGCTCGGCGATGGGCTCCCATCCTGGACATGGCCCGCAAGGGCCTCAACAGCCTCCCCACCACCTCCGCCGGCAGGCTCTTCGATGCCGCGGCCGCTCTCGCCGGGCTCAGGAGCCGGGTCAACTACGAGGGTCAGGCGGCCGTCGAGCTCGAGCAGGCCGCCGACCCGGCGGACACCGCATCCTTTCCCTGCGGGGTGGCCCGGGTCGGGGAGACCTTCGTGATCGACGGCGTGGAGCTCATCCGATGGATCGCGGAGGACCTCAAGCGCGGCGAAGCCCTGCCCAGGATCGCCGCCGCCTTCCACAACGGCTTCGCCAAGGCCCTCGTCCAGACCTGCATGCTCGTACGGGAGGTCACCGGGCTGGGGGAGGTGGCCCTCTCGGGAGGAACCTTCCAGAACCTGCTCCTGGCGGAGCGGGTCACCGCCGGCCTGGAGGCCGCCGGGTTCACGGTCCACCGCCACCGAAAAGTCCCCCCCAACGACGGAGGGATCTCCCTCGGCCAGGCAGCGATAGCGGCGGCGCGCATGGCCTCCAGTTAGCCTAATGTTTACTCACATCTACGATGATCTTCCCTGGATAAGATCTTTGAACTTAAACGAAAGTCAGAGCGCCAGCCGCTCGTCGAGATCTCGCACGCATCCCAGTCCGGCCCACGCCAGGGGCATGCGGGAGCGGACGTTGCGAATCCTCTGCAACCCGACCGAGAAGCCGCACTGGGCGGCCAGGACACGGGCCTCGGCGAGAGCCCGGGTGGCCGCTTCGGGTGCGTCCTGGAGGATATAAGCCGCGGCGAGGTCGGCGAGGAGCATGATCGGTAGCCTCCTGCGGACCGGGCTGGCATCGTCAAGGGCGGATAGCAGCACGCCCTCGGCGCGTTCGCCGCGGCCGAGCTGGACATGACACAGACCCTCAACGGTGGTCAGATACCATTGGTCCTGCATCGTCAGCAAGCGGCCCAAGAATCCGCCCAGACTCGACTCGCCGGTACTCTTTGCGAGTGTGCAACGAGCGTCTTCGAGCGTCCGGTCCGACGCACCGGAGTAGCCGGCACAGGCATATTCGATTGCGGTCCGTTCGCCCAGCCAGGAGCGGACGAGCGCAGGAGTGCGCTCGGCAAGCCCGCTGGCGCGCTCCACCAACGCCAGAGCGGCCGAGGGGTCGCCTCCTCTCGACGTCAGGGTTGGCGAGCTCGCGCGGCTCATCGAGCCGAAGACTACGGCCTCCAGGGTCGGATGCTCGGACTCATGGGCGAGACTCCTCGCCAGCGCGAGACAAGCTTGCGCATCGGCATGGCCGTCGAGCAGCAGATAGATCCAGCCGGCCAGGGCGGCGACGTCAGCGGCGATACCGCATAACCGGCGACGCTGGCTGTCAGTCATGGAGAAACGCATGAGCCGAACGACAGCCTCCAGATGCTCGCGGGTGGGAGTGATCAGCGACTCCGCGGGTAGGCCGTGGTAGGCCTCTCCGAGCCGGGTGGCGTGCTCGTGTAGCGCGTCCAGCAAACGCTCATCGATGCGGGATGGTCGGTCAAGAGCATGCGCGATCCGTTCGAGGGTTTCCAGAACAGGCGCCGCAGCCATGGCGGCAAACCCCGTCCCGCTGAGCTTCCCAAACTGGCGACGGTCCGCGACGTCATCCTCCGTGGAGTCCCGGGGCCAGTCTCCCATCGCAAGCCTGTTCTGCCGACGACGGTTCTGGCGTTGCTGGCGGGCGGCCATGGCGAGCTGCTCGACGGGTAGGCCAAGCGCCACGGCCAGCCAGCGCAGGGGGTCGGGATGGGGAATCCGCCCCCGCTCGTATTCGTGGATCGTCTGGGGATCGGCGCCGCAGTACTTGCTTTCACCCTCGGCTGCCTTGCGCATCTGCTTCGCCACGCGGTTGAGTGAGAGACTCTGGCGAATACGCTGCTCGGCGATCAGCTTGGCCAGCGGCGTAGATTCAGCTTTTATTGCCCCGTTCCTCCTCCAGTGATTTGGCAGATTGTCGGCCAGCTATCGGGATTTCTGAGCACCTTAAAGTGCTCAGCCAGGGAATAGGCAAGATCTGTGCCTGGCCGGGCTGCGCCCAGACGATGCCGTATCGGGCAGTCTGTCACTATCACGACAAGCGTGCTCGAGGCCTCCTGGGGCCGTCCCGATGAAGGCGTGGGTCGAGGGGAAGGACCTTCGCATCCATCAAAGGCCGGCCGACCCTTTCGGGATGCGAAGGGTCTGGCCCGGGAAGATCAGGTTGGGGTTGGCGATCTGGTTGCGGTTGGCCTCGAAGATGATGGGGAAGAGGTTGCCGTTACCGTAAACTTCCTCTGCGATGCCGAAGAGCGTGTCGCCCGGGCGGACCTCTCGCAGGCTGAATCCGAAGTACCCATCGACAAGGTTGGCGCCGAACACCACCGGCACGACCACCAGGTTGGCGGGCACCTCGGTCGCGGTACCGTCGAACACCTCCACGAAGCCGTTGGGGGTGGGGGGCGGACCGGGGAGGTCGACGGCGATCTGGAAATTACCGAGCTCACCGAGGCCTCCGCCGGCATTGACGAACGTGAGGGCCAGCTGCGCGCTGTTCCCGTCTCGCACCCGGACATTCAGCGTGGCCTCGAACCCGGTGCCCACGCCGGCCACCAGCACGCTTTGGTCGACGATGTCAAAGGGTTCCGGCTGCTGCACCTTGACCAGGGGGTACATGGACATGGCTTCCTCTCCTCCTCCGCACGGCTTTCCCGGGCTCAGGCTTGAGCCTGACCAGTCACACCATACAGATAAGGAGGCTCAACCGGAAACCAGCCGGCGGTAGAGGGCGAGAGTCTTCTCGGCCACCTTGCCCCAGCTAAAGTGCTCGATCATCCGGCGTCGCCCGGCTCTGCCCATGCGGCGGCGAGGAGATCGATATCAGTCAGCGTTCCACACCACTTCACCAGCTGCGGGAACGTGTTTCGGCTGGACGTCGAGCTTCACTCTGACAGCGGGAAGCATTACTACAGCGTTACAAACGGATGTCGCATACCCTAGAGTGTCCAAGCGTCCACGCCGGGACTGGGTTAGGCGACTGACATGCAACGACAGCCTCTGGATTTGGAGGCGGCGGGAATAACGCTTGCCCGAGCCCTGGCCAAGCGACTCGACGCGGTAGTCCCTCGCCCGGTTTCGGTAATGTCCAGAGGCGGTGAGGTCATCGTTGGGAACGGCCGCTGGTCTGACGGTACGGGGGTTCGCCGGATCGTTGATCAGCCTTTGGGAAGCCTGGCGGAGAACCTGATATCGGCGGCATCTGCGACGCTCGAAACGGTTCAAGACCTGGTTATCCAGACGTTGAAGTCGAGCTGGCCGCTCCCTCCGAGAACGAGGGATCGTCCTGGGACTCCCGTCCACTTGCCACCGCCCGGCCCTGAGCATGTGGCGGGAGGCTTCAGTCCTGAAAATGACTTGCCTTTACCCGGTACCGAGGTACTCTCGGGCAATCTCCGCATTTGGTTCGGCGACCGCGATAACCCCGCGCTCGAGTTGCCGAGTATCCCTCTGACGGAGCTCCTGGGCGAACGAAACTGAAGTCGTTGTCAGCCAGCGACCAGCCGGCGGTAGAGGGCGAGAGTCTTCTCGGCCACCTTGCCCCAGCTAAAGTGCTCGATCATCCGGCGCCGCCCGGCTTTGCCCATGCGGGCGGCGAGGGCCGGGTCCGCCACGAGGAGGTTCACCCGCTCCGCGATGTCGAGTGCGAACCGTTCCGGGTCCAACGGCGCTTGGCCGTCCCCCGCGAGCTCCAGGGGAACCAGCAGCCCGGTCTCGCCGTCGAGAACCACCTCCGGGATCCCACCCGTCGCGGTGGCCACCACCGCCG
>JBOGWM010000149.1:0-10469 GCA_050693695.1 Actinomycetota bacterium
ACCTGGGGACGGCCCCACTTCCCGGCGCCCCCCGACTCAAAGCGTCCCCGGCCGGGGAACCGTCCCGGCTGCTTTCCGGCGCCGATTTCCGAGGGTGAAACTCGAACCCATCGCTGGCTCCTCCGCCAAGCCCCGGAGAGGCTTTACTCGTTGGTGGCCCCATGACATCCTTTTGACGGGTTGGTGTCCAGGTTGGGCAACTTTCATCCAGCCCTGGCAACCGGGTGAGGGACGGATATGGTCATCGAGGACGACGCCGAACGACAGGCCGCCAGAACGCTGGGACAGCAGATACGGCGCCTGCGGGAGCGCAAGGGCTGGACGGCGAAAGCTCTGGGACGCAAAGCCGGCGACTACGACCGCTCGACCATCTCCTGTCTCGAGACCGGCCACGGGAAGTGCTCCCTGCAACTGATCCAGGGCTGCGACGACGCCCTCGGCGCCGGGGGCGAGCTGGTCAAGATCTATCTCCAGCTCAAGGAGGCGCAGGCCCGGCGCAAGGAAGCCAGCCGGGAGCGAGCAGCGAAGTCGTGGGCCGACCGCCCAAGCTGGCCGGACGGGGAAGGTTTCTCGGAAACGCTCTCGTTTTTCGCCAATGAGATCGGTGAGGAAGAGCCCTGGCCCCAGGCGGATGGCATGATGGTCTGGCTGTCGGTCGTGGTGAACGGGAGGCTGGTGCAGATGCCGCTATCTCTACCCAGAAGGAATGTGCTGGCCGGCGGCGTCGCCGCCCTGCTGGCTCCACTCACCCGCCTCCTTGACGCCGGGGAGCAGGAGCGGATCGGTAACGTCATCGCCGGGCGCAGCCGGACCGACACGCAGGTGGTCGAGCATCTCGAGACGCTGCTTGTGCAGTACCGGAAGCTGGACGACGTCATGGGGTCGCGGCGCATACAAGGATCGGTCCGGTCACTTTGCGGTCTGGTCGATCATCTGTGCGAGACCGCTGAGCCCCCCGTGCAACAGGCGCTGCTGTCGGTCGGGGCGCAGTGCCGGCAGTTCAACGGCTTTTTGTGGATGGGCAGTGACGACCAGAGGGCGGAACGTTCCTACGAGGCGGCTACCGCCCGGGCCACGGCGGCCGGCGACCAGGCCCTCGCCGGGTACCTGCTGGCATGCAGGAGCCACCACGCCATCTTGCAGGAACAGGCACCCAGGGCGGTCGCGCTGGCCCAAGAGGCCCAGACCGGCAAGTGGCGGGCAACCCCGGCAGTCCGGGCTCTGGCTGCCGTTCGGGAAGCACATGCCTGGGCGCTTCAAGGGGACCCCGACGACGCCAAGCGCAAGCTGGATGAGTCCGCCGGGCTGCTCGCCCAGAGCGTGGGGGGCGATGAGCCGGCATGGATCTACTGGTTCAATGAGGAATACGTGACCGCCTACCGGGGGATCTGCTTGACAGATGCCGGCGACGCGCAACCCGCGATCGAGACCCTCGACCGGGCAATCGCGGGCCTTACCCCCGACCGCGTCCGGGACCGGGCCTACTTCCTTTCCTGGCTGGCGAAGGCGCATGCCCGCAACGACGACCCCGAGCAGGCCGGCGCGCTGGCCCGGGAGGCGGCGCAGGACGCCATCGGGACCGGATCCACCGGGACACTCCAGAACCTCCGCCAGCTCCAGGGGGAGCTACAGCGGTGGAATGACGTGGAAGCGGTCCAGGACCTGGACGAGCTCTTGAGATCCGCGAGCGCCAGCCCCCTGTAGGCATGCCCCCGGCGGGGGCTGACGCCGCCAGCCCTGGCAACCGAACAAGGGACGGTTATGGTCATCGAGGACGACGCCGAACGACGGTCTGCGAGAGAGCTCGGACAGCAGATGCGGCGCCTGCGGGAGCGCAAGGGCTGGACGGCGAAAGCCCTGGGGCACAAAGCCGGTGACTATGACCGCTCGACCATCTCCTGTATCGAGATCGCCAGCAACGTCGGTATAGGGGGCCTTCAGGACCTGTTACCCCCCGATGTGAGACATCTCGACTTTGGGCAGATTTAGGGTTCGAGAAGAGCGGATCTCGGAGTAGCGATCTCCACGGACTCGCCAGATGTGGGCGATGGCCTCGGTGATCTCGTTGTCGGAAGCCCCGCCTCGCAACAGGGCCTTCAGGTCGTGGCCTTTGGTGGCGAACAGACAGGTGTAGAGCGATCCCTCGGCTGAGAGCCGGACCCGGCTGCAGGTCCGGCAGAAGGGCTGGGTGACCGAGGCGATCACCCCCACCTCGCCGCTGCCGTCCTTGTACCTCCAGCGCTTCGCCACCTCGCCGCGGTAATTGGGATCGATCGGCTCGATGGGCATCTCGGCGCCGATCATGGCGACGATCTCGGCGGCGGGGACCACGTCGTCCATTCCCCAGCCGTTGGTATGTCCCACATCCATGTACTCGATGAAGCGCAGGATGTGTCCGCTCCCCTTGAAGTGGCGGGCCATGGGCACGACCGAGCCCTCGTTGAGGCCGCGCTTTACCACCATGTTGATCTTGACCGGGCTGAGCCCGGCCGCGGCGGCTGCCTCGATACCGTCGAGCACCTTCTCCACCGGGAAGCCGACATCGTTCATGCCCTTGAAGACCACGTCGTCGAGGGAGTCGAGGCTGACCGTGACCCGGGTGAGCCCCGCGCCCTTGAGCGCCGGAGCCTTTTTCTCGAGCAGCGAGCCGTTGGTGGTGAGGGTGAACTCGATGCCCGGGATCTCGGCCAGCATCGCGATCAGCCACTCGATGTTGCGCCGCAGCAGGGGCTCCCCTCCGGTCAGGCGGATCTTTCTCACACCCAAGCGGGCGAAGATGTGGGCCAGACGGGTGATCTCCTCGAAGCTGAGCAGCCGCTCCCGGGCGAGGAAGCGGTACCCGGGTCCGAATATCTCTTTGGGCATGCAGTAGACACAGCGGAAGTTGCAGCGGTCGGTCACCGAGATCCGCAGGTCGCGCAGGGGACGGCCGAAGGCATCGGTGAGGACCCGGGGGATGTCTTGCTCGGGGGCTGGAGAGCCGACAGCAACCACTTCGGTGGGCGCTGACAAGACGGCTTCGCGGCTGTCACGTGCAATCATCGGGACACTTCCGAGCGACGCAATCTCACGCAACACTCTCCAGGTCGGGGATCGAGGGCAGCCTCCACGGTCTCATTCCCCAGACCGCGGACAACTCCTTTGACCCAGGCTTGGTTCATCTCACAGACCAGGTCCGGAGCTTGCTGCGCCAGTGCGTGGAATGGGCAATTCCTGAGAGCCAGTTCCCCGGAGGGAGTCCGGTATGGCTCGAAGCCATAGCTCTCCAAGACTTCCTGAGCGATCGCGAGGGTACGCTCGGGGCCTGGAGGCCGAAGTCGTTTGCTCCTCCTTATTTCCCGGCCAACGTCCTCCCCCGCTTCTCGAGAGACACGGGTTGCAGCACTCGGAGCCGACTCCTCCGGTCGCTGCTTCTTGATCGCCTTCACCATGAGCGTGCCAGCAAGATCGTAGCGCCGCTCGGGGATGGAAACCTCGACCTCTAAGTCAGAAGGCCGGTAGAGCTTGGCAGGCCGTCCCGCTCCCGGCCCCGACCGCCCGGGGGGCCGGGCGTAGTGCGCCGTGAGCAGGCCCTTTTGAAGGAGCTTGTCGAGGTGGAAGGCAGCGAGCTTTCGCGAGATGCCCAGCTCGTCGGCCACCTCCTCGCGGGAAAGAGGCCGCCCCGAGCGACGGATGAGCAGGTACATCCGCCGTCGAAGCTCGTCTTCAAGGGCGCCGACCGGGGCGGCAGCGGTATCCAAGCGCTCGCTCATACCGGCCAGTCTACCACTAGCAATCAGCGTTTTAAGCCCTCGCTCCCGGGTGCTCTCGGCTGGTGGCAACGAAGGAAGAGGGCGGTCACTTCCAGAGAGAGACGCCCATCTCCACTGCACGTAAACCGGAATCCAGAGAGGCGAGTGGCCTTCTAACACTAATAGAAGTAGACTATAGAAGTCTCTGGTGTGATGGCTCGATGAGAAAGGTCAGGAAGGGCTGCGGTGAGAAGGCCGGAGGGAGGATACCAGAGAGGCGGGCCCACCCACACCCGGAAGAGCCGCCAAGGTCGAAGACAAGGCGGCGTCCAGCCCATGCTCGATCGACTAAGGGCGCTGAAGCTCACTCATCACATCCGCTCCTTGCGAGAAGCTGCTCCCAGGCACGGGCGGGGCATCTTTTTCGTCACGTACGACAACCAGGCCTTCCTCGAGGCCTTGGTCGCCAGTGGTCGCTTTTGCCGAGACAGCCTCGCGGGAGGGATCTTGCATCTCGGACGGGTCTCGGTGCGTCAGGTCTCAGGCGGCTTGCATGTCACCCTGGGGCCGGAGAATCGCATCTACGTCCACGTCGATACGGCGCCCCCGGTGGTCGGCGTCATGCCCGCCGGCGTCTGCCGGTATGAGCGGCGCCGGGCTGCGGCGCATCTCCGCCGGGATGTGCTCCCAGCGTTTTTTGGTCCCCGCCTTGGTCGTTTCGTGCTCCCGCGGGCAAGGTCGCCCCACGCATTGAGCCCAGACGTCCCCACCCGCTCCATGGCTCGAACTCTCCTCGGTCGAGCGCAGGCCGACTCGAGAGCGAGGCCACCTGGTGGAGATCTCGCTTTCCCGGGCGCTTTCGGCGGCCGTCCAGCTTTTTGTGCTGTCTGTCGAGCGCCCCCTATAGCACCGGACCCCGGGCTTCCATTCACAGAGAGAAGGAAAGGAGATGGACATGGTTCGACGAGTGCTTCCCCCCCTGCCCGTGATGATGATCCTGGCCGAAGAGCTGAGGAGGGCGACTCGACGACGGGAGAGCAGCTCCTCCACCCATGAAACCGTGAAGGCGGCAGAGAGCGCTCGGTCACCGTCCCGGGACAAGCTCTCGAGCTCCGCCTCGCCATCCCGGCCATCTGCTGCCTGAAGGAGAAGGCGATGAACCAGTTCAGGCGCTAGCAGGCGGCACGGCGGCCCTGGATTTCCTTCGGAAGAGTCGCGAGTCTCGTGCGACTGGCGTAAGATCTGCAGCGGCCCCGGGTGGATTTTGCGGCGGTCGCGTGGTTCGGCCCCCGCTTATAGGCGGAGCAAGCACGCGTGGAGATAGAGCAAGCGCAGAAACGTCTCTGGGCCTCGGGTGACGGTGGGCTGATCCTGCTCATCGGGTCGAGCCCCCTCCCGAATCTCATCGCCGCGGCGGCCCTGAAGCCTCCCGGGCTGGCTCTGATCTGCTCTCCCGATACCGAGCGGGGCGTGGGTCGCCTCCTGCGGGTCCTGCGAGGCAGCTACGAACCCGCGATCAAGAAGTTCGGTCCCAGCGATCACCTCACGCTCAGGGATCCCTACCGGGCCGCGTCGGTCAGGGAGGATCTCGAACCCCACACCCGGGATCTCTCCCGGTTCGCCCTTCTGTACACGGGAGGCACCAAGATCATGGCCGTCCACGTCTACCAGGTGTGGGCCGAGGCGGGGGGAGCCCCCGAGCATGCCTGCTATCTCTCGGACCGCGACGGGCTCTTGCGCTTCGACGATGACACCCTCGTCGACATCCTGAAGGACGTTCACCTGGACGTTGCGTCTCTCGCCGACCTCCATGGATTTACGGAGCTCACGTGTGAGGAGGTCCGTCCGGAGCCGGCGTCACACGGAGGCCCGCCGCGCCCCGGCGACACGCAAGTGGTTCTTCAGGCGGTGCTTGCAGCGCCGTCTCTTGCCCCGAAGCTCTACGAGCTGGGCTCGATCAAGCGTGACGGCCGGTGTGAGTGCGTAGAAAGCCGGAAAGACCTCCAGGAAGGCCGGGAGCTCCATGCCCTCCTTCCCGGACTCTCGATCGCGCGCCTTGACTCCTCCCTCAACAGGTCGGCGATCAAAGCGTGGGGCAGGTTCCTTCGCGGAACCTGGCTGGAGGGCGCCGTTGCGGACTTCGTGTGCCGGGCGGCCCCGGAGATCCCTGCGACGACCAACAGGCAGCGGACCACCCGCAATGTCGTGGCCAAGCTGCCGGGAGGGAAGACCTTCCAGCTGGATGTCGCTCACGTGTGGGGCCCCCGCCTGTACGGCATCTCCTGCACGACCGGTGGGGCCGAGAAGCAAAGGGGTGAGCTCGCGATTACCAAAGGCAAGGTCTTCGAGGTGGTCGTCCGCAGCCGGCAGCTCGGCGGCGACCTGGCGCGATCCGCGGTCGTCAGCCTCCACAACGACATGGAGAGGGACCAACTCCGTCACGAGATGCCGGAGGAATGGGTCGGCGACCAGCACCTGCCCGAGATCTTCGGGATCTCGGACATTCGAGAGTGGCAGGGGGGCAATCTCCGGAGCCTTCAGAGATGGCTCCGCTCGTGACGACGCCCCAGGGCGGGGTCCTGACACTGATCGATGTCACGCGGATCCAGCCGTTCGTCTTCGCCTCGAACCGGCTCAAGGACATCGTGGCGGGCTCGACCCTCGTCGAGAAGGCGGCCGCCGCAGCAACCCTCCGGACCATGGCCGGCCCCGAGGGCGAGCTCGTCTTCGCCGCCGGAGGGAACGCCCTGCTTCGCTTTCCCGGCATCGCAGCGGCGCGATCTTTCGCCTCCCGCTATTCCCGATGTCTAATCGAGAGCTTTCCCGGCCTCGGCGTGGAAGTCGTGCACCGAGAATATCTAGAAGGCGGGTTGGCGGAGGCGTTCCTTCAAGCCGGGCGAGCGATGAACTTGCGCAAGCTCGAGCTCACGGGTGCAGCGCCCGCTCTCGGCCTGTCGGTAACCGCCGAGTGCGCCGAGACCCGAGCGGTGGCGACCCACCTGTTCGAGGATCGCAACGGTTCGGTCCGGCCGGCCTCGGCAACGGTGGCCGCCCGCCGCCAGCTTGGTCATGATGACACCAGGTGGACAAGTCTCCTGCCCTTTCCCTCTTGGGAGGGCTTCCGCTTGGAGCTCCCGCGAGACATCGACCGGCTCGGGAGGCGTCCGGGGGAGCTGAGCCTGGTCGGCATCGTCCATGTCGATGGGAACCAGGTCGGCCGGCGGGTCCTCCGCTGGGTCGAAGGCTCCCGTGAAGCCGATGACGAGGCGTTTCGCCATGGGCTCGAGCGGCTCTCGGAGGAGCTCGCCGAGGTCGGCAAGAAGGCGATGAGAAAGGTGCTCGGCAGGGTGTGCGGCTCCCTGGCAGTCGAAGCGGATCCTTCCTCCGAGCATCGGACGCCCCGCGTCCGGTCGATCTCGCTGGATAAGGGATTCGATCTGCACTCTACTCCCGGGACCCTCTCATTACCCATCCGCCCGGTCCTGCTCGGCGGGGACGACCTCACCTTCATCTGCGACGGGCGGATCGCGCTTGACCTGGCGCGCAGCGCCCTCGAAGTCTTTCAGGGTACCGACATTGCCTCGCTCGGAGGGCGGATCGGGGCAAGCGCCGGGGTGGCGATCGTGAAGTCCCACGCCCCCTTCGCCCGTGCGTACCAGCTTGCGGAGTCCCTCTGCCGTAACGCCAAGAAGCTGCTCGCGAACGGAAGTCCCGAGCCGGCCTACGGGCTCGACTGGCACATCGGGTTCACCATGCCCACCGAGACGATCAAGAGCCTTCGCATGCGGGAGTACCGGGCGGGAGACTGGCATCTCACCCGGCGTCCCTACGAGCTCGGGGAGTCCACCCGTCCCTATACCTTCGCCTGGCTGGACGAGGTCGTGCTCGGGACGAGAGGCGACGGAGCGGCGG
Organism: Actinomycetota bacterium; assembly: GCA_050693695.1. GTDB lineage: Bacteria > Actinomycetota > CADDZG01 > JAHWKV01 > JAOPZY01 > JBOGWM01. The sequence goes on from JBOGWM010000149.1 coordinate 7,644, forward strand.
GAGGCTTCCACAACGATTTCTGGAGGGAGCGCCGGAACAAGGTGAAGAGGCTCGCCCAGATCGTTCGGGAAGGGCGGGATGGGGTCGAATCGGCGCTGAAGGCCTGGAAGGTGACGGCAGACGTCGACGGTCTTCCCGGCGACCTCGCGGGGGTGAGCGGTTTCGATGGGAAGCGCACTCCCCTGCTCGACGCGATCGAGCTGCTCGACATCCACCATCCCCTCCGAGAGGACCCACCGTGACCAGCTACATCGAGGTCGGTCTGCTGAGTGACGCCACCTTCTCCTTCGGCGAAGGCACCGCCGGCGAGGTGGACGTCGAGATCGCGCACGATGAGTACGGTCTCCCATTCCTGCCGGGGAGGACCCTGCGGGGGCTGTTGCGCGAGTCCTGGCTGGCCATGGCCCTCCATTTTCCCGAGTACGGGGCGCCGGCCCGGGAGGTGCTGGGGCCGGCCGGCGATCTCACCCCCGGCGGCGTCTCGCGCCTGCGGATCGACGACGCCCGCCTCGGTGAGGAGGTACGCGAGTGGGCTCGATTCGCCACTCGCCGAAAAGGGAACGCGGTCTCTCCTCACGACCTGCTCCTGGCCTTCACCGACGTACGGCGCCAGACGGCCCGCGACCGCTCTACCGGGTCTCCCAGAGGCGAGACCCTGCGGGCAAGCCGGGTCGCTCTCCGAGGACTCGAGCTGCGGGCCTCGATCCGCCCCGAGGGGTTTGACAAAACTCACCGGGAGGTGCTGGCCCTCTGCTGCCTCGGGGTTCGCCACGCGGGGCTGGGAAGGAACCGGGGAAGGGGGCACGTGAGGCTTCGCCTCGTGGACGGCGATCACGACCTCACATCGGAGGCGGCCGAGCGACTGCTCTCCGAGGTCGAGGAGCGCTGACGTGCCGACGCGCTTCTACCGCTACCGCCTGACCCTCGGGGCCCCCCTGATCGTGCCGACTCTCGAGGGCGATCCCAACAGCGTCCGCTCGGCCATCCGGATCCCCGGCAGTGCGGTCCGGGGAGCGGTGGCGGCCCGGCTGGGCGCCTCTCATCCGCGCTTTCGCGAGCTGGTGCTGTCCCGGGAGGTTCGATACCTGAATGCGTATCCCCTGCCCGAGGGCGCCGGCGGCAGATCCATCCCCTGCCCGCTCGCCTGGCGGGTGGAGAAGTACCCACCCGGTAAGACTCACGACCTCTCTTACATCGATGACTCCCGGGACCTTCCCCAGCTCGAAGCGCTCTCTCGCGAGACCCCCTACGTGGCTGCGGCCGCCCGGTTGACCGGGGTCCGGCCGCTCCTGGAGATGCGCTTCCACCATCAGCGGGACCGGATACTCGGGCGGGCGACCGAGGAGAGGGGGGCCATCTTCACCTACGAGGCCATCGCCCCGGGCGCCAGCTTCTCGGGTATGGTCGCCGTGAGCGGGGACGGTGACGATGAGGTCGAGGGAAAGGCCGCACGTATCCGGGAAATCCTCCAAGAGCCCCTCATGCTGGGCCGCTCGCGCCGGACGCAGTATGGAGGGGGCTGCCCGATCGCCTGGGAGGGCCGTTCGTACTCGCGGGAGCTGGAGGGGTGGTCCACCCTCCTTACGACCGGTCTCGACCCCAAGGGCCGCTTCCGGTTCCTGCTGACGGCCGACGCCATCGTGCGCGATCCGCAGACGGGCCAGGCGGACCCGGCTCGGCTCGCGGACACCGTGGCCAGCGCGCTGGGGGGAAGGGCCTGCGTCCTGCGCACTCTGGGAGGGGCGACGGTCGCTTCGGCCTTCAACACCACCTGGCGCCTCCCGCTCCCCCAGAGCCCCGCCGCGGCGGCCGGAACCATCGTTGTGCTGGAAGCAACCGAGCCCATCGACATGGAGGATCTGCTGGCCGTCGAGCGCCAGGGGATCGGGGAGCGGCTCTCCGAGGGGTTCGGAGCATGCCTGTTCCTGGTTCCCGCGGCCTCCCCCACCGTGGCGGTCAAACCCGCCGAGGAGCGACCGGCCCCGGAGTCGCCACCGGGACCGCTGCTGCCCGCCAGCCTCGCGGCTGTCCAGGAACGCCTCTGGAAAGAAGCGGTCTTGCGCGGGATCGAGAGGGAGGCGGCCCGATTGAGTGACGGGGCGACGGGCATCCCCAGCAGATCGTTGCTGCAGCGGCTCCGCACGCCGCTGCGGGAGGGCGAATCGGGCCTGGAGCGGCTGGCGACGTGGATGGGCCCCAGTGAAGAGGAGATGAAGCTTCGCCGGCCAGCGAAGGAGGCGCTGATGGGCTGCCGCCTGCCGGGCGGGAAGCCCCTCGACCAATGGCTCAGAGAGACGCTCCGCCCCTCAGAGAGCGCTCTCGACGCACTGGCGCATGCTCTTTTCCGGGGAGCAGCCCTCGAGCGCTCTACCCTGGCCGAGTCGGTGAACGACCAGACGCAGCGGCGGCTCGCCGAAGGGGCCCGGCGAGAGCTGATCGAGGCTGTCCTGGCCCTCCTGGCACGGCGGGCAGGGAGGCAGGAATGAGAGGAGACCGGGCTGACATCTGACGACATGGAGGGCCCGGGCCGGGCGCGGCGCTTTGCGGCTCGCTGGATAGTTCGCGCGGAGCTCGTGGCCGAGACCGCCGTCCACCTGGGAAACGGCGAGGCCGGAGAGCTGGTCGACCTCCCCCTGCTGAGAGACCGGGACTCCGGGAGGCCATTGCTCACGGGAGCCTCCCTGGCGGGGGGTCTGCGCGATCATCTCTGCGATCGGCTGCTGGGTGACCGCAAGGTCGAGGGATCCGGGACCTCAGCCGACCGCCTGGAGATCGCCGAGCTCTTCGGCGGTGTCTCGGGGAATCCCGAAGGCGCTCAGAGCGCTC
>JBOGWM010000150.1:0-13656 GCA_050693695.1 Actinomycetota bacterium
ATCATGGCCCTATACGAAGTGCCGAGGAAATCCCGCAGGAAGTCGAGCGCCGATCCCATCAATGGGGCGCCCCGGGGCCCCGGGGCCCTCTTTCCGGTGTGTTCCAGAGATCCGACAGCCATCCGCGTCACCTCCCTCATAGGCTAATGAGACATATATCTATGTCATCGTACGCCCGATCAACCGCGTTGTCCAGGCCCGAGGGCAAAGTGAAGGCAACGGGGACGACGATCACGCAGGTGCGTGGGCCGCCCGGGACTCGAACCCGGAACCTTGGGCTTAAGAGGCCCCTGCTCTAGCCGATTGAGCTAGCGGCCCAACAAGCGGTAGTTTAGCGGGGGGCACCCCATCAGAGGCGCGCCTGGAGGATCGATGAGGTTCGAAGCCACCTGCAACACCTGCGGGAGACGGTTCCTGCTGATCCAGATCCTCCCCTCGGCGGACCGGGCCGCCGGGCGCTGCCCGTTCTGCGGCGCTCGCTTCGGTCGGCACTATCTTCCCCTTCTTCCGGAGGCGATCACCAAGGCGGAGGCGTCGGCGGAGGAGTTCCTCGGCTCCTTCAAGAAGCTGACCGGCCTGCATCCTGGGTTTCAGATCGACACGGGGAACCTGCTGGCGCGCTTGGCGGAGGAGATGGGCCGGGCGCCGGAGTCCGAGTCGGCCTGAGAGGGCCGATGTCCTTCGATCGAACCGCGATTTCTTATTTATTTTCCCGGGTTGACTTTTGTCGGAGTCACATGGATAGAATTACCCTGCTGTAATTACACAGGCGGGGTGCGCGATGATTGTTCAGCAGACTTTGGCATGGCAGAAGAGGGCGCGTTGTCTTGAGGTCGATCCCGAGATCTTCTTTCCCGAGCGGGGTGGCTCTTCCAAGGCCGCTCGGGCAGTTTGCTCCCTATGTGAGGTTCGTATCCAGTGCCTGCGTTACGCCCTGGTGAACCGGGAGCAGTTCGGGATCTGGGGCGGCACGAGTGAGCGGGAACGGCGCAAATTGAAGAGACTGGCGTCGTAGGCTGATCTCCCGGCTTTCACGGGAGCGGATTCGGTAGCTCTTCGGCCCTTATTGGCTTCGGGCCCGGACAAAGCCGGGCCCGAGCTAGTTCGGTCTCCAGGATCTTGGGGGAGGTGGTCAGGCCCAACTTGGCCGGGTTCCGTCCCCGGAGCGCCGCTCTGGGGACGAGTCCCACCACCTCGGCTTCCAGGATCTCCACGCCTTCGACGACGGCAAGGGAGCGGACCGTCTCGAAGGCATGAGCCAGGGTGGTTATCAGGGGCCGGGTGAGGTTCATGGACACCTGCACGGCCCCTCGAGAGGCCAGCGCGAGGCCGAGCGCCCGGATGTGGCGCAATCCGCCGTTGCTCTCTCGAATGCGGTGAGCGATGCGTCGTGCCACGGCCAGATCTTCGGTTGCCAAGTTGACGTTGTAGGCGACGAGCACCTCCCGGGCCCCAACGACGGTGACCCCGGCGCTGCGGTGAGGATCCGGGCCCCCCACATCCGGAGATAGGGTGTTGAATGCGCCCCTGCGGAGATCCGCAAGCACGGCACGCTCGGGGTCGAGGCCCGCCTCGCCGTACAGAAAGCAGGGGACCGCGATCTCCTTCCAGATGGCCCGAGCACATTCGCGCGCGGCCTCGACGGCGACCTCCATGCCCGTCCCGAGCAGGGGGACAAATGGGAGAAGGTCCATGGCGCCCAGCCTGGGATGGACGCCGGCGTGGCGGCGAAGGTCGATCCGGGACAGAGCCTCCCGGGTGGCGTCGAGCATGGCGGAGCGCAGGACGCCGGGCGATCCGGCGAAGGTGAGCACGCTACGGTTATGGTCGGGATCGGAGGAGACATCGAAAACATGGATCGGGTGGAGGGAGGCGGCAGCGACGACCTCATCCACCACCTCGGGGCGCCGGCCCTCGGAGAGGTTGGCCACGCACTCCAGCGTTTCTCCCGGCCGGAGGGGGGCAGGCTCCATCCGGGTAGCATAAAGGTGTGGAGGAGGAGTATGGGTTGGGGGTGGTCACCTCCTTGACCTACGAGCAGGCGGTGAGCAGGACTCGCCTCTCGCTTGCCGTCGAGGGCTTTCGGGTCCTCTCCGAGAGCCCGAGCCCACCCCGGATCGGGGAGTCCGTCGGCCGCCTGCATCTGTTCATGGGGGTCTGGGCGCGCCCGATCGGGGGGGGCAACCTCGGGGGAGTGGGGCTGGACGTCGGAGATCATCTCCCGTGCAACGTCGCCGTCTTCGAAGAAGGAGATGACGTCGTGGTTGCCATTCTGGATCCAACCGTTGGGCTCGAGGGCTGGAGCATCCCCTCGCTGGCCGAGGAGGCCCGAGAAGCGCTGGGACGGGTGTTGGAGAGAGTCGCTTGCTGAGGTCTCGCCCCTCCGGTGCGGCTACTTCGAGGCGATGGGCGCATGGAGGAGTTATCCTTTAGTCTTGGATTCCTTGCGCTTCAGGTAGCCGGTGCCTGGGCGATCGAGTTTGTGCCCCCGAGGTGCTCGCCTTGGCCGGCCAGGTTTACTAGGAAAGGAGAGGGTTCCCATGCCCGGGATCGGGGCTCCAGAGTTGATAATGATCGTTGGGGCCATCGCCCTGCTCTTCGGCGCCAAGAGGCTTCCGGAGTTCGCGCGCTCGCTGGGGAAAGCCAAGACCGAGTTCCGCAAGGGCCTCAACGAAGCAGAGCCAGAGGCGGTCGAAACCGAGAAGGAGACGGCAGCCAAGCCGGAACAGGCCTGACCGAGCGCGTCTGCTCAGCGAGAGACGACGCCGGACTCGGCCGGGCCCGTCACAGCCGAGAGGACCGCGTCCACGAAGGCGGGCTCGGGGAGGGCTCCGGTGAATTCCAGGCGGTCGTTCACCACGATCTTGGGGACCGACAGGACGTCGTAGGCGGCGGCGACCTCGTAGAATTCCTGAGCCTCGATCGAGGCGGAGCGCACGTGCGGGCTTGCCAGCGCCAGTCGGTGTGCCGTCACGACGGCCTTAGGGCAGTGCGGTCAGGTTGGGGTGATAAAGGTCTTGATGTCGATGGCGGCGCTCAGGGTGGCGAGTCTCTCCAGGGTCTCGTGCGCCAGATGTGATCCCCCGTCCGCACCGGTCGAGATGAGCGTCTCCACGAACGAGGTGAACTCGTAGCCACCGGGAAGACCCACGAATCGCACCCCCTGATCGGACTCCCGGCACACGGCGATGGTGGGCGTGAGGCTCACGTCCCACTCCGCCGCCACGTCGGGAGCGCTTGGCACATTGATGATCTCGAGGCGGATGTTCTCCGACAAGCCGGCGACCTCGGCCATGAGGGCCTCCGTGTCGGCGCACGTCCGGCACTCTCGTCGGCCCGGAACGTAGAGCCCGCCGGCCGGCTCGGTGAACAGAAGAACCCGGACGGGGTTGGTGAGCTCGGTGTCGAAGCGGTTTCTCAGATGGGTCTCATCGGCCGACGAAAGAAATCCCATATGCTTAGGTTACCCGCGACGTGGCTTTGCCGGTCAACCGGCTCCCCCGGGATTCGGAGGCCCTTGATGGCTTCGCGGATGCTTATACTCTGAAGTGCGACCCTCAATGACCGGGCGACCGAGCCGGGAGCAATGATGGATCAGGCAAGCGGACGAGATCTGGTTAGGGCGGCTCGCAAGGAGATCGAGCCCTTGGAGCTCGAGCAGGTTCGTGAGGTCATTGCCCGCAAGGAACCCGCCGTCCTGGTTGACGTCCGGGAATCCGATGAGTGGCGGGCGGGACATCTACCGGGGGCGATCCACATCCCTCGAGGGTTCCTGGAGCTTCAAGTGGATGACAAGCTGGGCAACCGGGATGCCCCGGTCATCGTGTACTGCGCCGGCGGGAACCGCTCCGCCCTGTCCGCCAAGACCCTGAAGGAGCTGGGTTATACCAACGTCCGCCACATGGCCCGCGGCTTCTCGGGCTGGCGAGACGCCGGGTATGAGGTGGTCGTTCCGAAGCAGTGGACGCCTGCCCAGCGAGACCGCTACTCCAGGCACTTCTCCCTCCCCGAGGTGGGAGAGGCGGGGCAACGCAGGATCAGCGAGGGTAAGGTGGCCGTGGTCGGAGCCGGGGGACTGGGATCGCCGGCTCTCTACTACCTGGCGGCGGCGGGGGTGGGCACCCTCGGGATCGTGGATTTCGATCTGGTGGAGGAGAACAATCTCCAGCGCCAGATCATCCATTCCACGTCGCGGATCGGAATGAACAAAGCGGCGAGCGCTCGGGCCAGCATCGAGGACCTCAATCCCGACGTCGAGGTTCGGACCTGGGAGGAGCGCATCACCCCGGACAATGTCGACGACATCCTATCCGGCTTCGAGGTCTTCATCGACGCCACCGATAACTTCGCCACCCGCTACCTCGTGAACGAGGCCGCGGTCAGATACGGGAAGCCCTACGTCTACGGCTCTATATTCCGTTTCGAGGGATATGCTACCGTCTTCTGGCCCGAACGTGGGGGCCCCTGCTATCGCTGCATGCATCCCGAGGCTCCCCCCGCCCACCTGGCGCCTACCTGAAGCGAAGCGGGAGTCCTGGGCGTGCTCCCGGGAGTGATCGGAACCCTCCAGGCCAATGAGGCGCTGAAGATCCTTGTGGGTTATGGGGAGCCGCTGGTCGGCAGACTCCTGACCTTCGACGCTTCCTCCACGGAGTTCGGACAGCTCAGGCTCAAGCGCGACGCCAACTGCGCGACGTGCGGCAACGGGCTCTCCCTTGCCCGTGAGGGCGCCGGAAATGCTCTGGGCGCGGGTGCCGGGACGCTCTAACGACGCCGGCGGGGGCGTCCACCCCCCCCTCGTCGGCGGGCGAGCTGCGGGCGAGGTCGCCGACGAGGGGGACGCCGGGCCTGGGACGGATCCTCGGACGGCAATGGGGTGCGGTTGGCGAGGGTGAGGGCGACGGCGTCCGCGATCTCTTCCCGCACCTCGTCGCCGACGTCGGTGCCGACCATAAGCTGGAACAAGACGCTGCGCTCCAGCTGCTCGATGGAATCCACGACCTTCTGGCGGGTGCCCGCAGAGGTCCGCCACTCCGCATAAATCCGCCCCGAGGGGGGGATCTCGATCTTCAGGTCCGCGTTTCCGAACCTACCCTCCCAGGCCACTGCGCTGCCGGCTGACTCCAAGCGTTGCTCCTTGTTGCGGATCTGGATCCCGGCCGAATCTGCCGGCATCGTGCAGACGATGGCCCGAGCGCCGTTTGGCTGCTCGGGCGATCCCTACGTCGGGCTGGTGTCTCTCGGCTCCTATCCGGAGCGGCTGTAGGATCCTGTCCCACCGGGTCCAGGGGGAGGTCCGGACTTCGTTCCGAGCTTGCGTACGTTCGAGGCCTGGAGGCCCTTGGGGCCCTGCGTTACCTCGAACTCGACGTCATCGCCCTGCTCGAGGTTACGGTAACCTGAACCTTCAATGGCGCTGTAGTGGACGAATACATCCTCTCCGTCAGCGCGAGAGATGAATCCGTAGCCCTTCTCGGCGCTGAACCACTTCACGGTCCCCTGAGACATGTGCAGCTCCCTCCTTCCGTACCGAATCTTTTCCACCACCGGCTCGAAAAGGGGCGGTTTACGGCCGGCCCCCCACCTCTCCGGTTCAGAGGGAACTGCTGGGACTGCGTAATGCATGACCTGGGCGTTACCCTCGGGGTCACTTTACCATGGAAGTCCGAGGAGGCCGAGCGCTTCATGCGGAGGGCTTGGGAGCCTCGCAGGTTGACAGGAACTCTCGGTGCTCGCCAGACCCACTACAGGCGATGACAGTGCGGATCGGTGTTATCTCCGATACTCATATCCCGGTCCGGGCTCCCCGGCTCCCTCCAGAAGTGCTGGAGATCTTCCAGGGAGTGGATGCGATCCTCCATGCTGGTGACCTGCTCGAGGGAAGCGTCCTGGACGAGCTGGCTCGACTTGCCCGAACCTACGCGGTCTTGGGCAACAACGATGACCGGCTGGTGGGAGCGCTGCCGGAGTGTCGGCGGCTGGATCTGGAAGGCGTTGCGGTCGGCATGATACACGACTCGGGGCTGTCTCGGGGTCGCCGAGAACGAATGCGCCTGGCTTTCGCCGGCTGCCGAGTTGTGGTCTTCGGTCATTCCCACCAGCCCCTGATCGAAGATGACGGAGACCTATTGCTGCTCAACCCCGGAAGCGCCTGTGATCCCCGGCGGGCCAGGATCCCCAGCGTTGCCCTGCTTTACATCCGGGACGGCGATGTGACCGCGAAGCTCGTTCCTCTCGCCGCCGGAGAACCGGGTTGGCGGCGTCAGCTATGAGAATGCCACCCGGGCCAGCCATCTGGACGGCTCTACCGTCTCATCGAGAGTGGGCAGATTCTTCGCCCCTTCCCAGAGCCGGGGGAGCTGATCCGCGGCGGCGACGGCGCGGATGAATCGCTCTCCGGCCCGGTACTGCTCCAGCTTGAGGTCGAGACCCAGAAGGCGGGCCAACAGGCGCTCCACCAAAGAGCGCTCCGCCCGGCGCCTGTTGATTCCCTCCCGCATCTTGGAGAACTGGGGCAGGAGGTCTCTGCCCACCTCGTCCATCGCCCACTCCGCATAGCCCTCCAGGACGCTCATGACGGCCTGGATCTCCCCGACGAGCTGCTTTTGAGCCGGGCTCATCAACATCGGAAGCAGCTCCTCGGGGTGCGTCAGGAGGCGCTGCAGCTCGTCGAGGTTGGTGAGAGAGGAGAGCCGGGCCATCACTTCGGACGAGTCGAGCTCGGCTGCGTCGACGAAACGTTCCACCAGCCCGACGAAATGGTTTCGGACCCACGGAACGGACTCGAACTCGAGGCGGTGAGTGACCTCGTGCAGCGCCACCCAGAGCCGGAACTGGGCCGGATCCACCTCGAGCTCGCGCTCCACCGAAGCGATATTGGGATACACGAAGTAAAGACGGCCGGCCTCTCCCCGGGGCAGGCAGAGATCGTACTGGCCGAGGACCCGCCGGGAGAGGTAGCCGACCAGGAAGCCGATCTCCAGCCCGAGCAGGAACGGCCCGATGGCATCCATGACGGGCCCCAGTCCGAGTGCGGGACCCTTCGCTTTGTGGAGCTCGCCCTGAAGACGGAGAGCCAGACGGTCGATGAGGTGCCGGAAGCCCTCCAGGTTGATGTCCGCCCACGCGACCCGATCGAGGATCTCCGCTCGGGCGAGGGTGGTGGGCGGTTCCAGGCCGGTGCATCCGGCGACCTGAAGCTCGGAGATTCGGCAGGCCTCGTTGAAGGCGGCTCGCTCCTCGAGGCTCGGTGTGGCCGTTGATTCCCCGGCCTGGGCAACGGCACGGGCGATCTGTCGGGCGATCTCCCAGTTGACCGGCCCCGTCTGGGAGAACAGCAGACGCTGCACCTCTCGGAAGAGAGGGATCTTCGAGAGGGCGACCGCCAGGTCGCCCGGTTCCATCTCGTCCATTGCATTTCCATACTATGCGTCCGCGGCTCGGCGCATTCGCAGGGAGTATGCGATCTTGGGGAGCGCACGTTGGAGCACATCAGGTTTTCCGTTCATCTCCTTCTGTTGGCAAGGCAAGAGGCATGAAGTACGCCCGGCTGGTCGCGGTGGCATTCTGCATGGCGGTCTGGTCCGCCGGGGGAGCGCGGGCGGCATCTACCAACGACCCGCTCTCGAAGCGGCAGTGGGCTCTGACCCGGATCCAGGCTGAGCGGGCATGGAGCAAGAGCCGGGGCGCCGAGGTGATGGTGGCGATCATCGACAGCGGTGTTTCGTTCACCCACGTGGAGCTTTCGGCCCAGTCGGCAGGGTCCTGGGACTGCAGGGGAGTGCGCGGGGAGGAGCCCTGCCGGGAGGCTCCCCGGGATGGGGATGAGGCCGGCCACGGGACGCGGGTGGCGGGAATCGTGGCCGGCGCTACGGGAAACCGGACGGGAATCGCCTCCGTGGCGCCCGATGCCAGGATCATGTCCGTGAGGGTGCTTGGCCCCGATGGCATCGGCACGGTCTCGGATGTGACCAGGGCGCTGAGGTGGGCGGTCGAGAAGGGCGCACGAGTCATCAACGTCTCCCTCGCGGAGTTCTTCCCGGCCAGAGAGTTCGAGCGGGCGGTCGATGATGCCTGGGAGAGCGGATCGATCATCGTGGCGTCCGCGGGCAACGACGAATCGTTCAACTCCTATCGGGGCCTGTCGAACGTCTTGACCGTCGGGGCGACCGGGCCATCCGATGAGAAGGCCCCCTACTCCTCCAGCGGGACGATCTACGCGCCGGGCGGTAATGCGGGTGGGCAGTGCCGCACTCAGCTTTGCGTGCTGACCACGACCAAGGAAGGGGGCTATGTAGCCGTCGAGGGGACCTCGTTCGCGGCGCCCCATGTCTCGGGGGTCGCGGCGTTACTGCTCTCGATGGGCTATACGAACGCTCGAGCACTGGATCGTATGATCGCGACGGCGGATATCACCGAAGCCGGCCTCAGACGAATCAATGCCGCCCGGGCGGTCGAGGCCCGGGCGGGCAGGGATGCTTAGCTTAGCGGGGAGAGCGCAGGCCCTTCTCCCGGTCCCCTCCCGATGCTCCGCCGTGACCGATCGATGCTGAACGGAGGCGGCATGGCGGCCCTCTTCAACCTATCCCGGCCGTTGAAGGCTCCGGCAGAATTTCTTCGCGACATTCCCGAAGATTCAACGATCTGTCACCGGGGGACGACATAATGGAGACGATGTTGCGACGATTTTCCTCTCTGCTGCTGGCCCTCCTTCTGCTGGGGTGGACTCCGGCTCTCGCGGCTCGGGGGGACACGCTGTTCTCGGAGCAGTGGGCGCTCGGCAAGATCGAGGCCGAGAGGGCTTGGGCGAAGAGCAGGGGCGAGGGGGTGGTGGTCGCTGTGGTGGACAGCGGGGTTGACTTCGGCCATCCGGACTTGAAGGGAAAATCGGCTGGCTCCTGGAACTGTGTCGGCGTCTCGGATGATACCCAGGACTGCCGACCGGGGGGCGAAGATGACGTCGGTCACGGTACCGCGGTCGCCGGCGTGGCTGCGGCGATGACCGGCAACGGCGAGGGAATCGCCGGCGTAGCCCCCGACGCCAAGATCATGTCGGTGAAAGTTCTGAGCTCGGAGGGGACGGGGTCGATCCCCGACATCGCCCGGGGGGTGAAGTGGGCTGCCGACCAGGGAGCCGAGGTCATCAACCTCTCCCTCGGGCCCGAGAACATCCTCCCGCTCCTCGATCTTATCTTCGGCGACTCTCGGAAGCAGTTCCAGGAAGAGTTCCAGGAACCCGTGGATTACGCCACCGGCAAGGGGGCCCTCGTCGTGGCGGCTGCCGGCAACGACGGAGAACCCTCTTACTTCGCCGGAATGGAACATGTCTATGTCGTGGGAGCCACCGGCCCCGACGACGAGGTGGCTTTCTACTCATCCACCGACCCGAATGTCTACGCTCCGGGAGGAGACGATAAAAGCACCTTTGACTGTAGCGAGGGCGGCTCCGAGAGGTGCATCCTCACCACCAAACGGGGAGGGACCTACGGCCCGATCCAGGGAACGTCCTTTGCCGCCCCGCACGTCTCGGGGGTGGCTGCCCTGCTCATGTCCGCCGGACTCAAGAATGAAACCGCACGAGATCGTATGGATCAGAGCGCCGACAGTATCCGGGGAGGCAAGAGGATCAACGCCGCAAGGGCGGTCGGGGCCGGCGCGGTCGCCGCCGCCCCCCCGGCAGCCGGCGGAATCGCACCGGAGGCGCCGACGGAGACCCGGCCTCCTGCTGCTCGGAAGTCCGGCGCGGCCAACCCAGCGCCCGCTTCCCCGGTCGGCGGAGGGGGCGGAGCCAAAGCCAGCGTGCCCGCCGCGGTGCCTCCGGCGGAGCTGAGCATGCCTGCTCCGCCGCCGGCCTCACCCGGGGAGCAGAGCGAAGAGGCCTCCCCACAGAAGATTCGGGTCCTCCCGATCGCGAGCTCTCTCGCGGAGGACCGCGAGCTTGATGAGCGCACTCAGCTCTTGGCCGTGTTTCGCCTTGGGATTGTGGCCGCTCTCATCTGGGGCTACGTCTGGATGCGCCGGCGATTCGTCCGCTACCCGGGGTAGGCGAGTCTCTCCTCCTTTGGTCGCAGACGCGCTTTGGTCGCAGACGCGTCGCATGTGACGTAGGTGTTTCAGTGTTCCCCCGGCTACCCCTTCCACTCCAACGAGCGCGATCGGCGGCAGTCGACGTGAGAATCCGAGACCTGCCGAAACGCCTCCAGGGCCATCCGCGGTGCAAGACCCGGCTCGTGGACGATGACCGGAGAAGGAAGACAGTCCACTTGAAAAAGTTTCGGAAAGATGTTTAAGATACGGGACAGTTCGGTCTGGCGTTTCGCTTACAAGTTGAGGGGTTTCTGAGCGGTTCGGTGTCCCCTTTGGCGGCGGGGGACCGTGCTTCTCTCGAAAGGCGGCGCCAAGAAACGCCGCTTTTACTGATCTTGCCAGTAATCCACCCTTTGTATTAATTTCCTGACTACCCCGGTTGATCCGAGGGGAGCTATCCACATTCTTCGCGCGAGTTGACAGAAGTACACGTAATGTGCTGAAGTTCTACGTATGAACGAGATAGACGAAGGAGGAAGGCCTGCCGGTACGAGACCGAGAGCCAAACGTTAGGTCCGCCCGAGCCGGATAGGACTCTGGGCAACTTTAAAGATCTGTCAAGGAGACTCTTATGAGGCGTAGAAGAGCGACCCAACCCATTATTGCGGCTGCAATGGGGATGGCCACCTGCACGGTGCTACTCAATGTGGCACCCGCCATCGCCGATCAGCAGTGCAGCGGGGAACCTCCCACCATTCTCTCGAACACGAACTGCGAGGACGGTGACGGCAACCGAAGCTGCAGTCGCAGCTCGGTCCCGATTCCGTTTCTCTCGAGCTCGGACTGCCCTGGCGGTAGCGGTACCGGCAGCCCTAACTCCACCGAGTAATACGCCCTCGGCGTGAACGGACGAGCTTGAAAGGAGGTGATCGCCAAGGCCAACGAGCAAGCCAGTACTCAGGGACGAGCCGGTACGGCTCGGACACAGCTTGTAAAGCAGGAACCCATTAAATGGGGGAGGTTTATATGAAGTTGAGGAAAGTTATCGGATTGGCTGCGACGGTCATAGGGATCATGGTTCCTGCGACGCTCCTGTACGCGGGGCCCGCGATGGCCGATGGTCAGCAGTGCAGTCCGGGACCGGTGCCCATCCTTACGAACACGAACTGCTCGAGCGGTGGTGGCGGCGACGCCGAAGGCGGCGCCCCCGCCTCCAACAGCAGCTCGAGCACCTCCAGCAGCAGCTCCAGCTCCGGAAGTAGCGGTAGCGGTAGCGGCAGCGGTGGTGGCCAACAAGCTGGAGGTGGCGCCGGTGGCAATAGCGGCGGCGGCTAGATGGCCGTTGTCGGAAGGTAGCAAAAGAAAAGATATGGATGAGGCTTGTGAAGCTCAGACATGCCCAACGATTTGGAGGTAATTCATGAGTCCCAGGAAAGTAATGTGCATCTTGGCGGCAAAGGTGGCGCTGGCTATCCCCGCCATGGTGCTGGGCGTGGGGCCCGCAATGGCCAACCAGCAGTGTAATTCGGGTCCTGTCCCGATTGCCTCTAACACGAACTGCCAGCAGGGCGGTGGCGGCGGTAGCGGCGGTGGCGGTCCTAACTGCAACAGCTGCAGCTCCAGCTCCAGCTCCACCTCCGGCAGCAGCGGGGGCGGTAACGGTAGTGGCAACCAGGGCGGCGGTGGCGCCGGCGGCAACAGCGGCAGCCAGGATTAAGCGCGGCTTCGCCATTGCCAAGAAGTGAACTGTCTGTCTCTGGACACGGCGAAGCCTGACTAGGCGAGCCTGGGACACGTCGAGGTGCTTGATGTCGCGGAGCAAGCTGACTCAGCGAGAGTCGGAGTCGGACTTGCTCCGCGGCGCGCCTGGAGGCTCGTGTGACGCGTAGGGTGGTGGCTGGGCTCTGCATCCTCGCTGCAACCGTGGCGGTTGGCATCATGGCCACGGGGATACTCGAACAAAGTCCTCAATCGCCGACGGTCGGCAGTGCAACTCGGGGCCCATCCCGCTTCTCTCCAACGCGAGCGGCGGCCACCACCACGACGGGTCCAGCTCCAGCGCAAGCAGCGGCTCCAGTACAAGCAGCGCAAACAGATCAAGAAAGATTCCATCAATGGAGGTTTCTCTTATGAAATTTAGGAAATTGATCGGATTGGCTGTGACAGTGATCGGCACCGCGATCCCCGCGGCATTGCTGAGCTCAGGGCCAGCAATAGCCGACCAACAATGTAATCCGGGTCCCATCCCGATCGCCTCCAACACGAACTGCCAGGGCGGCGGCGGCGGCGGCGCTGGCGGCGGTCCCAACTGCAATAGCTGCAGCTCCAGCTCCAGCTCCAGCTCCAGCTCCGGCAGCAGCGGGGGCGGTAGCGATGCTGGCAACCAGGGCGGCGGTGGCGCCGGCGGCAACAGCGGCAGCCAGGACGACTAAGCGCCACTTAGGCGGGTCAGACCTTCTTAGTGATTGTCAATGGAGGTTCCTATGAGATGCAGGAAATTTATCGGATTGGCTGCAACAATGATTGGCTTGGCATTCCTGAGCGCGGGGCCCGCGATGGCCGACGGCCAGCAGTGCAACTCGGGACCTGTTCCGATCGCTTCGAACACCTCCTGCTCAAGCGATAGCGCCGAGGGCAGCAGCGGTCCCAACTGCAACAGCTGCAGCTCCAGCTCCGGCAGCTCCGGCAGCAGCGGCAGCAGCTAAGCTCCATCCGAGCTGGTTGTAAAAGAACGCGATCGGGAAACGGAGCAAGCCGAACAATAAGTTGGCAGCTTGAGAAGCTGCCCTGAGGCGATCGGCGCCGTGGAGCAAGCCGACCCCGCGAGAACCCGGGGTCGCGCTTGCTCTTGGCGCGTTTGGACAACAGCGTGGGTGAACGTAGCGCCCGAGCTCGCCTCGGAGGTAAGCGCCGGGTGAATCTTCTTTGCCCGCATATGGGTTTTCGTTGTACGCCAAGGCCGTTGTCGACACCGACATTCTACAGCACTAAACTACAGGTTTGTAATTCGTCAAGCACGCGAACGCAAGGTGAGTTGGAGGGTCTATGAGTCGAAGGCGAGTGGTCACACTATCCGTTTCGGTTGCAACGGCGATGGCCGTAGCGATGCTCGCGGCGCCACTGAACGCGGCGCCCGGAAGGGCCGACGAAGGCAGCCAGGAATGCAATTCACGGCTCTCGGTTATCGTGATGGGCCGCAACTGCGATCGGTCCGAGCGCGCGGGACCCGCCTCCAGCGGCGGGAGCGGGGGACCTCCCACCTCTCAGCCTCGTCCGAATGTGGAAAGTCAGAACTTACCCGTCCGTCTTCCTGCCGGGGGCAAGCAGTTCACGGGATGGGTCTCGGTTGAGGACGGGCTATTGAACTTGAGCCATGTCCAGAGAATCACGTTGGTTTCAGCGGATGACAAGACGTTTCTGGTGATGGCTCAGCTCGGTGGGAACAACAACAACGAGAAAGTCACTCTAGTTTCTACCGACAAACGAGAGGTCGCGGAGAAGGCCCTGCGCTCTCTCGCGGCGAAAGTGAGGGCGATCTCCGCGGTCAGGGGGTAGACGACCCGGGGCGAAGGATCCTTGAGAGAATGAGCTCGGGGCGCGCCCCGAGGGCCGGTTCGGCGAGGGGCTCGA
>JBOGWM010000151.1:0-4753 GCA_050693695.1 Actinomycetota bacterium
GTCTTTCCCACCCCACCCGGACGCTCGGTGACTGGTGGATTTCGATGATCGACAGTGGGGAATTTCCGAGATCCTCGGCACCACCCGCAAGCAAGATCCCCAGCTGGCTTGCATCTACTGGGTGCAGATGGTCGAGGGAGGCATCGTCGATGTGGCCGGCGGCAACAAGCCGCTGGTAGCTGCCGGACTTTCCCCAGGCAGTCTCAGACATCTGATCGTCCTTCGTCATGACCCCAACCCCTTGACGCCCCCATCCCGCGTCGGATGGCCGCCCGGCCGGGAGCTGACGCCCCCCATGACTCCGAAGCCGGGCGGCCCGCATGCATCGTCGTGCCCTCAAGAGCGGAGCGGTTGGGAAAAGTCCGGAAAGAAAAAACGTTCAGGCCGGCGAAGGTGGAACTGCGTCTCCGAGTGCTCAGACGCCGGAGGACTACTCCATCACCTCGCGGGCCACCCGCAGGCCGAGGTCCACCCCGGCCCAGCCAGGAGCCACAAGCGTTGCCGGCCGCAGAACGTCTCGCCATGCCGATTCCGGCTGCCCGTCCTTGTCCAAGGCGATGAGCTGGACCCATCGCTGATCGGGGAGCAGGTCGACCCGTTCGCTTTGCCGCAGGTACTCGTCGCAGATCCGCAGTTGGCTGCTCTCGTCCTCATACCAGGCAGGGTCATCGATGATGAGCAGCGTGCAGATCTCGGGACGAAGAGCGAGCAAGTTCACCGCAACGCCCGTGTAGAGAAGCTTTGCGTCGCCCGTCTTCAGCATGTCGGCGAGGACCTGAGCCTCTCGTCGCCCATAGATGGCGTTGTGATCCACTCGGCCATCACCCGTTTCCAGCTCCTCGACTCCATACAACTCCTCGACGAACTCCCGGACGACTGTTGTGTATACCGAGAATTGACTCCGAAGGACTTCTGAAGACTCATCAGCGATGAACGGCTGGAACATCCCGGACGGGATGACGTGGTAGCGCCTCCGCTGGGTAGCTACCGTCATCGATCGGGGCGACAGGAACATCTTGTACCCGTCGAAACCTCGCCTTCGCACTCGCACGACGGTGAGCGTCGAAATCCCGATGGCACCCGAGCGGTGCCGACCATCCGCCACAGGATCGGCAACACGGTCGTGCAGCCACCTTCGGCCCTCCAGCTTGTCCCACCCCTCTTCGGGCTCATAGTCGGGCCATGCGGAGTAGGTTTCCATAACCTCTGCGGCCAGAGACTCCGACGTGCTGAGGGAATGAAAATAAGTCCCCAGCTTGCAGTGGAACCTCACTCCATCGGGGCCTCTCTCCATCGACCCCAGGTCGTATGTGAGTTGGTTCCACGTATCCAGGTGCCGCCGTCTCCCTGCCCGGATCTCGCGAACCTGCCGGTCCCAGTCACTGAGATGGCGCTCGAATTCCCCCTCAGCAACGGGATCGCATTCCTCCCAGTAGGCCCACTGCCGAACTTGGGGTGCCGACTGCGAGAGATCCAGATTCCCGAGAGCGGCCTCTACATCCTCCCATTGGCTTCTCGGCGCAAGCTCGGCCCACACCGGTAGGTGTGTGGATTCGTCGCCGAACAGCTTCAGCATCGGGTAAGGCTCGTACCGCTCTCGCAGCAGCCAATACAGCCCAGGGCCCTCGAGTGCCCGGCTTTGCCATTCCTCAGCCGATCTTCGAGCTACGCCGCCCCGCCTCGTCGCTTGGGAGGGAGAGAGAGATTCATAGGCCCGAGCAACCCGCTTCCGTAGGTCATCCGTCGGAGCAAGAGCCTGATACTGACGATGAGTTGCTCGATCCGGACGCTCGACGGCTGCCTCGAACCTTGACACAGTCGAAACGCTCCAGCCGAGAAGGTTGCCCAACGCTTCCTGGGTCTCGCGTCGAGCGTCCCGAATATCCCTGAGCACCTGGGCGTAGGTTCTCTCTGCTTCGGTAGCGCCCTGCCGAAATCTGCCCCGTCCACGTCCCATCGGTCGTTCTTCCTCGCCTCCATTCCTTCCGCAGGTACGGCAATCCACCATTCTTGCAGGCTTCCCTGACATCGCCGCCCTCTTCCCTCCAGGGCTCATGTCTCGCAGCCTCCCAGGTGGTGGCGACGCTATCGGGATAGTCAGAGGAAGCAGATGCTCGCCCGAGCAGCCCCTGGCGGTGGTGCCGGGGATCTCAAAAAGCGTGAGGTAGCTTGAAGCGCCAGTTGGGATTGCGAGAGGTGACGAGCACGTGGCCGGCCCCGCCCTGGGGCAGGTAGGGGGAAAGCTCGGTTCCCCTGGGCGAACTCGATGTTGCGCACCCTTAGATTCGAGACACGCTCGACTTCTGCCCTTCTGGCTCGATGAGTTTTCTCCAAGTCAGCGGGCCGACGATGGCGTCTTGGACCAAGCTCTTGGCGGACTGGAAGGCGAGGGTCGCCTGCTTGGTCTTCGCGCCGCCAATGCCGTCGGCCAGAAGAGGCGGAATCGGTTCGCCATCTTTGCCTTCATCGCCGGCGGTGAGAAAGCGGTTCAGCAGCACTTGGAGATCTCTCACATGCTTGCCGGTCACGGGCTGTTGCTCGGTATTCCTGAGATCAAGGATCCTCCTCTCCCTCGGCACCCTCGCAATGATCCGGTCGTCATCGTCGAGGACAAACTTCAAGAAGCAGACGTCGAACTTCATACAGTGTTGACGGGAGGACTTCTGGACCTTGACCAAGGCGGGGCCATACCAGGTTCCGTCGGCGAGATCGGTAGCACGCATGAGCTCCCAGGCCGACGTGGGGAACTCGTCCATGGCGGCAGCGATGATCTGGCTACAGATTGCGTCGACCCACCTGGCCTGCCAATCAGGGAACTTCTCCCTCCACCGAGCCAGGAGCTCCTTGAAGGCTATGTTCTCCACACGCGTGCGCTTGCCGAAGAGGCGGCCAGCCTCAGCGTTACCAGTGGTGAGGACAGCTTCGTTCTCCACGACCTCCCTGGCGAGCTGGACCCGCTCCTTCATTGCCGCCTGACAGATGCGGTTTATGTGGTCGAGGTCGATGGAGAGCTGGAGGTAGGGGTACGGAGGCCAGGGTTCGGGGTCCTCATTGTCTTCGGGCGCGACAGCGAGAAGGCTCTCGTAGAGTTCGTCGCTGGCCCTCTTCACATCCTCGCTCTCACGGAAGAACCCTGTGACGGGCCCCGGGTAATTGGGAAAGAAGTCCCTGTCTGTCAACAAGTCCTTAGTGAACTTCTCAACGTCATGGCGCTTGCGGACATCGACCCGCACCTGATCCGAAAACAGTGGGGGGTATCTATCGGCGAACTGGAACAGAATTGGTTTTGCGTCCGGCTTGCGGTCGTCGAGCATCACCCCGTACTCCCACATGCAATAAGACCAATCCCTGTTGGGGTTGGTGTAGAGCAAGATCAAGACATCGGTGTGCCAGAGAAAGTCCATGAGCTGCCTGTTCAGCAGCCCGCCGACACGGGGGCCTTCGGCCATCGCCGACGAAGATTGGAAGACCTCGACCCGGTTCGCGGTGCGGCTGATTATGAAGGACCTCAAGATGTCGGCGATTGTCTTGTCCTCATGTCGGTGGCTGATAAAGAGCAGGGGTTTGTCCTCGTGAGGCTTGTTAGGCGTAGAGCCGGCTCTTTCCATCCCATGTCCTCCTGGCAATCAGGGTTGCGGTATGCGGCTGCCCCGCTCTAGCTCTTGTCACCCAAAACGCCATTGTGTAATCAGCCACCGCAGGCGTGGCAAGGAGGTGAGGGAGCATTCCTCTTGCTCCTTTCAAACCATTTTACGTAACCGCTCAGGGTCTGACAACGCTGACTTTGGAGCGTACTTCGGGTCATTTGCCTTCGAGGGCAGCGCGCTGAAGATGCGCCGCGGTTCGGTAGCCTTGTCAGTTGCCGAGCCGCGGCTCGGGCGGTTGAAGTCAAGTCCAGGCATTGGTCCTACCCACGCTTACTCGATACTCCCACCACTATTCAGCAAGAGGGCGGCCAAATGCCGACCTTCTCGCTACGCTACCGGAGGTATGCTGGCCAGTGCTATCGGCAAAATGGTGATCCTAGTCCTGACCGTGATCCAAGAGTTGGTACAGAGCTAGAGACAGCCTCCGTCGAGAGTGCTGGTCAGGATCAGCCCTCCGATCTTCGAGCTCGCCGAGCCCGGCGTCAGGAGCCTGCTCGCGGCGCAGCGGCTGCACCTCCCTGCGGACCGCGGCGTCGATGGCAGCGCTGAAGCCCACCGGCCCGCGTGTGGTCATCTGGGAACCGGTCCCAGGAGGCGAACGTTGATCGCCTGGGGTCCCGTGGGGGTTTCTGTTATCTCGAACTCCACCGGCTGGCCGGTGTCGAGCGCGTGATAGCCGGGTAAGTCGATCGCCCTGGAGTGGACGAAGATATCGGCGCCGTCGGGCCTCGAGATGAACCCGAAGCCCTTCTCGAGGTTGAACCACTTGATCGTCCCGGTGGCCATGTCATGCCTTCCTTTCCTCAGCGGTCCCCATGCGGATCGGCCGGCCCTGACGGTTCCAGGTTCGCGCCTCGCAGCAGGTACCTGGCGCCCACCCGAGGGTCCTCGGGCTGTGGCGGCATGATCAACCCCCGACGCATGCGCCCGATCTCAGCGCGCCAAACGGGCGAGGAGAAGGCGGCCGAATAGAGGCGGACGCAGTGGCCGAGGTGCTCGACGAGAGCGTCTCGCAATCGCCGCTCATAGTGTCCAAGGCATCCCGAGGATGGAAGTCCCGAGGTGATGGCCCCGAGGACCGCGCTGGCGAGCAGGGCGCTCCGGAC
>JBOGWM010000152.1:0-10926 GCA_050693695.1 Actinomycetota bacterium
ACCGAGAGCGGCACCAGGCGCACGAAGCTGCCCAGGGCGTCGGGGCCGGCCAACGGAGCCACCAGCACCGCCGGGACCGCGAGACGCCCGAGCAGCCATGGGACCTCGGTCGCGAGCCGGGGGTTGATCGATTCCCGGCGGGGAGCGCCCAGGGTCAAGATGCTCAGTGAGATGAAAGCCGCGACGCCGTAGCCGATAGCCCACGGCCGAAACTGTCCCACCATGACCCCGAGCGAGAGAGCCAGAGCGTCGGCCAAGCCGATGACCATAGCCGGTCGCAGTCCGGAGAACAGGATGCTCAACGTATGAGCCCGGAATCCTCCAGCGCTGCGCCTCTCGGCCATGGTCACGGGCACACGGAAATCGAGGGAAAGATATTGACCGTTTCCCCTTTTTTGCTGCCTACGAGCCAGAGGTTACCCCCCATTTGGGCTCCCATTTCTAGTAATGGAAACAAAGAGCAAGATCTCCGTCAAGAGTCGTAAGAATTAATTAATCTAATTAGCCGTCATCCCTGAGCAGGATAGTGAAATATCATCAATGTAGTTTCTGGCAATAAATGTCTTACAGACATGAAATTTTTTGGATGTAATTCCTCACTGAAGGAACCGATGATACAGCTAGGATGTGGGCCTCGGGGCCACGAGTTGGCCGCTGCTCGCCCCGTCACCCCCGCCGTGGCGGCCCGGGGTCCGCTGGCTGCGACGCTCCCTTGGGGGTTGGAGTCGGAATGGGAGCGCCGTTCAAACGGTTCCACCAGTAGTGGCTCCCGTCGGAGGCGAGGACGACGATCCCGGAGGCGGCGGTCAGGTTCTGCTTGGTGGAGGTGACGTTGTTGATCGGCTCCGCGCTGGACCCCTGGATGAAGACCGTAGCCGCGGAAGGAAAGCCGATAGCGTCGAGAGAGCTCTTCTTGTAGGAGATGCCCGCAGGACTGCCTTCCACCTCGAAGGTCATGAAGACATAGACCTGACGGGCGGCGGGATCGATCTCGAGGAGGGTGATGGGCCTTGTATTGTCCTCGCTGACGAGCGTTACCGGATACTTCGACCAGGCGCCGGTGGGCGAGCGGGCGAGGAGGCGGATGAGCGCATCGCCGGAGTTGGACTTGCTCGTCTTGACCGCTGAGAAGACCCTGCCCTCGAAGGTCTTGAGGTTGATGTGGTCGTCCGACTCCTTGGTGCCGCTCAAGGCCGTCTCGACCGACCAGGCGCGGTCGGAGGCCCCATCCCGATGGACGGCGAAATAATTCTTCTGATCGACCTGGTTGGACCACATCACGCCGATCGCCGGCCCCGTCGAGTCGGTGAAGGCGATGACCGACGCGATGTCATCGGAGTCAACCGCGGAGGCCCCCCTCACGGGCAACACGAAGGGCGCACCCCAGACCTTGCCGTCGGAGCCCTGAGAGCGGGCGACGTGGATCCGCTTGTCCTTCTCGTAGGTCAGCCAGAAGATTCCGGTGGTATCCCTGGCGATCGTAGTCGTCTCGGCGCCGGTCCCCGCTACCGCCACCGGGAACCCTGAATCGAGGGTATAGGCGCCGCCCGAGTACGTGAAGATCCGAAACTGGTTGGACCCCATACCGGAGGACTTCCTCGAAACGATGTAGAGCTTGTCCCCCACGGATGCGACGTCCTCCTTGCTCGCCGGGACGGGATCGATGACCACACCGGTATCGGTCCAGGTCAAGCCGTCGAGGCGGTGGATGGTGTGGGCGCCCGCCCTCGCCGGTGCGAGCAGCGCGGCCCACCATTGACCAGCGTGGAACCAGAGCTTGGACTCGGGCTTCTGCCCGGTGATGGCCCCACCGGACGCCTCGGCATCGAATCCGGTGTAGGAATGAGCCTTGAACCCGGTCTGAGCGGCTGCGGGGGCGAGCATGGCGAGGGGCGCCAGAAGTATGCAAGGAACGAGGAGCCAGATGATCCGGGCTCCACGCTCCCTCTTCATCTCCACATCCCTCCCGACTCGTGGCTTACCGATCTCAGCATCGTCGCGTATTATCTGAAATCCAAGAAATAGACGCACGTTAGAAATAACTTATACATATCGTCCGTTAGGAGATCCCCACCTTCCATTCCCGGGCAAGGGTGGGAGAGCGGGGATCATAATGGCCGCCGTGAGCCAGCGGATGAGCCGAATCCTCCTCGTCGGCAAGGGATCCCCGGAGCGGGGAGGCATCTCAAGCTTCCTCACCACCTTGCTCGAAAGCGACCTGAAGCGCGCTCACGACCTGAGCTTTCTCAACCTGTCCTCGGACCGGGCCCCCCGAGCTGGTCGCCTCAGCGCCTCCAACATCCGGCGAACGCTGCTCGACACCCGGGCGCTCTGGCGCAACGCGGCGGGTTGCGACCTCGTGCACATCCACTCCGCACTCGCCCCGGGGGTGACCCTGGCGCGTGCGGGTCTCCTGACCCTTGCGGCCCGGCTCCGCCGGTGCCGGGTGGTCGTCCATGCCCATGGAGGGATGGTGCAGCTCTGGCTGATCACTCCGGCGCGCCGCCTGCTCGCCCGGATCGCCCTGGCCCCCACCGACCGAGTGGTGGCGGTGTCCGAGGGGGGGCTGGCGGCGCTCGGAGCGGTGCTGAGCCCCGCGCGGATGTCGCTCATCGATAACGGGGTGGACATGTCCGCCTACGCACCGGACCCCCGAAGTCGGATAGCCCCTGCGAACGATCCCCCGCGCATCCTGTATGCCGGCCCCATCACTCCCCGCAAGGGTCTCCTGGACCTCCTGGAGGCGTCTTCACTGCTCCGGGAACGAGGCGCCTGCCACGAGATCCTCCTGGCGGGTGGCACGCCGGCGGAGGGTCCGGAAGCGGAGGCCGAGGTGCACGCCGCGGCCGGACGTCAGGTTCGCTTCCTCGGGCCCCGCCCGCACGAGGCCATGCCAGGGCTGTATCGAAGCGTCGATCTGTACTGCCTCCCTTCGTGGTGGGAGGCCATGCCGCTCTCGGTGCTCGAGGCGATGGCGAGCGGGCTGCCGGTGGTCGCGTCCCGGGTCGGCGATATTCCCCGAGCGGTATGCGATGGCGTGACCGGTCGAGTGGTGCCTCCACGAGATCCCCGGGCTCTGGCCGAGGCGCTCGAGCCCCTTGTGGTCAACCCGGAGCTGCGACGCAGGTACGGGGAGGCGGGACGCCGGCGCGCGGAAAGGCACTTCGACCTCGCCGCCACCATCGCAGCTCTGGATGACCTCTATCGGGACCTGGCAGGATAACCCTGCTTTAGCCGTGCTACTCTCGCTCCGTGGTCGCCTTACCACAATGGAGCCTCCGCGGGGTCCGGAGATTGCAGAACGCTACGTTCGGTAGATCGCGACTGCTCCTCGCCCTCGTCGCGGTCGCGATGACCTTGCTACCGCCCGGGTTTGGTCGCGCGGCCTCCACGGCAAGCGATAACCGGATCGAGGTGGGAGAGTGGGGGCCCATCTTGGACTGGGGCATCAAGGCCATGCACCTGGTGGTCCTTCCCACCGACGGTGTCCTGATCTGGGAGGCCATCCCTGCCAATCCCCCGAAGATCTGGAACCCGGCTACGGGCACGGTCACGCCAGTCCCGATCCCAGCGGAGTGGGGCGACATCCACTGCTCCGGTCAGGCGACCCTGGCCGACGGCCGGGTGATCAGCCTGGGCGGGCAGATCGGAAGCGAGCAGACGCACTTCGGGCTTCCGATCAACGCTTTATTCGATCCCTTCACCAACACCTGGACCCGGGGGGCCGACATGATCTACCACCGCTGGTACCCCACGACCACCACCCTGGCGGACGGGCGAGTGCTGGCAACATCGGGAGACATCCGGGTCGGCGAGCGGGCGCCTCACCCCGAGGTCTATGACCCGGCGACGAATAGCTGGACCGAGCTTCCCCTTACCAGGACCCCGCGGGAGCCCCTGTACCCCCTGATGTATGTGCTCCCCAACGGCAGGACTTTCGAAGCAGGCCCCACCGCGCGAACGTGGCTGCTCAACGCCGCGGGGACCGGTTTCTGGACCGAGGGGCCTCGAAACTCTTACTCCACCTCCAGCTACTCGGAAGGGGCAGCCATGTACGCTCCGGGCAAGATCCTGAAGACCGGCGGCGATATCGATCAGACAGCGAGCAAGAGAGTCTCGGTCATCGACATGGGCGGCTCACGACACTGGCGCTCCGTGGCCCCGATGGCCTTCCCCCGGCGCCGGCACAACCTCACCATCCTGGCCGACGGCTCGGTCATGGCCGTCGGGGGAACCACCTTTTCCGATGACGAGAAAGCGGCGGTCTTCGAGGGGGAGATCTTCAACCCCGAGACCGAGAGCTGGACGACCGTCGCCCCCTTGAGCGAGCCCCGCATGTACCATTCCGCCTCCGCGCTCCTGCCGGACGGACGGCTGGTGATCGGGGGCGGGGAGGTGCAGCGCGCCCGTAACCACGTCCAGATCTATTCCCCGCCGTATCTCTTCAAGGGCCCCCGCCCAACGATCACCTCGGCTGCCGAGCAGGCCGGGTACGCAGCATCGCTCAGCGTGGCCACTCCCGACGCGGCCCGGATCACCTCCGTGGCCCTCATCCGGCCCTCGGCGGTCACCCACGGGTTCGACTCGAACCAGCGGTACGTTCCGCTCACCTTCCGGCAAGCTGAAGGCGGCCTGTCGGTGGACACCCCGAGCAACGGAAACATCGCCCCTCCCGGCTACTACATGCTGGTGATCAAAGACGCCAACGGGGTACCCTCGCCGGCCCGCTGGATCCGCCTGGACGCAGGGAGCTTTCCGGCGGCCCTGAGGCCACCCCCCGCCGGCATCGCCGCCCGGGAAGGTGACTCCGCCAGGCCGCCCGGGGCGCCGCCCCGGCAAGGTCGCGGCGAGCTGCCGATGGGAGCGCTGCTTGGGGTGGGAGCGGGCATCGTCGCCCTGAGCGGGCTGAGCGGGCTGATGCTGCAACGGCGCCGGAGAGAAGGCCGATCATCGGAGGCTGCCGAGCTGGAAGACCTCCGAAGCTATCGGTCTTGAAGGCTCCCGCCTGAGAAGCGGCAAGAATCGGCTAAGAAGCCGTCTTCTCCGACTCTTTCGGGCTGCGGTTGGTCTTCTTCACCGGTGCCCATCCCACTCGCCCCGCTCGTGCCCCGCGCCGGCCACGCCGGACGAAGGCAATCCCCCGCAGGGCCCCGGGGAGGAACTGCTGAACGGCCGCCTCGACGTTCGGCTGCGGCGTCCCCTCCTCGACCAGGAGAACCACCAAGACTCCCATGGGCAGAAGCTGAGCCACATCGTAATCGGAGGCGCTCAACCCATCGATCACGACCGGCGTGGCGCCGGACTGGATCTCCGGACGAAGGGTCTTCGACAGGTTGAGGTTGGAGCTCTCGATAGAGGCGAGATCCCTCTCGGTCAGGGTGCTGCCCGGGGCGGCAACGAGGTAAACGGGGCCGTCTCGGGAGAGGAGGCGAGCCAACAACAACGAGACCTGGCTGCGGCGGGCATTCCGACCCGCGCAGGCAACGATGGCGCCCACTCCCTCCCGTTTGGGAAAGATCTGTCTTGACAGGGCGGAGAGTCCCCTCACCAGCTCCGGTTCGACCACCCGGCCGGGCCGGCCGATGGGGACGTGCAGGATGGCGAGAACCGGGGCCTCGGCGAGAGCGGACGCCTCAAACGCTCCCAGGAGGGGGCGGCGAATCGCCACCAGCAGCCCTACCAGGCCCAGACCGAGGGCGCCCGCGGCCACCAGCCCCACCGCAAGGGCTTCCAGCACGCTGGTTTGCTCGACGGGTTCGTCGGGCACTACCGCCCGGGACTTCACGGCGAACACCCCGACGCCGGGGCCGGCCTGGTTCAAGTCGTCGACGAGAGCGTCGGCGGCGGCGTTGGCGATGCGGGTGGCGAGCTCCGGGTCGGAGTCCGTGGCCAGAACCTTCACCGCCCTGCTCTCCCCAACCGGCTCCACCGTCACCTTGAGCGGGATCAGGTCTTGAGGATCGAATGGAAGCATGCCCCGCCTGACGGCGTTCTCGGCCACCGATCCGCCGGCGAACACCGCCTCGGCGACCCGGCCGAGCTCTCTTTCCGACATGTTCAGCTCCGTGGCGATGACCAGCGCCTCCGCCTGATAGATCGATGGCTTGGCCGCAACGGAAAGAACCAGAGCGCCGGGGACCAGGACCAGGACGAGGGCCAGGATTGAAGCGTAGGTGCGGACCCCCCACCACAGGCGTGAGGGGGCGTCGTCGGCAAGGTGATCTCTCATCGGGCTCCTTCGGAAACGGCCAGCGTTGGAAACAGTGGCACGGACACCTGCGGGCGACCGAGCGCCAGCGGCGCCAGGGTCGCGTAGGTGATCACGAGCCAGAAGTACTTGAATCCCAGATTGGAAAGGAACATGTTCGACGCGAGCACGCCTGCCATCCCGGCCAGCGGGGGGCCCCGGACCTCGCGGGGCATTCGAAGCACATCCCGGACGACAAAGGCCAGGGCGATCGTCATGAGCAGCACCCCAAGGTAGCCCGTCTCGATCAGGGCCCCCAACCACATGTTGTGAGCTCGGTAGGAACCCGGGCGCGAGCTGGCCTCCAGAACCTCGGCGAGATTTCGCTTGTACACCTCGGGGAAGGCGCCGTAGCCGGCCCCGGCCCAGCAATAGTTGGAGCAGGACTGAAGCCCGACCATCCAGATGCTCACGCGTCCGCTGCCCTGAGCGTCCACGCTCACAATGCGTTCTTTCAGCGCCTCCGGCGCCTGCGAGAAAGTACCCACGGCGATCACGACGATCAGGAGCCCCGACGACAACGCAGCCACGCGGCCCCGACCGTTCACGATCAGCACTCCCAGCACGATCAGGGTCGCCAGCATGCCCCCCCGGGAGCCGGTCAGCGTGATAGCTGCCATGATGACGGCTCCCGAGAACCCGTACCCGAGGCGCTCCAGCATCGAGGAGCGCTGGATCGCCTTGCCAACCGCGACGGCGAGCGGAAGCAGAAGAGCAGCCGCCGTGATATTGGGATCCACGTCCGAACCCACCCCTCCCGCGGTGGCGAATCGAGGCAGACCGATGCGAGTGGTGGTCAGGCCGGGCCCGAGCACCAGATACAGAGCGTACGCTCCGGTCGCCAGACCGCCGAGGATGATCCCATGCTCCAACCAGAACAGATCCCTTGCGGATACGGGCATCAGCGAGGTCACCGCATACAGCGAGATCAGGCTGACAAGGATCAATACCCCCGTCAGGGTCGCGGAGGGTTTCAAGGACCACCCCATGGTCAGGGATGCGACCCCGACAAAGAGCATCCAGACATACACCGCCGGCGGCAGACGCACACCCCGGCTCCAGGAGGTGAGCAGATTGACACCTGTCGCCAAAGTAACCGCCATTCCAAGCACGGTGGTAAGAGTGTTGAAGGGGGGCGGAAGGCCGACAGGCACCACGATGCCGGATCCGAACGGCACCAGGGCGGCGTAGGCGGGAAGAAGCACGCTGAGAGGAGCCCTCAGGCCGAGGATGAAGACGACGGCCCCAACCGGGGCGAGAACGATCAGGAGAGGCGCGCTCATCCCTCGACCCCGATCGATGGACAAGCGGTGGCCCGGAGCATTCCGAGGCGATCTCCGTCACGCGTGATCATGGCCGAGCACCTTTCCATGTGAAGAATCATGATAGACGCCGATGCCCCTCGTCACCGCGAGAGCCCACACGGCAGGGGCGCTCCCTCGGGTAACATCAAGGCCCGGAAGAGACCAAACCGTGGGCACGAGGAAGCGCAGAAGCCTCAAGCGCCGATCGGGTGGCGGGGTCCGGGAGAGTGGAGCATGGCTCGGGCACCGTTTCATGGAGTTATCACGTTAGATTCATTTAGATTCGTTTAGATTCATGGAGTCACTTGACAAATTCGAGCATGCCATGACAGTTTGACTTTATTGGGTTCTTGAAGCAAGCTCGGGGGGACCATGCGCCGGATGTTGCTCGCAGTCGTGATCGTTGCCTCGCCGATTCTGAGCGGCATGGCCGCCTCGGCGCCTTCGCCCTCGCCTTCTCCCGCGTCCAAGTCTTCGCCTTCGCCCTCCGCCTCTCCCAGGCCCTCGCCTTCTCCCTCGCCCAAGTCTTCGCCCAGCCCTCCGCCTTCCACGTCGCCTTCTCCCGCCCCCCCGCCTTTCCTTGCTCTCCCATCTCTCCCACAGCTGCTCTTACCTTCGCCTTCGCCTTCGCCAAGCGATTCGGGGAAAGAGGTCCTTTCTCAGCAGGAGCAGAAACCCAAGCGGCCATCCGACCCGGCAGCCGTTCTGGCAGCCTCGAAGGGCGACGCCGGGCCAAGCCGAAGCCGGGGAGGACATCTCGAGGAAGCGATCTGCGAGGACGGCGAGGCGAGATCGACCTGCGAAGGGGACCAACGACAAAACTTGATGTCCAAGCAGGTCGCAGCGCCCCCGGGCTGGACCCTCCATCCCGGAATGCTTGCGATCCTCGCTCTCCTGGCGGTCCTGGGCATCGGCGCCATCACGGCCTTCGACCCCCGGTCGCCGTCGCGACGAAGAGGGCGCCGATCCGTCAGCCGGGCTTCGCGATCGCTCCAGGAAGATCGAGACCGCAGCCAGTAGCCAGGTCAGAAGCCGAGTTCCCTGGCTTAATTTACTTAATTTTTCCTCATAGCACTTTTGAGGCGCTCCCGGCGCCCATTGGTTAGCATGCATGACATGGCGCGCCACGGAGGGCAGGGTTTCTATCTGAGAGTGATTATCGTCTGGTTGACCCTGCAGGTCTTCATGGCCGCCTCCTCCGCTTGGGCGGAACCCGAGGGACAGCCGGCCGACGTTTCGGGGGCGGAAGAAGAACAGGTGGTCGCCCGGCGAGACTCGGAAACCAGCCGGGTCCCCAAGCGTCAGGAGAGGGGACCTGAAGCCGTACCTCCTACTTCGTCCACCGGCGCCCTGAACCCTCAGCAGAAACCGCAATCCCAGCCCGGGGTGGCCGCCCCGGGGACGGGGACCAGCTCGCGGGGCCGGATCAGCGCCTCCTCTCGAACCAGAGACGCTCCAGATCCCTCCCGGCTCGCAACCCGAGGCCATTCACCCCTCGTGGGTACCCGGTATGTAGACGATGTCGTGTGCGGACCGGCCGAGCAGTCCTGTCAAGCTCCGCTCCGGACGGCCTCCGGCCCGGCGCAGCCCCTGTTGGCAGCAGTCACACGCTGGATTGCCGATCCGGTGCTGTACGGGATCGTGACCCTCGCTGGGATCCTCGCAATCGGCGCGCTCTGCACCCTGGAGCCGCGCCTACGAAGGCCGAGCGCTCCTCGCAGAATCAGAATGAGGTTTCGCTAGAACTTCTGGGACCCGGAACCCTGCGCATTGTGACAAGTTTCATGCGGAGCCTCCAAGGCCGGAGCGAGTTGAAGAGGGCCGGCATAGCCGGCCCGTTCAGCCTCGATCGACCAAGGCTGAGTTTGGGAGGAGGCTGGGGGGAGGGCCTGCCCCCCCGTTAACGTTGCGCTAGAGCGTTCTTACGGTCCTGGCGCAGACGTGTCAGTACTTGCGGCCCGACGGGGGTAACCGCGACGGTGTGTTCAAAATGAGCCGAGAGACTGCCATCGGCGGTGACGACTGTCCAGCCGTCCGCCAGCGTTCGGGTCCCCCAATCTCCCAGATTGACCATCGGTTCGATGGCAAAGACCATTCCGGGCTCGAGCGCCGGCCCTCGGCCCGCGGGTCCGAAGTTGGGGATAGCGGGATCCTCGTGGAGCTGGCGGCCGATCCCGTGCCCGACGAACTCCCTCACCACCGAGAAGCCAGCCTCTTCGACGACTGTTTGGACCGCGTGAGAGATGTCGCTCAGGCGGTTTCCCGGCCGGCACTGCCTCACCCCGGCCTCCAGAGCCGCCTCGGTCACCTCCAGCAGGCGCCGCGCCTGCGGATCGATCTCGCCCACAGCAAAGGTCGCTGCGGTATCGGCGTGCCAACCGTCGAGGACGAGACCCACATCGGCAGAGAAGATATCGCCATCGACAAGCCTGCGGCCGTCCGGGATGCCATGCACCACCACGTCATTGGGCGAAGCGCAGATGCTGCCGGGAAAGCCGCGATAGCCGAGGAAAGAGGGGCGACCGCCGCGTTCGCGGATGAGGGCCTCCGCCAGCTCGTCCAGCTCCTTGATCCTGACCCCCGGCACCACCGCTTGGTGGAGCGCCTCGACCACCTCCGCCAGCACTTGCCCGGCTGCCAACATCTCCTGGACCTGGCGGGGAGTCTTCTTGACGATCATCTGATACCGCCGTGACTGAAGACCGCGTCCAAGAGCCGCTGGAAAACATCCTCAGCGGGGCCAACGCCATCGACTTCCACCAGCAGCCCCCTGTCAGTATAGAAATCGTACAGAGGCTTGGTCTGGCACCCGTACACCTCCAGCCGTCTGAGGACCGTCTCTTCAGTGTCATCCTCCCGCTGCACGAGCTCCGAGCCGTCGTTGTCGCAGACGCCTGATACCTGGGGGGGTCGAAGCGTCTGGTGATAGACGGCTCCGCATCTCGGACAGACCCGCCGTCCCGACAGACGGGCGACGATCTCGGCTCCCGTCACGATGAACTTGACCACCCTGTCAAGCTTCGCGCCCAGGCGCGCCAGGCCCGTATCGAGGAACCGCGCCTGTTCGAGGTTGCGAGGGTAGCCGTCCAGAACGAAGCCACCGGCGGCATCGGGCATCGACAGGCGCTCCGCCACAAGCCCGTTGGTCACCGAGTCGGGCGCCAGCTGGCCCTGATCCATGTACCCCTTGATCCATCGCCCGAGGGCGGTTTCGCCATTCGCCGCTTGGCGGAACATATCGCCGGTGGCGATATGTGGCACCCGCAAATATTGGGCGACACGGGCTGCCTGTGTCCCTTTCCCCGCTCCCGGCGGACCAAGAAAGATGAGGTACACCTCAAGCTCCTAGTAACGGGGGGAGGGCCTGCCCTCTCC
>JBOGWM010000153.1:0-3926 GCA_050693695.1 Actinomycetota bacterium
TACGACGGCCAACGAAGCAGGGGGAAGGGCCACAACGCCGCCCTGCGCGCACTGGGGAACCGCTGGCTCGAGGTTCTCTGGCATTGCCTCAGGAAGGGTGCCCGCTACAACGAGGAAGTCCACGTCGTTAACCGCCGCCGATCCCTGGCCGCGCAGAGCGAGCCGAGAAAGGCTGTCGCCTGACGGCTGATTCGGGGCGGTGGTTGACAAAGGGTGTCTCATTGGAGCAGCCGACGCCGTTCCTCAAACTCGCCTGATCGACCTCTCCCCGGGCGCCTCGTTGTTTGAGCGCTAATCCTGGCCTCCCCCTTGCCCCCGCTTCGTCTGTGGGATGAATTGCTAGACGCCGGCCACTACGAAGGATAGTAGCATTGTAGCTGAGCGGGTAGTTAGCGAGGTGTTGAGACGATGGCCCCCGAGCTTCTCGTCGCCGTGGTGGTGGTGGGCTCGGTCGCGGCCTGGGCGCTCTTCGTGGGCTATCTGGCTTTCGCTCGCCCCGCTGGCGCTCCCCTTCAGGTTCCGGTGGCCGAGCGGCAAGAGGCGCTGGTGGGCGCCCGCGGGGCGCCGGGTGAGCCGCTCCCTGCCGGAGAGCCCCCGGGCAGTGAGCCGAGGCCCATACCGCGCCGGACGAAGGAGGACATCGGGGGCGTTACCCGGCGCAGGTTCCTGAACCGAGCGCTGGTGGCGGCGTTTCTGACCGCGATGGCGAACTTCCTGTTGGCCTCCCTCGACTTCCTCTTTCCGAGGCTTCGAGGGGGTCTCGGGGCCAAGATCACGGTGGGCAACCTCGAGGAGGTGCGCAACGTGATCGCTTCCACCCGTACCCCCAAGTTTGTCCCCGACGGCCGCTTCTTTGTGATGAGCTACGAGGGAGACGCCAAGGAGGCGGAGAAGATCCTCGCTTACAAGCTCGCCAACACGCCCAAGACCGGGCTCGTGGCCATGTACCGCAAGTGCCCCCACCTGGGGTGCAGCGTGCCGTGGTGCCCTCCCGCCAAGTGGTTCGAGTGCCCCTGCCACGGCTCCAAGTACTCCGTCAACGGCGAGTACCGGGACGGGCCCGCCCCCCGCGGCCTCGACCGCTTTCGCGTCGACGTCGTGGGCGGCAAGATCGTAGTCGACACCTCGGTCGTGATCACTGGGCCTCCTCGAGGCACCGTCACCTCCCAGCCGCAGCCGGAGGGCGAGCACTGCGTGACCATCGCCGAAGGGTAGATCCTGCGACACGGCTGCCGGCGTACCGCCGACACCGCTGAGGCGCGGAGCTGATGGCTGTTTCGATGCTGTATGATGGGGCATAGTAACGGAAGCAATCGTTGGTTCCGACCGAAAGAAGGCATTCTGCCCGGCATCTTTGATTCGGGGAGAGGAATCACGGATTCGCCAGGCAGGTTGTCCGAGGCGGTGATGCCGTGCCCCGGGTGCGGCTGGATGGGCGGATGGAGCATGATCCTTCCCGTCCTGTTCCTGATCGCAATCGTCGTCGGGATCATCCTGGTCGCCCGCGCCTTCTCGGCACGTCCCCGAGGAGCCCGCGGCTTGCCAGGAGGTTCCGGTCGCCGGGACGCCCTGGGAATCTTGGAGGAGCGCTTCGCTCGAGGGGAGATCGACGCCGAGGAATTCGAGGAGCGGCGGCGGGCTCTGCATTCCTGACGGGGCCTCCTGCTGCTCGGGGTGCAGATCGACTCCCGATGCCCCTATGTATACTACGCAGCGTCGTATTGAATCCCGCCCGATGGAGCCCAGCCGACGCGTGTGACCCGTATGAGCAGCAACAAAGAAGATGAGGAGGGGAAACCCGCACGGCGGCCAGACAGGCGCGCATCGACGCACAGCGCAGGCGGCTCCGGGCCAAGCGGCGCGAGAAGACCTGTGCGAGCAGAAGCGACGCAACGACTGCCAGCGGTGTGACCCGCCGCCCATTGCGAACCATCTCTCAATTCCTCGGGAAGCGCTACAGTTTCCTTCGATTCGACATTTCAACGGATGTAGCATTGTCGGCGTGGTCCAGGATCGCTGTGAGCTGCTCTGCCTTGACCTGCCACGGGCGGAAGATCTCCGCCGCCGCCGGATGGGCTATCCGGCGGCGCAGCGGGCGGCCGAACGTGCTCAGGCCCTGGGAAACCCGACCGGCCTCAGCATCGCGGCGGCCCTTGAGGCAGGCGACCAGCTGTGCGTGTGTGACCTCTCGTGGGTGATGGAGCGAGCCACCAACCTCGTCTCTCATCACCTGCGCCAGCTGCGGACTGCGGGGCTGGTGGGGTCTCGGGGGGAGGGAAAGCTCATCCTGTATTCTCTCACGGCCGAAGGCCGCGCCTTGCCGGCAGCCACCCTCCGGGCAGAAATGACAGGGTGAGCGAGGCCTGCTGCGCTGCCTCCCCTGAACGCAGCAACCAGGAGCCCGAGAGCCTGCGCGACCTCCCTCCCATCCGGGCAGCCGCGACCTCCGGCTTGCTGTTGCTCGCCGGTCTCGGCGCGCAGCGTCTCGAGGCGCGCAGCCTTGGCCTCGCCCTGCACGCCGCCGCCCTCGTGATTGGGGGCTCCGCCTTCATCCCCGAGGCCGCGCGCAACCTGTTGCGGCGTGGGCGTGGGGACGCTCATGGCCATCGCTGCGGCCGGCGCGGTGATCCTGGGGGAAGTAGGGGAGGCCGCGACCTTGGCCTTCCTGTTCTCCATCTCCGAGGGCCTTGAGGGCTACGCCCTGGCACGGACGCGCCGAAGCCTGCGGGCCCTGCTCGATCTCGTCCCGCCGAAGGTCACGGTCCGGCGCGGCGAGCGTGAGCTTGAGATCGATCCTGACGATCTCGTGGCGGGCGACCGGATGCTGGTGCGCCCAGGGGAGCGCCTCGGCACCGACGGTCTGATCCTCGCCGGGCGCTCCGCGCTCGACCTCTCCGCCATCACCGGGGAGTCGCTGCCGGTTGAGCATGGCCCCGGCGATCAGATCTACGCGGGGGCGATCAACGGGAGCGGGGTGCTCGAGGTCGCGGCCACTGCCGGGGTTCGGGAGAGCTCTCTTGCCCGGGTGGTGCGCATCGTTGAGGAGGCACAGGAGCGGAAGGCCCGCGGTCAGCGGCTCGCGGAGCGCGTGGCCCGCCCGCTTGTCCCCGGCGTCATGCTCGCTGGTGTGCTGGTCGTCGTCGGGGGCAGCCTGCTGGGGGATCCCGCTCTCTGGGTTCGTCGGGCCCTGGTCGTGCTGGTCGCCGCCGCGCCCTGCGCCTTCGCCATCTCGGTCCCCGTGACCGTCGCCGCCGCCATCGGCGCCGCGACCCGCTTCGGCGTCCTCAACAAGGGCGGGGCCGCGCTGGAGGCTCTGGAGCGGGTCCGGGTCGTGGCCGTGGACAAGACGGGAACTCTCACCCGCAGCGAGCCAGCGGTGGTGGAGGTGCTCGCCGCCCCGGGGTCGTCTTCCGAGGAGGTGCTCGAGATGGCGGCAGCCCTGGAGCGCCACAGCGAGCACCCCCTGGCTCGGGCGATCCTGGCCACCCGGCCCTCGGCCCAGCAGGCAGAGGAGGTGGAGGCGGTCCCCGGACAAGGGCTTCTCGGCAAGCTTGGGGGAAGGACGCTGCGCCTGGGCAGGCCGGGATTTGTTCACCCCGGGACGCTCGCGGACGGGGTCGGCCGGCTGCAGAGAGCCGGGGCGAGCGTGGTCCTCATCGAAGCGGATGGCCACCTTCTCGGCGCGGTGGGCGTGCGCGACGAACTGCGGGAGGAAGCTCGGGCGGCCGTTACCGGGCTGCGGACGGCCGGAGTGCTCCACGTCGCGATGGTGACGGGCGACAATCACCTGACCGCCGAGACCCTCGGGGAGGCGGCCGATCTCGACGAGGTGCACGCCGAGCTGCGGCCCGAGCAAAAGGCCACCATCGTCGAGCGGCTTCGCGAGGTCGGCCCGGTGGCGATGGTCGGGGACGGGATCAACGACG
>JBOGWM010000154.1:0-5269 GCA_050693695.1 Actinomycetota bacterium
GCGGGAGGCTCTCCTCCGTGTGCCAATAGATCCACGGAGGCTCATCGGCTCTGTCATTTTTGATGCTCTCGGTGAGTAGTTCGACCGCGTCATCCAGCTTGCGAAGGCAAGCATCCGTCTCGCCCCAAAGCGCCCGTACTAGCGCCTCCCGGCTTGCAGCCAAGGCGCGAACCGCCGGGGTCAGGCGCCACTTGCGGGTCTGCGCCTCCTGGGCCAGAGAGATTGCCGCCGCGTTGTTTCCTTCGAGGTCAGCCTGCTGGCTCTTGCACACGAGGAGGTACCCGGCGAGGGCCTGGTCACCGCTTTCGCTGGCCCGGGCGATTCCCTGGTCGAAGCAGCCCTGCCCCATTGCGGGATGTCCGGTGTCCAGCCATAACCGGCCGTCGAGCTGATGGTATTGGGCGGAAACCGAGAGAAGGGCTTGACGCACCACGGGTTGTGCCGCCTTACACAGATCGTCGACGATGCTCAGCGTGGACCTTACAGGTCCGTGGACGTGACGCTGGCCTGCAAGGTCGTCCAATTTCCGGTAGTGGGCAAGGAGCGCCTCGAAATGGCGGACCATGTGCATGTCGGCCCGGTGGTGCCCCTCCATCGCGGCTTCGACACGCTGCCACTCGTCGGGGTCGATGAGGCCGGCCAGCGGCCCCAGGAGCCCTGCACCGCCTGCCGCAAGGAACTTCCGTCTGGACAGAGGCACCGGAATCAATACCACTCTCCCGTTCATCTTTACGGGCAACCTGACCATGATGACATCGCTCTGCTGCCAGATATCATCGTCGTCGAGCCCGTCAGCAAGGGAAGCAGCGTTTCCTAAAACGGAGGTTCCGCTCCACCATGCTGCTGTGTCGAATCCATGGTCGCGGCTCCAGGCCGCCTCTTTGCGCTGGGCCTCCGCATCCTTCAGCTCGAAAAAGAGCTTGACCAGCTCGCCTCCGGCCTGAAGCGCCTCGTCACAGCCCTGGATCAGCTTGAGCGAGCACTTCCCCCGCCCGGTCTCCACGATCGCGATGGTGGAGCGGCTGTAGTGCCCTGCCCTCCGAGCGAGCGTCTCCTGGGTCCAGCCCTTGCGCTCCCGCAGGCGCTGGATCCGCTGACCGAGCTTGCGGGCCGCCTGCTGCTCGGCGTTATCGAAGGGTCTGTCCAGGGTCTTTCTCCAGAGCGTTAGTCGATGTTCGACAAAGGGGGTAACTGTTCACCTCCCCCACCCTCGCGCGTAGCGCGCGAATTGCCACCACTCATCGCGTGAAAAGGTGTAGAACCGGAGCGCGATGGTGCCCGAGGAGCGGATCGCCCAGCTTAAGGAGCAGAACGCCCTGCTTGTGGCGGAGAACACCGAGCTGAAGGCTGTCAACGAGCAGCTTCTGGCCCGGCTGGAGAAGCTCGAGGCCGAGCTTCACCGCCACTCCGGCAACTCCTCCAAGCCGCCCTCGTCCGACACCGTCGCACAGCGGGCGGCCCAGAACGCCAGGCGGGCGAAGTGGAAGAAGAAGCCCAAAGCCCAACCGGGCAAGCAGCCGGGCTCCAAGGGGAAGCACCTGGCCCCGCTCGCCGACCCGGATCTCGTCGTCCGCCACGTCCCCGCCCTCTGTCCGGCGTGCGGCGCGGCGATGGACCAGACGCCGGTCGTCTCGGTCGAGCGTCGGCAGGTGTTCGACATCCCCGAGCCGAAGGTGGTCGTCACCGAGCATCTGGCTGAGCGCCGCCGTTGCACCTGCGGAGCGACCGCCGCCGCCCCCTTCCCCACGGAGGCGCAAGCCCCCGCCTCGTGGGGACCGAGGGTGCGGGCCGCCGCCACCTACCTGCTGGTGCGCCAGCACCTGCCTGTCGGGCGAACGGCGGAGCTGCTCGCCGACGTAATGGGAGCCCCGGTCTCGACCGGCTGGCTGGCGGGGGTTCCCGCCGAGGCGGCCCAGGGCCTCGAAGGATTCCTCGCCGACGCGCGGGGCAGGCTCTCCCGGGCCCCGGTGCTGCACGTGGACGAGACGGGGGCCCGGGTCTCGGGATCCCGCCGGTGGCTCCACGTGGCCTCGACGGATCTCGTCACCCTCCTTCACTGCCACGACAAGCGGGGTGGGGAGGCGACCGATGCCCTCGGCGTCCTCCCCGCCTTCGGGGGCGTCGCCGTGCACGACCGCTGGAAGCCCTACTGGCGCTACGGCTGCACCCACGCGATCTGCGGAGCACACCTGCTCCGTGACCTTGGCGCGGTGGCCGAGATTCCCTCGCAGACGGCGTGGGCCGAGGCCATGGCGACGGTGCTCCTCGAGGCCAAGCAAGCCGCCACCCGGGCGGCGGTCGCGGGGGATCCAGCGGTCGACCACCACGAGCGGGAGCATCTCCGGCATCGCTACGACGAGGTCGTCGCCCAAGGGATCGCCGCTAATCCCACCCCGATCCGGTGGAGCGGCCGGACCCCCCCCGCGCGCCAGGGCTACAACCTTGCCGTCGCCGTTCGGGACCACAAGGACGAGGTGCTGCGGTTCCTCGACGACCTCCGGGTTCCCTTCGACAACAACCAGGCTGAGCGCGACCTCCGGATGGCCAAGCTCCAGCAGAAGGTAAGCGGGTGCTGGCGCACGCCGGAGGGTGCCCGCTCCTTCTGCGCCGTTCGGAGCTACATCTCGACGGCAGCCAAGCACGGCGTGCACGCCCTCGACGTCCTCGCCCTGCTCTTCGCCGGTAGCCCGTGGATGATCCCGTCAGGCTCGCCGACCTGAACAGTTACTTGAAAAGGTAATGGTTTAGCGTCCCGGCGGAGGCCGATAAGCCCTGCTTGCCGAATCCCTCCATCCCGCCTCGCTCCTCCCCGGTCCTTGACACGAAACCACATGGTTGTGATTCTTGGGACTTGTATTAACGGTTGCGGCGTGTCGTCGCCGCATGTTCGCCCTGGAGGCCGAGAACGTCGGCCTGTCCGCTGAGGACGGGTAGGGAGATCTATGTCCCGCAGGGGAGCCGCCGGCTGCAAGGGGGCGGTGATCGGAGCGGAATCCGCCTGCCTCGTCCAGGTGGGCGAGGCGGAGCTCTCTCGCTATCTGAAAGCGATCGGCGAGGGAGCTCCCCTTGAAGCCGGCGAGGTCGTGGTCACCAAGGAAATGCTGGAAAGAATCGTTAGTGCCACCCCCCGAGGGCCGGACGGCCGCCGGCAGCTCTTTAAGGCCCGATTCATCGGATCGACCTTCAGTCCACAATGGTAGGCTGCTCGACTTGTGGTCTCTCACGTCGAGCCCGACGCCGTCTTCCACCAGCCCGGAAGGACGGAACTCTCCGTCGAGAGGTGGGGCATGCGAATGGATAGGGCTCTGTCGATCGACACGAAAATTCCGAGCTGGCCGATCCGAAGCCGAGGGTGTGCATGGACCTGCTGAGCGGGTTTGGGATCCTGGCGGTGATCCTTACGCTCTCCGCTCTCCTGGCGGGTATCGTCGAGCGGGCCCCGCTGTCGTTTCCCATGCTGTTCTTGGGCATCGGCTTGCTCTTGGGGCCGCGCTTCGTGGACGTGCTGCGGCTGGGTCCTCACGCCCCCGCCCTGGAGATCGTCGCGACCCTCACCCTCGCTCTGGTGCTGTTCTTGGACGGCATCAACCTCGAGCTCGCGGGCAAGCGTCGAGACTGGCTGGCTCCGGTGTTGGCGCTCGGCCCCGGTACCCTGGTGACGGCCGGGGTGATCGGTCTCGGCGCGACCTGGCTGCTCGACCTTGACCTGCTACCGGCACTTGCCCTCGGGGTGGTCCTGTCCTCCACGGATCCAGTGGTGCTGCGCGACGTGGTCCGCGACGCCCGCGTGCCCGGTTCCATCCGGCATGCGCTCTCCGTGGAGGCCGGTATGAACGACATCGTGGTTCTGCCGGCGCTGCTCGTGCTTCTGGCGCTCATTACTCGAGACATTGCCGGGCCCGCGGAATGGCTGTCGTTCGTGGCGCGCATCTTCGTGCTCGGCCCGGCCGTCGGCTTCGTCGTCGGCGCCGTTGGTTCGTGGCTGATCGAGCGCGCGGATGCAGCATTCGGCATCCGGCGCGAGTACCAGTCGCTGTATGGCCTCGGGCTCGTCCTTGGCGCGTACGGCGCTGGCGTGGCCGTCGGCGGCGACGGCTTTCTGGCCGCGTTTGCGGCCGGGGCCTCGATCACGGCCCTCAATCGCACGCTGTGCGACTGCTTCTTGGAGTTCGGCCATGCCGCCGCCGAGATGACCATGCTTTTAGCGTTCGTGCTGTTCGGCGCGGTGCTCTCGACGCTCACAGATGCGGTGGCCCCCCTCCCTTCGCTTGCCCTCGGGATCGTCGCCATCCTGGTGGCGCGCCCGCTGGTGATCGCCGCCTTGCTCAGCCTTCGTCCGGTCGCGATGAGCCGGTCCGCGCGCGTCTTCATCGCCTGGTTCGGTCCCCGCGGCCTGAACTCGCTGCTCTTCGCTCTCATCCTGGTGCAACGAGGCGTCCCGGGCGGCGAGCGCCTTCTGGCCGCAACCGGAGCCGTGGTCGTGATCTCCGTGGTGCTCCACGGAGCCTCGGCGACCCCGGCCGCCGCCGCATATGCTCGGCGTCTCCAGCGTGAGACTCTGGAAGAGGAGCGCGCCAGCACGGCCACCGAGCTCTTCCGCCTGTCCCCGGATGACGCTCCCCGGATGTCCACCGAGGAGCTGGCCTCGCGCCTTGCCGGCCCCTCGCCGCCGATCGTGATCGACGTCCGCTCCCGCTCACGGGCAGGCCCGGACCCATCGCCGATCCCCGGGAGCATCCGCGTCCCACCGGACGAGGTCGCCGAGTGGGGACAGGAGCATTTGCCCGAGCGCGCGGTCGTGCTCGCCTGCACGTGAGCGCGCGAGGCGACGAGTGCCCGTGCGGCGCTCCAGCTCAAGAAGATGGGATATGAGGCCTACGCGCTGGCAGGTGGCCTCGACGCCTGGC
This sequence comes from Actinomycetota bacterium, assembly GCA_050693695.1. GTDB lineage: Bacteria > Actinomycetota > CADDZG01 > JAHWKV01 > JAOPZY01 > JBOGWM01. Next base: position 4,908 of record JBOGWM010000154.1, read on the forward strand.
GGCGTTTCTGCATCGAGAGCGACGCCGACTCTGGGGCCTGACCGTCCACATGCGAATCGCTCTGAGGAGCTCGCAGTTGGCCGTCAATGGAAATCGCCAGAACGCCCCGATCATAAGATCCGAGGGGAAGAGGCTCCTCCTCGTCTTTCGAAGAGCATCATCGAGTCCCAGCAGTGCACGTGCGGCGTCTCTAAAAAGGGCGGTCTTCGCCCTCTGCCAGAAGGCGCAGGCGGAGGCCAAGACGCCAGACCGAGCAGGACGCTTCGCCTCCGACTTGCTCCTTTGGCTCTTTCTCCCGGCCCCCTGCGGGTCTTCGAGGAGGCGACCCGCCCCGGGGTCACAGATCCCGCGGAGATCGAAGC
>JBOGWM010000155.1:0-12860 GCA_050693695.1 Actinomycetota bacterium
GCACCCCTCCGAATCCCTGGAGATAGACGCCGGGCTCGACAGTGACCACGCACCCCGACGCGAGCACGTCCTCGCTTGTGATTCCCAGCTTGGGGGCTTCATGGATCTCCATCCCCACCCCGTGCCCGAGGCCATGGCCGAAGGCCTCGGCGTGCCCGCCCGCCGCGATCACTTCTCGGGCCGCCCGGTCCACCTGCGCGGCCGCCCTGCCGGGAGCGAGGGCCTGAATCCCCTGTCGCTGGGCTGCGGCGACCAGCTCGTAGATCTCCTGATGGCGTTGCGCCGGCGGACCGATCACCACCGTCCGGGTGAGGTCCGAGCAGTATCCCCGGTAGATGCAGCCCAGATCGAAGAGCAGGTAGGCTCCCTTCTCGACCGCGTGCTCGGTCGGATGCGCATGCGGCATGGCGCTGCGCTCGCCCACGGCCACGATGGGGGAAAAGGAGACCCCCTCCGCCCCCGCCTCTCGCATGTGGAGCTCGAGCTCGAGGGCGAGCTCCCGCTCCGAGCGCCCCACCGCCACTCGCTCCAGGATGAAGCTCAGCGCCTCATCGGCCATCTCGGCCGCGACCCGGATCCGGGCCAGCTCCTCGGGGTCCTTGATCCGTCGCAAGTCCTCCACCCATCCGGAGGTGGCGATCAGATCCCGGCCCTCCAGGACGCTGCGTTGACGCTCCAGGGCCGAGACTGTCACCTGCGTCGCCTCGAAGCCGATGCGAGAGGCTGCAAGATCCGCCGCCGCGGCTCTCAGCAGGGGGACCAGCTCTTCCTCGAGCCGATAGATCGCCACCTCCGCTCCCTCGACCTCCTCCGCCGACTGAAGCCGGTACCGGCTGTCCGTGAAGAAGCGGACTCCATCGGCCGTGACCAACAGGGAGCCGCTGGAGCCGGTGAACCCGCACAGGTAGCGGATGTTGGTGAGGTTGGTGACATAGAGGCCGTCCAGCTCCTCCGCCTCCAGCCGCGAGCGCAACCGGTCAAGGCGACCGAGGTAGTCCATTCAGATCTCCTTTCGACTTCGGGGGTTCGCATCTTCCAGCGTATGCAGCTCCGTGCCTCCGGGCAGCGGTGCCACCTCCCCGAGCTCCCGTCGGAAGCCCGTCGCAGCTTCAATCGCCAGCGGGTAGCCGCGAGGACCGAGCCCGGCGATCACCGCTGCGGCCACCCCCGAGATGACCGAGGTTGCCCGCCACTGCTCGCGAGCATAGATGTTCGAGAGATGCAGCTCGATCACCGGGATGTCACAGGCTGCGATCGCGTCCCGAAGGGCCAGGGAGTAATGAGTAAAGGCGGCCGGGTTGAGCACCACCGCATCCACCGCCCGCCGGGCCTCCTGCAACCAGTCGATCAGCTCCCCCTCGTGGTTGGTCTGACGAAAATCCAGGTCCACCCCGAGGGTGGCTGCCCGCTCCCGGCACATCTTCTCCACCTCGGCGAGGGTGATCGTTCCATAGATCTCGGGCTCTCGCTCGCCGAGAAGGTTCAGGTTCGGTCCGTTGAGGATGAGAACTTTCATGCCCTTACTCTCTCCAGCGCCTTTTGAACTGGGCCTTCCCCGACATCCGATATGAGGACCGCCTCGCCGATGCTCTTGAGCAACACCCATCGCTGGCCGGCCCGGTACTTCTTGTCCATGGACCACAGCGGGACAAGCTCGTCGGGTTCGAAGGGAGCGGTCGTGGGGAGCCCGAGGGCCTCGAGGATCTGAACATGGCGTCGGAGCGAGGCCGAGTCGAGCAGGCCCATCTCGCAGGCGAGGGCGCCGGCGAAGACGAGCCCCACCGCCACGGCCTCGCCGTGCAGCCACCGCTCGTAGTCCCCGAGGGCCTCCAGGGCGTGGCCGAAGGTGTGGCCGTAGTTCAGCATCACCCTCCGGTCCGCCAGATCGTGCTCGTCGGCCGCCACAACCCCCGCCTTGATCTCGACGCAGCGCCCGACGACCTTCTCCAGGAGACCGGGATCCCGTTCCCGGATAGCCTCCGGGTTCTCCTCGATCAGGTCGAGGAGGGGTGGGTCCAGGCTGAGCCCGTACTTGGCCACCTCCGCCAGCCCGGAGCGGAACTCTCGCTCGGGAAGGGTGGCCAGCACCTCGGTGTCGGCCACCACCGCTCGGGGCTGGTAGAAGGTGCCCACGAGGTTCTTCCCCTCGGGAAGGTTGACCCCGGTCTTGCCCCCCACCGCGGCATCCACCTGCGCGAGCAGGCTGGTCGGCGCCTGCACCAGCGCGACCCCCCGCTGGTAGACGGAGGCCACGAACCCCGCCAGGTCGCCCACCATCCCGCCCCCCAGGGCGACCACCAGGTCGTCGCGGCGGATCCGTCGCAGGGCCATCTCTTCGAGAAGGACGCCCGCGGTGTCGAGGCTCTTCGAGCGCTCTCCGGCGGCGACCACCAGGCGCTGGACCTCGACCGAGGACGGGAATGCCTTCGCCGCCAGGTCTCCCCAGAGGGGATCCACGTTACCGTCGGAGATGAGGGCCACCCGCTCCATCTCCCGGCTCGCCGGAACGAGCTCCGCAGCCCTCTCCAGGAGTCCGGGGCCCACGTGGACCCGGTAGGCGCGGGGTCCGAGGTCGACCGGGATCGTTCTCAAGGATGGACCCCAAGGACCGGAACCGCCTCAAGGACGGCAGCGATCACCGCATCCAGCGGCAGATCAGCGTCGACCTGGCGGTCAGCGGCTCCCTCGTAAAGATACGATCTTTCGTTGATGATCTCGGTCAGGCGGGCCTCCACCTTCCCGCCGGAGAGCAGGGGCCGTCCCTTTCCGTCACCCACCCGGCGGGCGGCGGCCCCCGGGCTCACCTTGAGATAGAGCACCAGGCCGCAGGAACGGAGGGCGACGACGTTGTCCGGATCCAGGACCACTCCGCCCCCGCAGGCGATCACAGCTTGCGGTATCCGCGCCGCCTCGCGCACCGCGGCCGCCTCCAGGGCCCGGAAGGCCCCCTCCCCTTCCTCGGCAAAGATCTCGGCCACCGAACGGCCAGTCTCCGCCTCCACCGCCTCGTCCACCTCCACGAACGGGCGTCCGAGGCGGCGGGCGACGGCCCGGCCCGCCGCGCTCTTGCCGGATCCCATCGGCCCGATCAGCACGATGCTTGCCTTCACGGCTTCACGCCCGCTCCCCGCCGCCGAACCGGGCTGAGATGCGAGCCCGGTAGGCTCCCATCGCCTGCTTCAACTCCTCCAGGGTGTCGCCGCCGAACTTCTCGACCAGCGCGTCGGCCAGGACCCAGGACAGCACCGCCTCTCCCACCACCGCTGCGGCAGGGACCGAGCAGGCATCGGTGCGCTCTCGAAACGCCACCGCGGGCTCCCCCGTGATCACGTCCACCGTGTGCAGCGGCCGCTTGAGCGTGGCGAGAGGCTTCATCGCCGCCCGCACCCGCACGGTCCCTCCGATGGTCATGCCACCCTCGGTCCCTCCAGCCCGATCGGTATGGCGGCGGAACTCCCCTCGCTCGAAGAAGATCTCGTCATGAGCCTCCGACCCCCGGACCCTGCTCACGGAGAACCCGTCGCCGACCTCGACTCCCTTGATCGCCTGGATGGACATCAGGTGGTAGGCGAGGCGGGCGTCGATCTTGCGATCCCACTGGACGTGGGAACCCAGCCCGACCGGAACCCCGTAGGCGATGACCTCGAACACCCCGCCCAGAGAATCGCCGGCCTCCATGGCTGCCTCGATCTCGGCCGCCATCCTCGCCCCGGCCTCGGGGTCGAAACAGCGCACGGGCGAGGCGTCGACGGCATCCAGATCGCCGGGGAGCGGACGGAGATCCGAGCGGGCCTCCGCCTTCCCGATCGCGACCACATGCGAGACCACCCGGATGCCGGCCTCGGCCAGGATCATCTTGGCCAGGGCGCCGGCCACGGTGCGAGCCGCGGTCTCTCGGGCGCTGGCCCGTTCCAGCACGTCGCGGGCGTCCTCGAAGCCATACTTGAGCATCCCGGCAAAATCCGCGTGCCCGGGCCGGGGCTCGGTCAAGATGTTGCCGGTTGGGCTGCCCTCGGGCGACATCACCCGCTCCCACTTGCGCCACTCCGAGTTGCGGATCACGAAGGAGACGGGGCTACCCAGGCTCCGCCCGAAGCGCACCCCTCCGAGCAGCTCCAGCTCGTCTCGTTCGATCTTCATCCGGGGCCCGCGCCCGTATCCCAGCCGGCGACGGGCCAGCTCATCCGCGATCCTCTTGGTCTGGACCTCCACGCCCGCGGGCAGGCCCTCCACGATCACGGTCAGGGCGGGCCCGTGAGACTCTCCGGCGGTCAGGAACCTCAACATGGTTTCTTATGGTAAGCGCGGGCTATGACAGCCGGAGCCCTCGCCCGAGACAAATCCGGGAAGCCAACCCGCGGCCAGCAGCTACCTACCGGGGTGGTCGGGGGAACGCATGAACCTCGGCTACATCGTGGAAGGGCTCGTCCGATCCGAAAGATCGGCAGCCATCGCATGGGCCTTCGTGATCGTTTGCTCAGTCCTGGCTGGTGACCGAGCGGTCCTCGAGGTAGCGGTCGATGTCGGAGGCGCGGATTCGGTAGTTCTTGCCCACTCGAATCGCCGCGAGCTGTCCCGACTTGATCAGGCGGTAGACGGTCATGTTGGAGACCCGCATCCTGGACGCGACCTCGCTCACGGTGAAGAGACAGTCCTCAAGATCGCCGTAGCTCAAGTCCATATCAAAAGGTAACAATTTGTACAACAGTTGTCAATATAAACGCTGCTGGACATCCATAAACATGAGTGAACCACTGACCTGAAATGGTCAGGCTAATTTCACGGTTGTAATTAGCGATCAAGGAAGAGGAATAATCATTTCCGCTGGTCCTTACGGCGATCGGAGGACCGCCATCGGCATCCTCGGCGCTCATCGCCAGAGACTCGCAAGCGGGTTCACACCGAATACCACCACCAGGGCGCCGAGAGCCATGAAGGGACCGAACGGGATGGAGTCCTTCCCGCTCTTTCGTCGTGTCGCAAGCAGCACCGCTGCCGCCAACCCGCCCGCCACGAAGCCGATTAGCATGCCGGCGAGCACCTGGCTCAGGCCGAGCCAACCGAGGTGCAATCCCAGGTAGGCGCCAAATTTGACGTCTCCCGCCCCCATGTCGCCGGGGGCGATGAGAGCGAGCGTGAGGATCGGGACGCCATAGGCGAGAGCCCCGATCCCGCCGGTCGCGAAGGGTCTTAAGTCGCCCCCGATGAGCGCGGCCATCCCCAGCAGGATCACTGCCAGGATGGACGCCGGTCCGAGGATCCGGTTCGGGAGCCGATGATGCTTCAGATCGATGGCGGAGAGGATCACCAGGACCGCGCCGAAGACGAGAAAAGCCACCAGGTCGGACCTCCACCCGATGCGGGGGATCAGACCGGCCCACACCAGCCCGACCCCAAGTTGAACCGGTGCCAATCGTGGGGAGAACGGCGGGCGACCCCGTTCGCGGGAGCCTCGGAGCGCCAGGCCATGAGGAATCCGCTCGACGACGAGGTTCGCGAAGGCGCCAACCATCAACCCGAGAAGGAGACCGCCCGCCGCGAGGCCCACGCCCTTCATCGTTTCGTGGCTGCGGCTGCCTCGACGGCCGCCCACATGGCCGGCAACGGCGCCGGAGAGCCGGTCCAGATCTCGAAGGCCAGGGCCGCCTGGTGCACCAGCATTCCCAGCCCGCCGTAGGCTCTGGCCCCGCGGCGAGCGGCGGCCTCGACCAGCCTGGTCACCCGGGGATGGTAGACGAGGTCCACCACGATCGAGCCCGGCCGGATGGCGCCGGGATCGATGAGGGCGCTCTCGCCCTGCTGGCCCACCGGCGTGGCGTTCACGATGAGATCGGAGGCGGCCACGACCTCGGAGATTGCCGGCCCCAGGGTCTCCGCCCGGAAGGCGACCCCGGCGCACAGGGCCGCCAGCTCCCGGGCGCGCGAGCGGGAACGGGCGGCCAGCGTGACCGAGCCCGCTCGGGCCGCGGCTATCGAGGCCACTACCGAGCGAGCGGAGCCGCCGGCGCCGAGGACCAGGACCGAGGCGCCCCTCACTTCCATCCCCGCTTCTTGCCGAAGGAACGACAGGAGCCCTTCCCCGTCGGTGTTCCATCCCACGAGTCCGGTGTCGGTTACCTCGACCGTGTTTACGGCCCCGATCTCAGCCGCGGAGCCGGCGAGGCGGTCGAGGGCCGCCGCGGCGGCGAGCTTGTGGGGCATGGTGACGTTGAGGCCCGCCACCCCGGCCATGGCCAGCCCCCGGATCGCCTCTTTCACCGAGTCCCGGACGGGGAAACCGACGTACACCCAATCAAGGTCCAGAGCCGCGAAGGCTCCGTTGTGGAGGGGGGGCGAGAGGCTGTGGGCCACCTGGTGGGGGCCGCCGATCAGCCCCGCCACCCGGGTTGCCCCGGTGATCCGTCTCATCCGCACCGCCGTGGTCGCGCCTTGGCTTTCAGAAACTCCTGGTAGCTCGCGGAGAAGAAGTGATGCCGGCAGTCGGGGGCCAGGACGTAGTAGAGGGCGTCGGTGTCCGCCGGCTGGAGGGCCGCGCGGATGGAGCTCGCCCGGGGGCTGGAGATCGGGGTTGGCGGGAGCGCCGGGATCCGGTAGGTGTTGTGGGGAGAGTCCACTTCCAGGTCCGCCAGGGTGAGCGTCTGGCCCCCATACTTCTTGAGAGCGTACTGCACGGTGGCGTCGATCTCCAGCCTCATCTTCTTGCGCAGCCGGTTGTGGATGACCGCGGAGATGATCGCCCGCTCTTCGTCCACCTTCGCTTCCTCCTCCACCAGGGAGGCGATCACGAGGGCGTCGTAGGGGCTGAGCCCACCCGCCGCGGCCCGATCCCGGGGAAAAAGCTGCGAGGTCTCCTTCTCGAACTGGCGGACCATGCGGCGGACCAGATCCGTCGCGCTCTCTCGCTCGATCACGTTGTAGGTCTCCGGATACAGAAAACCCTCGAGGTTCGCTACGCCGGGCGGGAGGATCTCGGGGCGGACGGTCGAGGGTGTCGCCGCCGCCAGAAAATCCTCGCCCGAGACGTGGGTCCGTTCCTCGACCCGGACCGCGGTTTGCTCCAGCGTCAGCCCTTCGGGGATGGTGAGCTTGGCGAAGGACACCTCGGGCCCCTTGCGCAGGGCGGCCAGCACCTCCTCGAAGGGCATGTCGCGGCGAAGCTCGTACTCCCCTGCCTTGAGATCGCCCCCGACGTCCTTGGTCCGCAGGAACAGCCGGAAGATCTCACCGGAGCGAACGACTTGTCTCGCCTCCAGCATCCGGACGATCTCGGAACCGGAGGTTCCCGGCGTCACGACGACCTTGACCGGGCGTCCCTCCGGGCGTCCCCTCGCCGCTGACCGATACATGCCCAAGGCCGCCAGACCGGCCCCCGCGACCCCGACAGACGCCACCACCAGGAAGGAGAAGATGAATCTTCGAACCCCGCTCACCTTTGATGGGCGTCCAGATAGGACTGGAGGAGCAGGGCCGCCGCCGCCTTATCCACCACCTTGCGCTGTCGGCGGGCGCTTGCGCCCGCCCGGGTGAGCCCCCGCTCGGCGGCCACGGTGGTCAGCCGTTCATCCACCAGGCGGATCTCCACTCCCAGATGTATCCTCAGTTCCCCCGCCAGGACCCGAGCCTGCTCGGCGGCCGGTCCTTCCGTGCCGTCGAGGCGGAGCGGCAGCCCCATGACCACCTCGTCCACCCCCCGCTCGGCGATGATCCTTCGCAGCTCGCCGATCCAGTCCCCCGAGCGTGGGAGGACGGTAAGCGGCAGAGCCACCATGCCGAGCGGATCGGAGACCGCCACCCCCAGGCGGCGAGTCCCGGGGTCGATGGCGAGGACCGTTCGGGCCACTAGCGGGAAAGCGCGGCCTCGGTCGCCCGAACCGCCTCGTCCAGGGCGCCCCCGATCTCGCCGGCCTGCGGCCCGCCCCCCATCGCGAGATCGGGCTTGCCTCCGGCGCCGCCCCCCAGATGGGCCGCGGCCTGGCTGAGCAGCGTGCGGGCGGACAGCCCTCGCTCTACGAGATCGCTCGAGACGGCAACCACCAGGCTGGCCCGCTCGTCTTGAGCCGAGGCCACGAGTACCACCCCCGAGTCGAGCCGCTCTCGGATGGCCACGGCGAGCTTGCGAAGCTCGTTCATCGGGCGGCCGTCCCGCCGGAGGGAGACGATGCGGGATCCGGCCACGCTCGCAGTCGCCTTCGAGGCCAGGATCTGGCGAGCCTCCTCCGCCACCCCGGCGGCTCGCTGGCGGCCCAGCTCCGCCTCCAGCTCCCGAGTGGTCTCGAGGGTACGCTCCAGCCTCTCGACCACCCGCTCCGGATCGGTCTTCAGCATCTCGGCGATCTGGCGAAGGCGCGCCGCCTGCGTATTGAGAAACGAGAGCCCGGCGGCGCCCGTGTAGCATTCGATGCGGCGGATCCCGGCGCCGATCGAGGATTCGCCCAGGATCTTGATCACTCCCACCTGGCCGGTCTGGGAGACATGGGTGCCCCCGCAGAGCTCCCGGGAGTAGTCGCCCACCTCCACCACCCGCACGTAGTCGCCGTACTTCTCTCCGAAGAGGGCCATGGCCCCCAGACTGACGGCGTGGTCATAGGTGGTCTCGAAGGCCCGCACCGCATCATTCACGAGCACCCTGGCGTTGATCTCCTCCTCGATCTGGCCCATAAGATCCTTCGAGACCGCCTCGAAGTGGGAGAAGTCGAAGCGCAGCCGGCCCGGCTCCACCAGGGACCCCTGCTGGCGGGCATGCTCTCCCAGGGTGTCCCGCAGGCCCCAATGCAGCATGTGGGTGGCGGTGTGGCTGCGGCGGACGTCGTCGCGATGGGTGGGGTCCACCGTGGCTTCCACCTCCTGGCCGAGGAGGATCTCGCCTGCGATCACCCTTCCTCGCTGCACGATGACCCCCGGGATGCCCCACCGGGTGTCGCTCACCCGGAACCGCCCGGTGGCGGTCCTTAGCTCCCCCCGGTCCCCGACCTGGCCGCCGCCTTCGGGATAGAAGGGGGTGCGATCGACCGCCACCTCTCCCTCCCGGCCCTCCTGGAGCACCGGGACTCCCTCCAGGTCTCGGATAAGACCGATGATCGTGCCCTCTTCATGGAGGCGGTCATAGCCGACGAAGCTTGACTCCCCGGCCTCCGAGCGGAGGCGGCGGAGGAGCTCGGCCCCGGGGACCTCCGCCGTGGCGGCGCGCCCCGCCGCACGGGCCCGCTCGCGTTGGGCGACCATGAGAGCCTCGAAGGCGGGGACGTCGACCGAGAGCGAGTCCTCGCGGGCGATCTCGAGGGTGAGATCCAGGGGGAACCCATAGGTGTCGTGCAACTCGAAGGCCACGTCGCCTCCGAGCCGCGTCTCCCCTCGGGCGAGCGTCCCGGCGATCTCGGTCTCCAGGATGGAGAGGCCCCGGCGAAGGGTGGCGTCGAAACGGGCCTCTTCTCTCTCCGCCACGGCCAGGATCAGCTCCCGGTTCCTTCCCACCTCCTCGTAGACGTCCGCGAACAACTCGATGGCCGCCTCCGCCAGGCGGCGAAGGACCGGCCGCTCCAGGCCGGCGAGGCGGGCGTGGCGCACCGCCCGGCGGATGAGACGGCGCAGCACGTAGCCCCGCCACTCGTTGGAAGGCAGGACCCCGTCCGCGATCAGCATGGTCATCGCCCGGGGATGATCGGCCAGGATTCGCAGGCTGATGTCGCTGCGGTCATCGGTCCCGTACTCGGTCCCGATGACTTCCTCGGCCGCCCCCAGGAGTGGAGCCAGGGTGTCGGTCTCGAAGGTCGAGGGGACGCCCTGGAGGATGGCCGCGATGCGCTCCAGCCCCGCTCCGGTATCCACGTTCTGGGTCGGGAGGTCGCCGACGATTTCACCGCGATCGTTCTGGAGGTGCTGCATGAACACCAGGTTCCAGACCTCCAGGTACCGTTCATCATCGATCTCCCCATCACCTTCATACGGCCGGCCAAAGGACTCACCGCGGTCATACAGCAGCTCCGAGCACGGACCGCACGGCCCCGCCACTCCCATGTCCCAGAAGTTGTCCTCCCGGCCCCGGCGCAGGATACGCTCGGGGGGGACGCCGACCTCTTTCTCCCAGATCTCCGCCGCCTCGTCGTCCGTCTCGAAGACGGTTACCCAGAGGCGTTCGGGCGCAAGGCTCAGGTGAATTGTCACGAGCTCCCAAGCCCACCGGCAGGCGTCGGTCTTGAAGTAATCCCCGAAGGAGAAGTTGCCGAGCATCTCGAAGAAGGTGAGGTGGCGGCTCGTCTTACCGACTCCCTCCAGGTCCACCGCCCGGAAGCACTTCTGAACCGTTGCCGCGCGGGCAAAGGCCGGCGCTTTGCGTCCCAAGAAATAGGGCTTGAACTGCACCATGCCGGCGTTGGTGAGCAAGAGGGTGGGATCGTCGGGGACCAGGGAGGAGGAAGGAACCACAACATGGCCCCGCTCGGCGAAGAATTCGAGGAAGGTCTTGCGAAGGTTTCGACTATCCATCAGATCTGCGGGGGGCGGGCCTGCCCTCCCCCCGGCCACCTCCCAAGACTGGCTGTAACCGATCGACCCTGTTCGGGCCGGCACAGCCGGCCCTCTTCAACTCACTCCGGCCCTGAAGGCTCCACTCAAGACTTGTCACCATGTCCAAACGTTCTGGATTCCAGAAGATCTAGGGCGACGAGAGCTGACCTCTCAGCTCCACCTCGGTCTCCCGGCTCGCCCGACGCCACTCCGCCAGCGCCGCATCGAGGGTCGAGCGCACCGAATCCAGGACCCCCCGGGCCTCCGCCGACAGGGCGGCGGGCGAGCTCACGGCCCCCCGGCGCAGGAGACGGGCCGTCACGATCGCGCCGCCGATTCCCAGGCTGAGCCCGACCGCGAGGAGCACCGCGCGCCTCATCGCTATTTGTTCCTTATCTTGCCGACGCCGGCGCGAGCCCCGGCGAGAAACGATAGGCTCTTGATGATCGGATTCGCCGCGGCGGTCGAGACCAGCTTGGTCACCCCGGCCACGTTGGAGACGGCGTCCTCGGCGGACCCCACGGCTGCCTCCGCGGCGGCGAGGATGGAATCGACGCGCTTCATCTCCTGAGGGAGCGAGGCGATGGTGGATCGGACGTCCTCGAGGATGGGGCCGCTCGAGCGCCGGACATCGCCCAGCAGGCCATCGGTGGTGGCCAGCATGGTGTTGAGCTTGGGGCGAAGCTCCTCGATGAGCGGTATGGCGGTGCGCCGCAAGTCGCCGAGGAGACCCTGCACCCCCCCGAGCACCTCACGCACCTTCCCCAAGGTGATGCCCACGAAGGCCACCAGGGCCATGAAGGCCACAGCCGCGATCAGCGCCGCGGCCTCACCCCAGCTCATGGCGATCCTTTTTCGTGCTCACGTCTTCCTCTCACCCTACCGGAAACCGGGCGGAGGTGAGCGCGGTCGCATCCTTGCGGCCAGGGGGACGAACGAGTCAAAGTGCGCTTCGAGGGCGTAGTGAAAGAGGTCGTCGGTCACTTCGGAGGGGTGGGAGCAACCCGGAGGCGGAGCTCTTCCAGTTGAACCGGATCCACCGCATCGGGGGCCCCGGTCAACGGATCGGTGAAGGCGGAGGTCTTGGGAAAGGCGATCACCTCTCGGATGGAATCCCGTCCTCCCAACAGGGCCACCATCCGGTCCAGGCCGAGGGCGATTCCCCCATGCGGTGGCGCTCCATAGTCGAAGGCCTTGACGAACCAATCGAAGCGACCCCGCGCCTGGCTGTCATCGATATCGATGAGCGAGAATATCCGGCGTTGCAGCTCGGGGCGGTGGATCCGGATGCTGCCCCCGCCCAACTCCCAGCCGTTGAGGACCACGTCGTAGGCTCGCGCCCGCACCTCGCCGGGGCGGTCCTCGAGCAGGTGCTCGTCCTCGGGCCGAGGGGCGGTAAAGGGGTGATGGACCGGATCCCATCGTCGCTCCGTCTCGCTCCACTCCACCAGCGGAGGGTCAACGATCCAGACGAAGCGCCATGCCGAAGGATCGTCCGGGGACGGCGCGGGTCTGAGATGGAGAAGATCCGCCAGCTCCAGGCGCAGTGCGCCCAGGGCTCGCTGAGCCACCGGACGCCGATCGCAGACGATCAGCACCAGATCGCCCGTGGTTCGCCGAGCGCCCGTCGCCGCGGCCACCCCGTCCACCTCCGCTTTCGAGAGCACCTTCGCCAGGGGCGAGGAGACTCCGTCGGGGCCGAAGGCGATCCAGGCGAGGCCCCCGGCTCCAAGCTCGCGGGCCAGGCGAGTCAGGCGCTCCAGCTCCTTGCGCCCCAGGGCGGCGCCTCCGGGGACCGGGAGGGCCTTGGCCGCTCCCCCGCCGGCGAGTACCCGGCGGAACACCTGAATATGCGTCTCGGCGAAGACTCCGGTGATCTCCACCATCTCCATTCCGAAGCGCAGGTCCGGCTTGTCGGTCCCGTAGCGCTCCATGGCCTCGTCGTAGGAGAGCTGGCGGAAGGGAAGGGGGATCTCGATTCCGAGAGCGGCCGCCATGACCGCCCGGAGCATGCGCTCGGTTCCATCGATCACCTCCGCCTCGTCCACGAATGACATCTCCACGTCGAGCTGGGTGAACTCGGGCTGGCGGTCCGCCCGGGGATCCTCGTCCCGGAAGCATCGTACGATCTGGTAATAGCGGTCCAGGCCCGCGAGCATGAGAAGCTGCTTGAAGAGCTGGGGTGACTGCGGCAGGGCAAAGAAGGTCCCGGGCGACAGGCGGGAAGGAACCAGGAAGTCCCGGGCCCCCTCGGGGGTGCTCTTGGAGAGCATCGGAGTCTCCACCTCGATGAACCCTTCGGCTTCATAGAACCGCCGGATGGCCGCGCTGATCCGGTGCCGGAGACGGAGGAGATG
>JBOGWM010000156.1:0-7439 GCA_050693695.1 Actinomycetota bacterium
CCTTTCCCCTGGTGCTCACCGTGACCGCGCTGGCAGCCGGGATCAACACCCTCGCCATGGGTTTGGTTTCCAACTACCCCTTTGCCCTGGCGGCGGGACTGGGACTGAACACGGTGGTGGCGTTCCAACTGGTGGCCGGTGCCGGCCTCACCTGGCCGGAAGCCATGGGGGTGGTCCTCACCGAGGGGCTGATCATCACCGCCTTGGTCCTGACCGGCTTTCGGGAGGCGGTCATGGATGCGATCCCTCAGGCTCTCAAGCAGGCGATAGGGGTGGGGATAGGGTTGTTCATTGCCTTCATCGGCTTTTTCAACGCCGGGTTCGCGGGAAAGCCACAGGCCCCCACCCAGCTGGTCGAGCTGGGGCGCGGGGGAGAGCTGCGGGGACTGCCGGTGGGCGTCTTCGTCCTGGGGCTGGTCTTCACAAGCTACCTGGTGGCCCGAAGGATCAAAGGCGCCCTGCTGGTCGGGATCCTCGGCACCACCGCCTTTGCGGTCCTAGCCAATGAGTTGTTGGCCGGCGGGAAGGCCTGGAGCTATCTCGCTCCGGGAGTGGCCCGCTTCCCGAGGCGGATCCTCGCCATCCCCGCCGGGGAGAACTTTGAGTTGATCGGCAACTTCTCCTTCGGCTTCTTTGCCAAGATGGGGCTGCTGGCGGCCCTCCTGGCAGTGTTTACTCTCATGCTCTCCGACTTCTTTGACACCATGGGCACCGTGATCGGGCTCGGCGGCGAGGCCGGCTTCTTGGACGCCGAGGGCGGGCTGCCTCGGATCAAGCGGGTCCTTTTGGTGGACTCGGTAGCGGCGGTGGTGGGAGGAAGCTTCAGCGCCTCCTCCAACACGACCTACATCGAGAGCGCCGCCGGCATCTCGGAAGGGGGCCGGACCGGGCTGGTGAGCGTCGTGGTGGGCGCCTTGTTCTTTATCTCGATCCTTGCCTGGCCACTGGCCGACGTGATTCCTCCCCAGGCCACCGCCCCCGCGCTGGTGATCGTCGGGTTCCTCATGATGGGGATCGTACGGGAGATCCCTTGGGAGGACTTCGAGGTCTCCATCCCCGCCTTCTTGACCACCGTGATCATGCCGTTCACCTTCAGCATCACCAACGGGATCGGGGCCGGCTTCGTCAGCTATAGCGCGATCAAGGTCCTCCGCGGAAAGGCCCGGGAGATGCACTGGATGATGTGCCTGGCAGCATTGGCGTTCCTTATCTACTTCGCCATCCGCTACGTCCGGACAGCCCTGGGAATCGCCTGATAGAGATCCCTCCCGGGGTCGGCTACCCGGCTGGGACCGGAACAGATCACAGGAGACCACTTTTTCTGGGAGAGGAGGGCTTCGGACCCTGCGTTCACCTCCTCTAAAACCATGAAGCCCTCCACCCGCTGGCCTTTGACGGCAGTCAAAATGGGGTCCATTCTTCATGCGAGAAAGGATCTAGTGCACCATCTCGGAAGTACGCTGGCTCTCGAGCGCCATCTCGGGGATCTCCTCGCCGGTGGAAAGAAGTTCTTCGTCCCTTACCTCACCGCGGGCCTCCCCTCTCCCGAGGGCTTCGTGGACCTGGCCGCGGAGCTGTCGGAGGCGGCGGACACCCTGGAGGTGGGAATCCCCTTCTCCGACCCGATCATGGACGGCCCGGTGATCCAGGAGGCGTCCACCCGGGCGCTGGGGGCCGGGATCACCGTGGAGCGCTGCTTCGAGCTCATCCGCCAGGCGGTTCCTCACCTCAGCGCCCCGGTGGTCGCGATGACCTACTTCAATCCGGTCCATCACCTGGGTTGCGATATGTTCGCCAAGGCCCTGGAGGAGGCGGGGGGGGCTGGCGTGATCGTCCCCGACCTGCCTTACGAGGAGTCCGGGGAGCTGGCCGCGGCCCTGGAGGTCCGGGGACTGGCGGCGGTTCAGATGGTGGCGCCCACCACGCCCCCGGAGCGCACCGCGACCCTCTCGGAGCGCTCCCGAGGGTTCGTGTATGCCGTCTCCACCCTGGGGGTCACCGGCGAGCGGGAGGCCCTGGATCGTCTTGCCCGGGTCGTGGTCGAGCGGATCCGGCCCCATACCGGGCTTGCGGTGCTGCTCGGCATCGGGATCTCGACCGGGGACCAAGCGCACCAGGCCGCGGAGATCGCGGACGGGGTGATCGTGGGCAGCGCCATCATGAAGCGGATCCTCGAAGACGATGCGACCGCCGCTCTCGGACTCGCCCGGGAGATCCGGGCAGCCCTGGATCGGGCATTCGATTCATCAACTGAAAGGGGCCGAGGTGGCTAGTTGGGAGCCTGAAATCGGCTGTTCTTGAAGATGGAACACCGGTGGTGGAGGAGCGCCATGTCGTGGTCATTCGACATCGAACGCTATAGAGTCGAGGTGCTCGAGCCCTCTTGGAGTCGGGAGCTGCCCCCCAGCTTCTTCCGGCGCTATCAGCTCGAGGAGGACGCGGATGACCGCTCGATCGCGGCTGCGCTGGATCAGGTCCGGCGCCATCTCAACCAGAGGGCGCTGAAAGCGGCGGATAAATATAAGGAGGTAGCCAAGCGCCTTCTCGATGCCCACGAGCAAGCCGGGGCGACTCTCGGCGACCCGAACCGGCGAAACGCTCACCGCCGGGAGCTCAAAACGGCGCGAGAGGCGGATCAGCGACGACTCGATGAAGTCCTCGGCGACCTCGGCGAGGCGGGCCGGTTCCTGCCCGCGGCTCGCTTCAACCAACTCAAGGCCATGTTCTTCTCGCTCGGTGAAGACCAGGTCCGTCGCCAGGTCGAAGAGCATCGGTTGATCGTCCGGGACCCTCGCCGGCTCCCCTCTCATCCCGGCTTGACCACCCACCAGGTGCTGGCCGCCCACCTGAGAACGCTGGGCCACGAGCATATCCTCGCCTTCCTCTTCGACGATGCGGTCCTCCGCCGGGGGTTCCGCCTCCTGGACCGCTTCGAGGCTCTCGCCGATCCGCGCCTGAGTCTCGACCAGGCTCGACTCGACGACCGGGAGCGGGCGTGGGCGACCAGGGCGAGGGACAATCGGACGGCGGCGGCGCATGCCGTGATCGGCCTCCTTCGCCAGGCCCTCCGCAGCAACCGCCATGACGGGCTCCACAGGCTGGCGCTCTACGAGTTCGCCAGCATGGCGCGACTACGCAGGGGCCAGGGTTTCCCGCAGCCAACCCTGGCCCGGCAGGTCCAGGAGCTTGGGCTGGTCGCCGGCGAGGCCGCGGAGCTCGCCTACGCGGTGAGCGAGGAGCAGGCCGACGGTGACACCACCAAAGCCGAGCTTCGGGCCGCGCTGGAGGGGAAGTATCTGCGCCACGCCGCGCGGCTCATGGGAACGCTGCCCGCCCACCTCCCGGCGTCGGACATGAAGGAGCTCGGCAAGCAGGTGCACGGGGCGGTCGCCGAGGTGGAACGCCTGCGCGGGGAGGGGAAACGGCTGCTTGCGGCGGGTGATGTCGAGGCCGCCGCTGCGGCGTTGCGGGCGGCTGCGCAGCGCGTGGTCGACGACCCCTCCCTCGACGACGAGCTCCGGCGCTGCCCGCCGGCCCCTCCGCCTTCCGCCGCAGCGACAACCAGCGGCGACGCTGTCGTGGTGGCATGGGAACCGAGCTCCTCGACGGCGGGGACGATCAGCTACCGCGTGGTACGGACCCGGGGGCGGCGTCCGGTCACGCCGGAGGATGGGGATATCGTCTGCGACACCGAGCGCGCTCCGGTCGTGGACTCCAGGGCGCCGGCGGGGGCCGAGCTCCACTACGGCGTCTTCACGCTCCGCGATGGCAACGTGGCCTCCACGGCGCCGGCATGCACGAACGTGGTGGTCGTGGCGGCCGAGGTGGACGGATTGATCCTCATCGGTGGCGACTGCGTGATCGAGGGTTCCTGGCGGCTCCCGACCCCGGCGGTCGGGACGCGGATCGTATGGTCCGCCAGCGGCCCCCCCGGGGACATGGAAGACGGCCAGGCCCTCTCGGAGTCGGGGACGGGCTTTTTTCGCCACGAAGGTCTCCAGCCCGATCTGACCTACCACTACCGCGTGGCCGCCGTGTATCTCACCGCCTCCGGGAGAGAAGCGCTCTCGGAGGGGATCGTGGCGGCGGCCACCCCGCAGCTCACACCCGAGCCGGTCACCGATCTGACGGCCGGATTCGAAGAGCGGCACGCCCGAGTGATCCTGCGCTGGGTCCCCCCTCCCGCGGGCGAGGTGAGGATCTACGTCGCCGCCACCCCGCCGAGGATGGCCTCGGGCGCCGTGGTCGCGGCGAGGGAGCTGGAGACGCTGGGCGCCCTTGCCGCCGCCGTGGCCCGCCGCCGAGGCGACGGCCGGATGCAGCTCGTGACGTCTCCGACAGCCCCCCGTGCTTACTACACGGCGGTCACCGTTTGCGGCGCCCGGGCGATCATCGGGGCCACGTGCGCGCTGATCGCGCTGGCGCCGGTATCGGACCTCAAGGCGCAGCCCTTCCTGCACGAGGTCCGGCTCCTGTGGATCTGGCCTCCCGACTGCCCGCAGGTCGTCGTCGCCTGGCGCGAGGGGTCCGCGCCCACCGACGTCTCGGACTCCAACTCCTCCACGTTGACGGTCTCGTTCCAGGAGTATCGGACCGGGGGCGGTGTCCGCCTCCCGCTGTCGGAGCACGCTTATGGGATCGCCGTGTTCGCGGCCGGGCTGGTCGAGGGCGCCATACGCTACGCGCGCCCCGCCACGCTGGAGGGGATACGCCCCCTGGGGGGGACCGAGGTGAGCTACGACCTGGCGCAGCGACGGCTCCGGGGTCAGCGCCGGCTGGCCGTGCGGATCTCGGTCACCGACCGGGAGACCCGCCTGCCGGAGTTCATCCTCGTTGCCGGGCGGGCCGCTCCCCCCGCCGGGCCGGACAGCGGGCAGGTGGTCCTGCGGGTGCCTGCGGGAACGGCGCCCGGAGAGTGGCACCAGCTATCCGAGGTACCGGAGCGCGGTTACCGCGGTTACCTCAGGGGGTTCCTCGTCGGCCCGGAAGCCGAACGGTTCCGGCTCTGCCCCCCGCCTGCCGCCAGGCTGCGGGTGGGGTTCCGATGAGCCTCGCTTCGAGCCTCGCCCCCGGCCTCGTCTGCCCCTACTGCTTCGCGCGATTCTCCCGCCGCCGGATCCTGTTCCGGTGCCAGGCCAAGCTGACCCGGACCGGGACGACCTGTCCCATCCGGGAAGACGACCGGCTCCTGGCCTACGGTGTGGGCCGAGGGGTGGCCCGGCTCGGTCCGGTCTTCGCCGCCGGCGGCCGACGGACCAGGGCCACCTGCCCGAGTTGCCGGGTCGAGACCATCAAGCGGGTCTGCCCCGAGTGCCACAACGAGCTGCCGAGCGACTTCGGCCAGATCGACAGCCGGATCATCGCCCTGGTTGGAGCGATCGGCTCGGGCAAGAGCACCTACATCACCGTGCTCATTCGTGAGCTACGGCACCGGGTCGGGGAGGCGTTCGGCGCTGCCGTCGAGCCCATGGACGATCGGACCATCAACGAGTACCGCA
Organism: Actinomycetota bacterium; assembly: GCA_050693695.1. GTDB lineage: Bacteria > Actinomycetota > CADDZG01 > JAHWKV01 > JAOPZY01 > JBOGWM01. The sequence goes on from JBOGWM010000156.1 coordinate 5,499, forward strand.
TCCGGTTTCAGCGAACGCTTCTCACCGAAGGTCTCATGCTGGCGAGCACCCAGGGGGCCCGGGGCCTGCTCAACTTCCCGCTGCTCTACCGGTTCATCCTTCAGCGACGGCGCCGGTACCGGTCGAGGAAATGCTCGACCGCCCTGGTTTTCTTCGACACCGCCGGGGAAGATCTCGGCTCTCGGGACATCATGGATCTGCACGCCCGGTATTTCATCCAGGCCGACGGCATCATCTTCCTCGTCGATCCGTTCCAGATCGACGCGGTGAGAGCCCTGGTCGGCGCCGACGTCGCCCTTCCCGATAAGGCGCGGGCGCCGGACGAGATCATCGGCGATCTCACGTCCCTGTTGCGAGCGGCCCGGGAGATCGGACCCGACCACAAGATCCGGACGCCGGTGGCGGTCGCCTTCTCCAAGATCGACGGGATCCAGCCGGCGCTGCGGGCATCGTCGCCGCTGAACCGGGCCTCGTCGCATCACGGGTACTTCGACTGCTCGGAGCAGGAGGAGCTTCACGACGAGATCCAGGCCCTGCTCCAGGAATGGGAAGGCGGCGTCATCGAACGCCACCTCAGCCACCATTACCGGACCTACGCTTACTTCGGCCTATCGGCGCTCGGGGCGCCACCGGAGGACGGCCGGGTTGCGCGACAGGGCATCGCCCCATTCCGGGTCGAGGACCCGGTGCTCTGGCTGTTGAGCCGGTTTGGCGTGATCGCCACGAGAAAGGCGGGAAAGGCGAGGTAGATGGCGGTCCGCCAGCTCTTCTATACCTCGTGCCGGTCCGGACTGGGTCTCTCCGTCGGCTTCCAGTTCAACGCCGCCACGCCGGGAATCGACGCCGCCTTGCTGGCGGAGGTGGAGGAGCTGTGTCGCTACCAGCCACCCCCCTGCGCGCCGCAGGAACCGACCGGGGAAGCCCTGGCAAGCTTCCCCGTCTCCCTGTCGTTCACGTTCCTTCAGCGCGGAGGCGCCGCCATCGCCCGTTCCGTCTACGTCGGGACGGACTACTCCGGGCGCTATGGCAACTTCTTCGCCCATACCCTTCTCCCCGACCGGCTGGAAGCGGATCTCGCGGGCCGCCTCCCCATCGAGCTCTGGCGCTCGCCGGTTTGGGTCGAGCGCGAGTCCCCGGTGGTCGATCTCCCGCCCCTGCACCACCTCGACGCGGGAGACTTGAGCCGGCAACGAGTGGCTGCTTTTCTCGAAGCGGAAGGCCGGATCGAACACCTGCCCGCCCTGCTCGCCGCGGCCCTGGAGGCGCTGGCGCCCAACGGTCGGCAGGTGGTGCTGGTAGCCGAGAGCACCGAGGCCGTCGCCAACTGGATCGCGGCCACGTGTTACTCGCTCCCCCATGCGGTCGCCACCCGGCTCTCCTTCACCACCTACACCCTGCGACCGCGCTACGCGCCCCATCTGATCGTGGGCATCACGCCCGACGCGGAGTTCGATTTCTCACCGGCCGAGCTGCACGAGCAGTACCGCGTGTTCGACTTCTGCGGCCATCGGTTCAGCCCCCCGGCGTCGGGCTCCTACGGGAGGACCGCGATGCGTCTGTGGCGAGCCGGATCCCCCGAGCTGTTCGTCGCCTTCGACTTCTTCGCAGGTCGGATCGGGGTCGACGGCAAGCCGGCCGAGCTCGACGGCGCCCTCGCGCTATTTGCCCTGAGCCAGGATATCCCGATCGATCAGGCGACCCTGAAGGAGGCGACGGGTTGGACCGGCGCGCGGGGGACGAGCCTCCCGGAGGAAGCGTGGTCTCAGCTTGCCCGGGGCCTGCAAGCGCGGGAGGACGCTCTCTCCCTTGGTGAGATGGCGGGCCTCGCGCGAGCCGCGAGCGGGCTGGGCAGGCCACTCGCCGCCCGGTTCGCACGGTGGTATCTGGCAAGGCTCTTGAGGGAGCTGCGGGCATCCGAGGCCGACCCCGAGCTGTGGAGCG
>JBOGWM010000157.1:0-16506 GCA_050693695.1 Actinomycetota bacterium
GACCCGGCCTTCGTTGAGCGCCTCGCCTCATACGGCAAGCTAACGAAGCCGACTCCCGGGATCGCCGGGTTTACGGACACGGCCTTCGTTGAGCGATCTTACGCACTCGGGCGGATGGCCCCTCGAAGTCGGATCGCCGGGCTCGCCGCAGGGTTGCCCGTGGGACCGGGAGCAGACGTCTTAAGCTGGCTTTGCTCGCTTTCCATGGGTCCAGATAGGAGGGTGGTTCAGGCGCCGGGCTCCGGGAATGTTTGGCGCTTGCCCGAGTGGGAACCCGTGGACGCCCTGAGTCGGTCCGGCTGGACCTTTTTACGGCTCCGACGGGCCAAACCTTACCGCCGATACGGCTCCATCAGCCCTGCGGCGATCTTGGAATGGTACTGGCAGAGCGCTCGAAACAGCCCCGTCTGCTGGCAGCCCGGCCATGGTGAGCGGCTGGGAGCGAGGAGAGAGCAAGCCCAGAGCGCCGTACCCGAAGCTCCTCGTGGGCCTGTTCGGCGTGCCGGCGGAGGAGCTTGGGCTGCATGTCTCGGCTAGACTGGAGCGCTACGGGGCCCGGGAGGATGACGAGACGGAACGCCGGACGTTCCTGGAGACGATGGTGGGGGCCGTCTTCTTGCCCCGTGCCCTGGTGGGGCTTTCGCTGGAGGACTTCATCCATGAGCCCCGCCGGTATCTGACCGCCTGGGCCACCACCCCCACCCGAGAGCTTGTCCCCCCGGCTCTGGGTTGTCTGTGGCTGGCCGAGGCGTCCGGGTCCGACGAGGCGGCGTGCGAGGCGTCGCTCCTGCTTGCCTGGCTGGCCGACGACCTGGGTGACGACTTCCGGATGTGCCAGCACTACCGGGAGGCGGCGGAGCATGCCCGCCGATCCGGTAGCGAGCGGCTGCTGACCTACACGTTCACTAGCTGGGCAAATGACACAGACGACGGGCCGAGGAGCGTTCGGCTGGTCGAGCAGGCGAGGACTGCTCTCCCGAGAGACGCCTCAATGGCACTCCGTGGGCTTGTTTACGGAAACGAATCGGTTGCTTATGCCAAGGTCGGGGATCGATCTCGTGCACTTGACGCCCTGGCCTATATCGAACCTGCCGAGCCGGAATGGCCGACGATGTACCCGCTTGACGACGCACAGATCGTCCGCTGCCGGGGTGAAGTGGCCGTGGGCCTCGGAATCCCGGACATGGCCATCCCGGCGCTGCACCGGACCCTGGAGGCGTATGGTTCGGCTCTGACCAAGCGGCGATCCCGGATCTTGCTTCCCCTCGCCGAGGCGTACCGCCAGGCGGGGGACCACGAGCAGGCCCGGCGGCTTCTCGCGGAGGCTGAGGAACTCGGACGCAAGCTAGGGCTGCGGCCCCCGCGGGCGGATCGGGTCTGAACTCGCTCCCACCTGGAGAGCGATTACCGCGCATCCTTCCCGCTCGCAGTCGCGAGGATCGCCAGGTTGGCGACCTCGGCCTTATGGCGGTCAGGGAGGCCTCGATTTCTCGGGCCAGGACTTTAGAGCCCTTGAGATTTCGAAGGCCCCCCTGTATCTGGTTCTCTGCCCGCGCCGGGGGCGATCCCGGATCGAGTTTCCAGGAAGGAGGTTATGGCCCTTGCGAAGGCCTCGAAATCGTCCAGCCGCCCGAGAAAGCCGATCACCCGATCAAGATCCACCACGAGGTACTCGCGCACCGGCACATTTCGGAACCCCGGCATACCCCGGATCCTCCGGGCAAGATCCGCTCCGATCAACCCTCCCTCTACGAGTATGTCAACGGCTTGCGTGTGGTTCCCCGGCCTGCCCAACCTCTCGTGTGCGACCAGGTGAGCGGAGATGTCCTGCACGCACTCGATGGTAAGTTGGAGGCCGTGAAGGACGGCCCAGCGCCGTTCGTAGTTACTCTGGAGCTCGTCTCGAGTGGTCAACGCCATGTCTCGCAGGACGCGCACGTATTCCCGGAGGGCTCGCAACCGCTCCTGCACGATCTCGCCGTCGGTCACAGGAGGTCGAGCAGGGCGGCCCTGGTCGCGGCGCGAAGCGACCGGGTGTCGTCGTACTCTCGGAGGGCCCGGACGAAAAACTCGGCGTGGGTCTCGGGATCGGCCTCGAAGAGGACGATGCCCTCGGTCGCGGCCCGATGCCGGAGCAGCGGCGAGGCCCGCTCGAGGACCGCAACGTCGATGTCGTTGCGCTCGAGGAGCGCCATCAGCTTGACGATGAGGGTCTCCTGCGCCTCCGAATACTGCGATTTCTCCACCGCGGGCGCGAGCAGGGCGGCAAAGTCCACGTCGCTGAAGGCAAGCGCGTCGCCTCGCGCCTGGGAGCCAAATAGATAAAGAAGCCCGACTCCCAACCTCCGGCAGAGAGCCTCGATCTGCGGCCGTCGTTGGTCAAGCCTGGATATCACCGGTTTTGGCTTCGTCATGGCCCTATTTTCTCAGACGGATTCCGTGAAGAGCGTTTGGGGCAACCAGCGGCCCTCCTCCCCGGCCGCGGAGGGACTCCTATCGGGGGGAGCCGGCGCCGAGGTCCTTCAGGGTGAGCTGACCCTCGTAGGGTCCTCGGCCGGTCAGGCAGGCCGCTCCGCAGCGGGCTGCCAGTCTCAGGGCATCCTCCGCGTCGAGGCCGATCCCCAGCCCGTAGGTCAGCCCGGCTGCGAAGCTGTCGCCGCACCCGTAGGCGTCCACGATGGGGCCCGGCAGGGGGGCTGGCAGGTAAGACCCGCTTCGGACACCCGGGAGCTCGAAGCTGCCGCCGGCGCTGCCGGCTGTGACCACCACCAATCGCGGGGGCGGATTCAGGTCCCCGGGAGTGTAGCGCTCACCGGGATCACGGCCGCTTCCCACCAGCGCATCGAGGGGGACGCCGGCCTCTTGGAGCCGGTCGAGCACCCGGGAGGTGGCCACCAGCACCCGGGCCCTCCTCGCGGCTTGGACCGCCCCGACGTCACCGGCGGTGAGATAGACGGCGTCGGCGCGGGCGAGATCGCCCCAGGGAAGCGGTTCGTCGAGGGAAACGTCGAGGCGCTTCGCCATCGTGGTGATCGTGCGCTCCCCGGCGGTATCGACAAAGGTGAAGGCCTTGCGCTGGGGGGTGGGCCGGAAGGCCGCGGCCACTCGTACCCCGTGTGAGGCCAGCCCCTCCGGCACCTGCCGGCCGATGTGGTCGTCCCCCAGTGCCGTGAACAGGGTGGCGGCCCCCGCCAGCTTGGCAAGCTGCACCGCCGCCACCGCTCCCCCACCCGCGGGCTCCTGCCAGGAATCGGCGGCCTGGATGATCTCCCCCGGAAGCGGCACCCGCTTCACCCGGGCGAACTCGACCCACTCGACATGACCGACGACCGCGACCGCTATCCCCTCTCCCACGGGTCGCACCATACCCGCTTCGAAGTCCGGGGAGGATCAGTCGGAGCCGAGGGTGCGCGGGAAGGGATCGACCACCTCAGCTCGTGTCGCCCCGCTGCCGGCTCATCGCGGCCTGACGTTCCAGCTCTGCGTTCAACTCCCCGCCCACGAGCACGGCCAGGGCGCTCAAGTAGAGCCAGAGGATGAGCAGCGCAACCCCGGCAACCGAGCCGTAGGTTTTCCCGTAGGAACCGAAGCTCGAGACGTAGAAGGAGAAGGCCAGTGAGGCGAGGAGCCAGATAAGCGCCCCCGCCACGCCTCCGGGGCTGATCCACCGCCAGCGGGGAGACTCCCGGTTGGGACCGAGGTAGTAAAAGACGGCGAAGAGGACCGCGATGGCGAGGATGGTCGCGATCACCCGCAGGGCGGTCCAGAGCGGCACGAAGAGCTCACCGAAGGGAAGAGCCTTTCGGATCACCTCCCCCAGCGGCTCGCCGAAGACGATCAGCGCGGAGGCCGCCCCGCCCAGCACCGCGGTGGCGACGATGAGGCCGAAGGCGATCAGACGCTTCTTCACGAACTTGCGGGACCTCTCGGAGGAGACGTCGTAGGCGACGTCGAGGCCGCCCTGAAGGGCGACCATGGCCGAGGAGGCGCTCCATAAGGCGACCGCGACTCCGATGATCGCAGCTACCAGAGAGGCTCTCTGGCCCTGCCCCTCCGCATTTTTCAGGGCATCGGCCAGGACGTTGCCGGCATCTCCGGGCAGGATGTCCTTGACTCCCCCGGTGAGGTTCTCGAGCAGACCGGGACCTACGTTGAAGAGCCCCACCAAGCCCACTGCCGCGATGAGAGCGGGGAAGACGGCCAGGAACCAGTAGTAGGCCATCGCGGCTGCCGCCATGGTGACCCGGTCGTCCTTGATCTCTTTGAAGGTTCTTCTTGCCGTCTCTTTCCATTCGGGAGCGGACAGCTCGAAAGGAGACTGGACGCCGCCCGTCGTCCCTGTCCGAGAGGGGATGGGCTGTTTCTCAGATCTTCGCATTTGGCATCATCTCTGATGACGGGCAGGAGTGGAGCTCCGGCCGGCCGAAGGTTCTTCCCGGATCTCAGCCGGATCTTCCGTCTGGATGCGGAGCTCCGTTCGATCTCGCCCCCAGAGCCAATCGCCGTACGAGAGGTTGTAGCCGGGGTCGCCGGAGATCGCCTCCTCGGGGAAGGAGGTCCCGTAATGGAAGTTGATCGCGTGCCCCAGCCAGGCATTGACCGAGCGGCGCAGCGGGGTGCACTGGTCGTTGCGGCACAGATACTCCATCGCCCGCCGGAGGCCCTGGTTCCCGGATGAGAAGACATCGAAGCCCTGGCGCCAGAGAAGCTCCGCGGTGCCGAGCGCGCCCCGAAGCCCCGCGAAGTCATAGGAGAGCCCCGACTTATCAGGCGGGCAGCACGACCTCCGGGAGCGGGAGAGCTCCTCCCCCAGCCCGCCGTCGAGGTTGTAGCCGCCGCGAGCGGCGCACCCCGTCGGGTTGACCGCAACCCAGCGGGAGCGGCCGCCACAGAAATAGCTGGCGTCCCAGGAGCCGGTCGGCTGGAAATAGCCGCGCTCCCCCAGGCCGTCCTCCGGATACTTGCCCCGGTCCCCGACCCAGGCCTGGAAGAGGTCCCAGACCCGGTTCACGCCGGCTCGGTCGCCGAGATAGCTGTGGACGGCCAGCAGGGAGGCGCAGGCGGAGGTGCCCCAGTTGTTGGCCGAGTTCTCGCAGGTGGTGGTGAGGCTGGTCCAGCGGTCATGGGCATCGGGAAGCTCCCTGCGGCGGATGTCGGCAAGCCAGCGGACGAAGGTGGCGTTCGCCTGGGGGTCGAAGCTGCGAAGGTCGATCAGGTCCGCCGCCACCACGCACGCCAGGAGGTTGCGTCCGAGAGCGAGGGTGGCATTGGGGCGGTTGTAGCCGATGGACGTGATGGCCACCAACTCGTCTCTCACCGCCGCCTGATACGAGGACGTTCCCACCCGTTGAGAGACCAGGCCCGCCGCCATGAGGTGAGCACAACCCCGGTTGTTCTGCTTTCCGGGATGGACGGCCGGGATGCGGTCGGCGTCTTTCTTCATGGTCTCCCAGGCGGCCCCGCTGGCGGGAAGGCCCATGATCTCGGTCTTGGAGATCAGCATCCCCGTGACCGGGGGCCCGGTCTCGGGTCGGGGGATCTCCCGCTCGGTCCGTTGTATCCGGAGCTCGTTGAACACGACTCCCGCCACGATGGCAAGGCCAACAACCGCTAGGATTCGCTTGTGCTTTCGCATTTGCTTTCGCACGCCACAGCTCCAACGCCAGGCCAGCACTGAGATTCTCTGGAAGGCGCTCAAGGGTACCGGCCCTCCGACTAGTCGAGCGACCCAACGGGCGTTCTGCTCCCCGGGGCGGCGGCGGGCAGGCCCTTGACGCACAGGGGACACGTCCCCGCCTCCCAGGCCGGGGCCTCCAGCCTGGCGAGGGCGTCGAGGGTCATCGGCAGTCTCACCTGGCCCGGTGAAGAGCGGTCGAGGAGGCAGGCGATCCCGGCCAGCTCGCCGGGGGGGACGAGGTCCAGGACCTCCAGGAGGGAGCGGCCGGTGGTGACCACATCCTCCACCGCGAGCACCCGCTCCCCCGCTCCGATGCGAAAGCCTCGCCGCAGGCGCATGGTCTGGCCTTCCCGCTCGCCGAAGACGAAGCGCACCCCGAGGGCCAGGGCGGTGCTGAAGCCGAGGATGATGGCTCCCAGCGCCGGAGAGAGCACGACATCGATGCGGCGGTCCCGGAACCGGTCCGCGATGGCGCGTCCCAGGCGGTGCGCGGCCTCGGGGCGCTCCAGGGCGCGGAACTTCTCGACGTAGACGTCGGAGTGCCGTCCCGACGATAGGACGAAGTGGCCCGCCTCGATGGCGCCGAGGGAGCGGAGGAGGGCGATGACCTCCTCTCCGGTCATTGTTTTGATTTCGGGGGTTCGCACCCCAGCGGTGCTACCCCCCGATCCCCCTCGAGCTCCTCGAGGATGGCCTCCACGGCTTGCTCGGGGTGGTCGGCCTCGGTGATCGGGCGTCCGACCACCAGGTAATCCGCCCCGGCGGCGGCCGCCTGGGCGGGGGTGCCGATGCGGATCTGGTCTCCGGCTGGGACGCCGGATGGACGGATCCCCGGACAGACGAGGAGGGGCTCCGCCCCGATGGCGACTCGCAGCCGGGGAGCCTCCGCCGGGGAGCAGACCAGCGCCCCCGCCCCCGCGGCGACCGCAAGCTGGCCCAGGCGCAGGGCCTGGGTACCCGGATCGTCGGGCTGGCCCATCGTGGCGAGATCGTAGCGGTCCAGGCTGGTGAGCACCGTCACCGCCGCTACCACCGGTGGGGATTCGCACCCTGCGGCTGCCTGCGCCGCGGCGGCGATCATCCGGGCCCCCCCGGAGGCGTGTACGGTGAGCATCCACACCCCGAGCCGCCCGAGCCGGGTCACGGCCGCGCCCACCTGCGCCGGGATGTCGTGGAACTTGAGATCGCAGAAGAGGGGCCCCCAAGAAGCGATCTCCGAGACGGCCCGGGGACCGTGGGCGGCGTAGAGGCCGAGCCCCACCTTGAACGCGCTCACCCGCCCGGCCAGCCGGCGGGCCAGGGCGCTCGCCCGGGCGAGATCGCAGATGTCGAGGGCCACGATGAGGCCGGGGGGCTTCGAGGAGGTCTCGGGCCGGGGGCTCGCGGAGATCAACTGATCAACCCGGAACCTTGACCGCGCCGACAAGCTCCGAGACGCCTCGGATCCCCCGCTCGGCGAGATATCGCTGCATGCCCGTGTGGATCTCGAGCATGCAGCGGGGATCGATGAAGTTGGCGGTCCCGACCGCGATGGCGCTGGCGCCGGCCAGGACGAGCTCCAGGGCGTCCCGATGGTCCATGACGCCGCCCATGCCGATGATCGGGACCGAGGGGAACGCCCGATGGACCTCGAAGATCGCTCGCACCGCGATCGGCCGGATCGCCGGACCCGACAGCCCTCCGATCACCCCGGCGAGGCTCGGCCGCCCGGTTTCCAGGTCGATGGCCATCCCGAGCACGGTGTTGATGAGACTGAAACCCTCGGCCCCCGCTTCCAGGGCGGCCTCCGCGATAGAGACGAGGCTCGTGACGTTGGGAGACAGCTTGGCGAAGACCGGGACGCCCACGCTGGCTCGCACCCCGGCGATCACCCGGGCGGTGGCCCGGGGGTCGTGGGCGAACATGTGGTTGCGGTCCTCGAGGTTGGGACAGGAGATGTTCACCTCCAAAGCGACGATGCCGGGGGCTTCGCTGAGCCGCCTCGCCACCTCGACGAACTCCCCGAGGGTGTTTCCCGCGATGCTGGCGATGACCGGGACTCCCAGGGAATGAAGCCACGGGAGGTCGGAGGATAAAAAGAAGTCCACGCCCTTGCCCTGGAGCCCGATGGCGTTCAGCATCCCCGAGGGAGTCTCCACCATCCGAGGGGTGGGCTTGCCCGGCCAGGGATAAAGCGTCATCGACTTCACCGTGACCGCGCCGATCTGGCGGAGGTCCATGAGACCTGCGACCTCTCGCCCCGAGGCGAAGCACCCCGAGGCGGTCACCACCGGGCTGCGGAGGCGGGCTCCGGCGAGGCTCACCGACATGTCGACGGCCGCCTCGGTTCGAGCTTCCAGGTTCAATTCCGCCAATTCCCGGCGGGCGCGGGGTCGGATGAGAAGCCCATTTTCTCTCTCCTGATCGGCGGTCCTTCGGCCCGCCGATCAGTGTCCCAGCCGGCCTCGTAGGCCTTCCACGCCACCCGGGTCCCGTCGAAGACCGGCCCCTCGACGCAGGTCCGGAGGTTGTTCACCTGCGTGGCGTCCTCGTTCCACACCGGGGCCACGCAGCTCATGCAGATTCCGATCCCACAGCCCATCAGCTCCTCCACCGCCACCTCGACCGGGACCCCACACTCCACCGCCACCCGGGTGACAGCCCCCAGCATCGGGTTCGGCCCGCAAGCGTAGACCGCCTCGCTGCCGCAGCGCTCGATCATCGAGCCGAGCAGGTCGGTCACGATTCCCCGATGGCCCGCGCTCGCATCCTCGGTGACGAGCTCGACGCTACAGCCGAGCCGGCGGGCCTCCTCCACGTTGACCAGCCGCGAGGCGGTGGAGGCTCCCAACAGCAGGTCCACCCGCCGCCCCGCCGCCGCCAGCTCGTCCGCCAGAAAGAAGAGCGGGGTGGCTCCCACGCCGCCTCCCACCAGAAGGCAGCGCCGGCGGGCGGGAGAGAGGGTGAAGCCGACGCCGATGGGGCCGATGAGGTCGATCGGGTCCCGGGGGCGAAGCGCCGCCAGGGCCGCGGTGCCGGGCCCCCGGACGTCGAAGACCACCTCCACGGCGCCCTCCCGGCGGACCCGATAGATGGAGAACGGGCGGCGAAGGAGGAAGGAACGCTCGGGAGGGGGCCGGAGGTTGACGAACTGGCCGGGACGGGCCGTCCGTGCGATCTCGGGTGCCCGGATGCTGAGCAAGTGGTACTCCTCGCCCAGCTTTCGACACGCCAGCACCCGCGCCACCTGCTGGATCATCGTGTTGCGAGGTATTCCTGAAGCGACCGAACCTCCATCCCAGCCCGCCGCAGGGCCTCGATGCCCTGGACCGTCGCCCTCACGCCGGCCAGCGTGGTGACGTAGGGGATGTCTCGTCTCACGGCCGCCCTGCGGATCTCGTAGCCGTCGGCCCGTGGACCGTGCCCGACGGGGGTGTTGATCACCAGGTCCACCTCCCTGGCCAGGATCGCCTCCACGATGTTGGGCGAGCCCTCCGAGTGCTTCGCCACCGGTCGCACCGCGATCCCCTCCCGGGCCAGGACCGCGGCGGTCCCCCGGGTGGAGCGGATCTCGAATCCGAGCGCCGCCAGGCGCCGGACGGGGCCCAGGATCGCCTTCTTGTCCCGGTCGGCCACCGAGATGAACACCGTCCCCTTGACGGGAAGAGTCGAGCCTCCGGCGGCCTGGGACTTGGCGAACGCGAGCCCCAGCTCCACGTCGATCCCCATGACCTCCCCGGTGGAGCGCATCTCCGGCCCGAGCAGCACATCCGCTCCAGGGAACCGGTCGAAAGGGAGGACCGCCTCCTTCACCGCCACATGGCGCATCGCCTCGATCCCCCACCACCGGCCGTCGGCCCGCCTGGGCGGGAGCAGGTCGATGGAGGCCAGCTCCTCGCCCAGCATCACCCGGGTGGCCACCTTGGCCAGGGGGATGCCGGTCACCTTGCCGACGAAGGGCACGGTCCGAGAAGCCCGCGGGTTGACCTCCAGGCAGTAAGCCTCACCGTCTTTGATCGCGAATTGAACGTTGATCAGGCCCTTCACGCCGAGAGCCAGGGCGAGGCGCTCGGTCGAGGCGACGATGCGATCGAGCATCGCCTCCTCCAGGGAATGCGGGGGAAGGATGCAGGCGGAGTCCCCGGAGTGCACCCCGGCCTCCTCGATGTGCTCCATGATCCCCCCGATGAACACCTCCTTGCCGTCTGCGACCGCGTCCACGTCCAGCTCCAGCGCTCCCTCCAGGAACCGGTCGATCAGCACCGGGTGGCGCGGCGACACCTCCACCGCATTGGCGATATAGCGCTGGAGCGTCTCCCGGCTGTAGGCGATCTCCATCGCCCGGCCTCCGAGGACGTAGGAGGGTCGCACGAGCACCGGGTAGCCGACCCGCTCCGCCACCGCTCGCGCCTGGCCGATGGAGGAGGCGGTCCCCCCGGGCGCCTGGGCGATGCCCAGGCTATCGAGCAGCCGGGTGAAGCGCCCGCGGTCCTCGGCTCGGTCGATGGCGTCGGGGGAGGTGCCGAGGACGGTGACGCCCGCCGCCTCCAGGGCCACCGCGAGCTTGAGGGGGGTCTGGCCCCCCAGGCTGAGGATCACCCCCACCGGCCGCTCTCGCTCGAGCACGTTCAACACATCTTCTAAGGTGAGGGGCTCGAAGTAGAGGCGGGTCGAGGTGTCGTAGTCGGTGGAGACGGTCTCGGGGTTGCAGTTGATCATGACCGCGTCGTAGCCGGCTTGCCTCACGGCCTCAGCGGCATGTACGCAGCAGTAGTCGAACTCGATGCCCTGCCCGATGCGGTTCGGCCCCGAGCCCAGGATCACCACGCTGTCCCGTTCCGATTCGAAGCCCTCGTCCTCGTCCTCGTAGGTCGAGTAGTAATAAGGAGTGAGCGCCTCGAACTCCGCGGCGCAGGTGTCCACGGTCTTGAAGGTCGTCGCCAACCCCAGATGCCGGCGGCGCTGCCGCACCCTCGCCTCCCCCATGCCCGCCAGGTTCCCGATCTGGTGGTCGGAGAAGCCCGCGCGCTTGGCGGACCGGAGCACCCGGCGGGTGAGCTCCGGGGCATGGGAGACCTCCTCCCGGATCTCGGCGAGGCGGCGGAGCTGGGCCAGGAACCAGGGATCGACGCCGGTCAGGCCGCTGAGCTCCTCGATGGGGACGCCCACCCGGACCGCCCGCTCCAGCAACCACAGCCGGTCCTCTCTGGGAGACCGGAGAAGCTCCTTGAGCCGGGACAGGGGAAGGGACTCGATGGCGGCCGAGGCGCCGTCCGCTCCCAGGCCGTAGCGGTCGGTCTCCAGCGAGCGCGCCGCCTTCTGGAGGGCCTCCCCGAAGGTACGGCCGATGGCCATCGCCTCTCCCACCGACTGCATCCTGGTCGTGAGCACCGGCTCGGCGTCGGGGAATTTCTCGAACGGGAAGCGAGGGACCTTGACCACCACGTAGTCGATGGCCGGCTCGAAGGAGGCGGGGGTCTTGCGGGTGATGTCGTTGGGGATCTCGTCCAGGGTGTAGCCGATGGCCAGCTTGGCGGCGATCTTGGCGATGGGAAATCCCGTCGCCTTGGAGGCGAGGGCCGAGGACCGCGAAACGCGCGGGTTCATCTCGATCACCACCATGCGCCCGGTGCCGGGATCCACCGCGAACTGGATGTTGGAGCCTCCGGTCTCCACCCCGATGGTGCGGATCACCGTGCCCGCCGCGTCCCGCATCGCCTGATACTCGGCGTCGGTCAGGGTCTGGGCAGGCGCGACCGTGATCGAGTCCCCGGTGTGCACCCCCATCGGGTCGAGGTTCTCGATCGAGCAGACCACCACGAAGTTGTCCCGGCGGTCCCGCATCACCTCCAGCTCGTACTCCTTCCAGCCCGCCACCGACTCCTCGATCAGCACCTCCGAGATCGGGGAGGTATCCAGCCCCTCGGAGGCGATCCGGGCCAGCTCATCCGGCGTGGCGGCCAGGCCCGAGCCGCCCCCTCCCAGAACGAAGGACGGCCGCACCACCACCGGCAACCCGATCTCGGCCGCCACCCTCTTCGCCTCCCCCAGCGAGTAGGCGAATCCCGACCGGGGGACCTCGAGGCCGGCATCGGCCATTGCCGCCTTGAACAGCCGGCGATCCTCGGCGGTGCGGATCGCCTTCACGCTGGCGCCGATCAGCTCCACGCCGTGGGTGTCGAGGACTCCGGCTTCGGCCAGGGTCACGGCGGCGTTGAGGGCGGTCTGGCCCCCCAGGGTGGGAAGGCAGGCGTCGGGTCGCTCCCGGGCGATCACCTTCTCCAGCACCTCCGGGACGATCGGTTCCACGTAGGTGCGGTCGACGATCTCGGGGTCGGTCATGATCGTGGCCGGGTTGGAGTTCACCAGGATCACCCGCAATCCCTCCTGCATCAAAACCTTGCACGCCTGGGTGCCGGAGTAGTCGAACTCGCATGCCTGGCCGATCACGATCGGCCCGGAACCGATGATCAGGACCGAGGAGAGGTCACGGCGCCGGGGCACTGGTTACGTTTTCTTGGCCTGCCGACGCGCCTCGCCCGCCGCCTGGGCCTTCCGCCGATCCCGGTCCTTCTTCTTTCGTTGACGATCCCGCTTCCACCGCACGCTCGGGCGGTCACCTCTTCCCATGGGCTGTCCCTTTCCATTCCATGATCTGGCAGAAGTCATCAAAAAGATACCTTGCATCGTGGGGGCCGGGTCCGGCCTCCGGATGGTACTGAACGCAGAAGGCCGGCTCCTCCAGCAGGCGGAACCCCTCGATCGTGTAGTCGTTCAGATTGAGGTGCGTGAGGACCGCCTTTCCAAAGGCGGACTCCGCCGTCACTTCCTTCGGCAGCGCGGCTCCGGGGAAAGCCGGCGGCTCGTAGCCGAAGAGCTCCGGCGACACCGCGAAGCCGTGATTCTGGGTGGTGATCTCCACCGCTGCATCTGAAAGACGGGCGACGGGATGGTTGACCCCGTGATGACCGAAGGGGAGCTTGTAGGTCCCAAAGCCCACCGCCCGCGCCATGAGCTGATGTCCCAGGCAGATCCCGAAGACGGGCACCGCCCCGATCAGCTTGCGGATCGCCTCCACCCCGTAGCACACGGCCTCCGGATCCCCCGGGCCGTTGGACAGGAAGACCCCGTCCGGACCCTCGGCCAGCAGCTCCTCGGGCGGGGTACGAGCCGGGTAGACGGTGACCGAGCAGCCCCGCCCGGCGAGGGTGCGCAGGATGGAGAGCTTGATCCCGAAATCGTAGGCGGCCACCGCAAAGCGCGGATGCTCGCAAGGCCACTCGTAGGGCGCCGTGGTGCTGACATTGGGAACGAGATCCGCCCCGACGATCGAGGGATGGGCGCGGACCCGCTCCACCATCGCGCCGGGCTCCGCTTCACCGACCGAGATGGCCCCCCGCATGGCCCCCTTGGAGCGGATGTGGCGGGTGAGTGCTCGGGTGTCCACCTCGGCGATCCCCACCACGCCCGCCCGCTCGAGGTACTCGGCGAGGGAGCGCCGCCCTCTCCAGGAGGACCAGGCCGGGGGAAGGTCCCGCACCACGAACCCCGCGACCCACGGGCGACGGCTCTCGACATCCTGGTCGTTGACGCCGTAGTTGCCGATGTGAGGATAGGTCATGGTCACGATCTGACCGTCGTAGGAGGGATCGGTCAGCACCTCTTGATAACCGGTCATCCCGGTGTTGAACACCACCTCTCCGAAGGCGTCCCGATCCGCTCCAAAAGACATCCCCTCGAAGATCCTGCCGTCCTCGAGCACCAGGGCGGCGGGCCTCATCGCGCTTGCCTCGCCAGGGACCTCGTGGCGAGGCGTCCCTCCTCGACCACCACCCGGCCCCCCAGGACCGTATAGAGCACCCGCCCGGTGAGCACTCGCCCCGCCCAGGGCGAGTTGGCGGAGAGGGAGACCAGCCTCGCGGGCTCCACCACCCAGCGAGCCTCCGGGTCGAAGATGACCAGGTTGGCTACAGCCCCCGCGATCACCGGCCCCCCCTGCCCCTCGACGCCCAGGATCCTGGCCGGGGCGACGGCCAGCCTCGAGATCGCCTGCGCCAGCGTCAGCACCCCCGGGGTCACCAGCTCGGTGAGCACCACGCCCAGGGCGGTCTCCAGTCCGAGCATGCCGGGGGGAGCGGTCTCGAAGTCGCCTTCCTTTTCCTGCAGGGCGTGAGGGGCGTGGTCAGTCGCGATGGCATCGATCGTGCCGTCCGCCAAACCGGCCCGCACCGCTTCCACATCGGCGCTCGAGCGCAATGGCGGGTTGACCTTGAAGTTGGGGTCATAACCGGCGAGGGCGGCATCCGTTAGGACCGCGTGATGGGGAGTCGCTTCCGCGCTGAGCGCCTGGCCCTCCGCCTTCGCTCGCCGTATCAGCTCCACCGACCCGGCGGTCGAGATGTGCAGAGCGTGGAACCTGACTCCGGTGAGCCGGGCGAGCGCCAGGTCCCGAGCGAGGGCGATCTCCTCCGCTTCGGCCGGGATGCCCTTCAGTCCCAGCCGCGATGAGACCTCACCTTCGTTCATCTGGCCTCCCTCGGACAGCGACGCCTCCTCGCAGTGCTCGGCGCAGACCGCCCCGAAGCCCTTCACGTACTCCATGGCCCGGCGCAGCAACCGGGCATTCTGCACGCCCTTTCCGTCATCGGTGAAAATGCGGACCCGGGCGGCGCAGGTGGCCATCTCCCCGATGGCCGCCAGGTGCTCGCCTCCCAGCCCCCTGGTGAGCGCCCCCGCCACCACGACCTCCGTGAGACCCACCGCCCCACCTCGGCCGAACACCTTCTCGGCCACCGCGGCGTTGTCGCAGACCGGGTCGGTGTTGGGCATGGCGCAGATGGCCGTGAAGCCGCCCATAGCGGCCGCGGCCGAGCCCGAGGCGATGGTCTCCTCATCCTCGCGTCCCGGCTCTCGAAGATGGACGTGACAGTCGACCAGCCCGGGAGCGATCACCGCTCCGGGGATGTCGATCACCCAGGCCCCGGCGCCATGCAGTCGGGGGCCCACCTCCTCGATCCGGCCCCCCGAGATCGCCACGTCGCAGGTGCGATCCACCCCGGCGACGGGATCGAGGAGGCGCCCGCCCCGGAAGAGCACTCTATCCATGCGCCGGCTCTTGAGCTCGAGGGCTGCCCAGCATCAGATACAGAAGAGACATCCGAACCGCGACCCCATTCGCCACCTGATCGGTCATCAACGAGCGAGCCAGGTCGGCCACCTCGGCGGCGATCTCCACGCCCCGGTTTATCGGCCCCGGGTGCATGATCACCGCCTCGTGGCGAAGCAGCTCCAGCCGGCGCCGGTCGAGTCCCCAGAAGGCCGCATATTCCCGAAGGGAAGGCACGAACTGCTCGCTTTGGCGCTCCTGCTGCACTCGCAGCAAGTAGGCGACATCGAGCTTGGGGAGCACCTCCTCCAGATTGCAGGAGACCTCGCACCCCCACCCCTCGATCCCGGGCGGCATCAGGGTGGGGGGCCCGACCACCGTCACCTGCGCGCCCATCTTGGCGAGGGCTCGGATATTGGAGCCCGCCACCCGGGAGTGGACGACATCGCCGACGATTCCCACCTTCAGCCCCTCGAAGCTCTGGAAGTGCTCCCGGATGGAATACAGGTCGAGCAGGGCCTGGGTGGGATGCTCGTGGGCGCCGTCGCCGCCGTTGATCACACTGGCCTCCACCCACTGGGCGAGCCGGTGGGAAGCGCCGGCCGAGACATGGCGGACCACGATGGCGTCCAGACCCATCGCCTGGAGCGTCTGGGCGGTGTCCTTGAAGGACTCTCCCTTGGACGATGAGGAGTGGGCGTCCGCGGTGAAGTTGATCACATCGGCGGACAGCCGCTTGGCGGCAAGCTCGAAGGAGATGCGGGTGCGGGTGGAAGGCTCGAAGAACAGATTGCACACCGTTCGACCCCGCAGTGTCGGAACCTTCTTGATCGTCCGGGTCCCCACCTCACGGAAGGAGTCGGCGGTCCGAAGGATCAGGTCGATCGTCTCCGGCGAGAGCTGATCGATGGAGAGCAGGTGCTTGATCATGTCGGGGTACCCTCCGGACCTCCTCCCCGGTGCCCTCCCGGGTGCCCCCCCGGGTGCCCTCTGGGCGCGGCGATCAGGACCATCTCGGCGCCGTCGGTCTCGGCCAACAGCACCTTCACCTCCTCCCTGGCGGAGGTGGGAAGGTTCTTGCCCACGAAGTCCGCCCGGATCGGCAGCTCCCGGTGCCCCCGGTCGATGAGAACCGCGAGCTGCACCGCCCGGGGACGGCCCAGATCCACCAGGGCGTCGATGGCCGCCCGCACCGTGCGCCCCGTGTAGAGCACATCGTCCACCAGCACCACCGTCTTCGCCTCGACGTCGAAGGAAAGCTCGGTGGGAGCGATCTCGGCGGGCTGGCGAATCCCGATGTCGTCGCGGTAGAAGGCGACATCGAGGGCGCCCACCGGCGGAGCGACGCCTTCGATGCGCCCGATCTCCGCTCCCAACCGCTTGGCGAGGGGCACCCCACCTCGCCGGACGCCGACCAGGACCAGGCCAGCGGCCCCGCGGTTGCGCTCCACGATCTCGTGCGCCATCCGCTTCAAGGCCCGAGCGATGTCGCCAGCCTCCAGCACGACCGCCTTGACCCGGCCGTCCTCGAGGATGGGAGAGCAGTCCATTCGAGAGGCTAAAAGAAAAAGCCGCCCCAGGCGGCTACCGCGGGCGGCACGCTCATCCGATGCTCTCCTTCCTGGTCTCTCCGGACCAGCCTTAAAGAGGAGCCGTTTCCTGGGCGTCACTCTACCACCGCTGCCGTACCGGCCAGCGGATCTTTGAGGAGCGCCGGGCCAAATCAGCGTGGGGGGGGGGGGGG
>JBOGWM010000158.1:0-8027 GCA_050693695.1 Actinomycetota bacterium
CTCATCGCCTCGTAGAAGGCGAGGGCGCGCTGCGTCGGGTCGGTTTCCTCGATTGCGACTCCCATGGCCACCCGCATCCACAGAAACTGGGGCGCCTCCAGGATCTCGCCGCGGAGGAGATCCTGGACGAGGTAGCGCTCCTTGAGGGCGAACAGACCGTTGAAGCGGAAGGCCAGATCCCGCTCGGGTCGGAGGGCCCCCGCCAGCACCTCGAGATCGAAGCGCTCGATCATCCGCTCCGAGAGGAGCCCACGCTCGACGGCCACCGGGATGTACCGCAAAAACCCCACGCGATGGGCCGCCTCCAGGTCGGAGAAGGCATCCTTGCCCAGCACGGTCTTGTACAGGTCGAAGAGCAGGATGCGGGCCGCGACCAGGCTGTAAGCCGGATCGTCCTGGACGCGGGAGAGGGCGACATCGAGGAGGAGGTCACCGAGCTCCCGTGAGGTCATCCGATCGTAGAGACCCACCTCGACATCGACCAGCATGCCCTCGATGTCGGCCTCCGGCAACGCTCCGGCCGCGTCCTGGACGACCCGCCGGAGCTTGTCGATCTGGAAGGGCTCGCGTCGTCCGTCCCGTTTGGTGATCTGCATCGTCGATCTCCCCCTATGTTGGCTCCGAGTTGGCTCCGAGTGTTCGGCCGGTCAGCCCCTGACCGCCGCCTCGTAATCGATGGGCTTGGCTTCGAAGAAGTTCACGAGCTCGGGCATGTCCGCCTGGGCGACCAGCCACTTCGCGGGGTTCACGTCGCCGTACACCTTCTCGAGCCCGATCTTGGTCAGGCGCCGGTCGGCGATGTAGCGTACGTAGCGGCTGTAGACGGAGCGATTGAGACCCGGGATCCCCTCGGGCATCGCCTCGGCGGCGTAGGCTTCCTCCAGCTCGACGCCTCTGCGGATGAGGGCCACCAGCTCGCCGGCAAAGCCGGGCGTCATCGCCTCGGGGTGCTCCGCGATCAAAGCCGCGATGAGGTCGACGCCGAAGGCGAGGTGGATGGTCTCGTCCTTCAAGACGTAGCGAACCAGGGTCCCGAGGCCCTTCAGAAGCCGACGGCGCTCGAAGGAGAGGCCGACCAAAAAGCCCGAGAAGAAGAAGATGCCCTCCATCACGACGTAGTAGCCCACGAGGTTGCGGATGAGGGCCCGCACCCGTGCGACCTCGCCGTCAAAGGGCCCCTCGACCAGGGCAGCGGTGAGCCCGGTCTCGAAACGCTCCTTGGCGGCCATGGCCGGGCAGCTCCGGTGCATCCGGTAGAGCTCGTCACGCTCCAGGTTCAGGGTCTTGATGACGTAGTCGAACGTGATGGTGTGGTTCATCTCCTCATATGCCTGCCGCCCCAGGTAGAGGCGCGCCTCGGGGATCGGGACGTGTTGGTAGAGAGCCATCACCAGGTTGTTGGCGACCAGGCTCTCGGCGGTGCAGAAGAAACCGAGCATCCAGCGGACGTAGTGGCGCTCGGTCTCGGTCAGCACCGAGTTCCACTGCTCCACATCCTCCGAGAGGGGAATCTCCTTGGGGAACCAGGTGTTGGCGCACCCGAGGTCAAAGTAGTCGAGGGCGAAGGGGTAGCGGATGGGATTGAGCTCGATCACGTCGTAGGTCCGGGCCGCCCGGCCGGCGAGGGGCCGGGATGCTTCGAAGGCAAGCGGCGAGGTCCTTGTCTCGGCCCCGATGGATCCCAGCACTGCGTCTCCTCTCTGCCGGCGCCGGGACGAGGACGAGGACAGGATGGGCGAGCAAGCCCAGCCCGGCGGTTCCGTTCTCGCGACCGACCGGCGGTTTGGCGCGGCGTTGGGTGTTCTGGCTCCCGGGCTCCCTACTGACCGGCCTTCCCGAGGTCGCCCTCAGTGACGTCTTTGGCGTTCGTTCCCGGTGACAGCGGCGGAACCGCCCCGGATTCTCACCGGCGTTCCCCTTCGTCGCGGCTATTCGGTTGTGAAGGTCAACCTAACAGTCCAGGACCTCGAATAGATGGATTTCTACCAGAAATGGGGATCATGGACTGAATGAGCACAATATATTGTGGGTCGCCTTCCAAGTCCGTATCCCCGGAGAGCGCCTGCGGCGGGGACCCGAGGGCCATGGAACATCAGCTATGGCGCCGTACCGGCGAGTCGGGAAGGACCACGATTCGAACCGGGAACGGCCATGTGGCCGGAGCGGCGTCCAGGGCCTCGAGCGCCCCGGTCCGCGACCTGCAGGCCAGGTTCAGAAGGCTCAGCAGGTCGTCTGGCGCGAACCCGAGATCCGGGGCGTCCCCGGCCTTTTCCTCGACGCGGCGACATGACAGTCCGACGATGACGTAACGGATTACCCCGTCTTCGCCCCGCAGCAACGGAGCCTCACCCTCCTCTTCCAATCGCAATACCTGATCCATGTGGCTCAAGGTGAAGTCCCCGAGCGGTAGGGCCCCAAGCGTGACGCTGCGGATTCCGTAACCCGATTCCGCAAGCAGCCTGGCTGCGATCCGCGGAGAAGAGTAGCTGCCGATGGTCAGTGCCAGATCCGACCCCAGCCCGGCCGCTTGGCGAACGATGACCCTGACCCATCGAAGGCCGTCGGGCCCTCCGTCCACCGATACTTTCCTCTGGCCCGCGGGCGGCACGACCGGGACATAGGGAGGATTACTGGTCACAACCGCCGGCGCGGGCGCGCCGAAGATCTCGATCAGCTCGGAGGTGGAGAGCTTGGAGAAGTCGCCAACCCCGAAGGTGACCCGGGCGCCTCCGGTGTCGCGGGAGTAGTTCTCGCTTGCCCACTTCACGCTCTCCCTGGAGATATCCAGACCATGGATCCTCCGGGCCCCGGCTCTTGCCACGGCTGCCGCGGCCGCGCCACTACCCGATCCAAGGTCGAGGACGGTGGATCCCTCTCCGATGAGGTCCACGGTGGCCCAGACGCCAACCTCGGTGTCCACGGGATCGAAGAACACGTGAGGCCCTGGCGGGGGGGAGAGGTCCGCTTCGGTGAGGTGCCGATAGCCGAAGATCCGCTCCACTCTCGTCGGGGTCAAGTGAGGGCCCCGATCCCTGCCGGTGCTCGGGCGCCCGCCCGGTCAACTTCGCGCCAACTCATAGGCCGCCTCCGGCGCACCATTCAAGGACCGCCATGGCGCTGTAAACCTTGTTCTCCGCCTGATCGAAGACGATACTCGCCGGACCGTCCAGAACCTGAGCGGTGACCTCTTCACCGCGATGTGCCGGGAGGTCATGCATGAAGACGGCGTCCGGATAACGAGCCATCATGGCCGAATCAACCCGGAAGGGATCGAAATCCTGCCGCCAGTTTGGTTCATGTTTGATGGTGCCCGTGGTCTGCCATCGGGTCGTGTAAACGACATCGATTTGCTCGGGTAGCCGCTCCACGTCGTGTCGCTCGACGAGCATGCCACCGGCGACGCGCGCCCAAGCCTCTCCACGCTCGAGGAAAGGGCGTCCCAAACCGTAGCCGGGTGGGGTGCGGAAGTGGAGCTCATTTCCCGGAAGGCGGGAAAAGGCCAGAGCGAGCGCGGCAGCGGTGTTGTTCCCCTCGCCCACATAGAGGAGTCTCATGCCTTCGAGGTGTCCAAGACGCTGGAGGATGGTGGTCAGGTCGGCCAGCGCCTGCGTGGGATGCTCATCCGCGGTCATCGCATTGATGACCGCCATCCGATCCTGTGAAGCCAGGGCGGCAAGCTCAGCGGGATCCTCGGCGGTCCGGGCCACGAGGATGTCGAGCATCCTGGAAAGGACCTGCCCGGTGTCTTCGAGCGTCTCGCCGGTATTGGTTTGCAGGTCCCCCGGCCCATAGGCGATGACTCGCGCGCCCAGCCGAAGCGCGCCGGCGGAAAACGCGGTCCGGGTGCGGGTCGATGTCTTGGTGAAGTAAGTGCCCAGGATGCAGTCGCTCAGTTGTCCCTCGAGGCGGACCGCTCCGGAAGCGTACTCGAGACCTCGTTGAACAACTTGACGGATCTCACAGCCGGACAGGTCGGCCAGAGAGAGAAGGTGTCGTCGCTTCGGCCGCTTGCCAAGGTTGCCCACATGCATCGTCCCGGGTTCTGGAGAGATTCGCGAGATTGGGCTTCAGACAACAACAGTTGACGATAGCAGTGCCGGAGATGCGGGGCGCGAGCCTCGGGTGTGGTCGGGAGCCTCTTTAGGCTAAGATAGTGATTCTGTTACCTCAGGTGGGCTCTGATTGCGAGAGTGGGACCCAAAAGGCTGAGGATGATCCACGATTCCATCGTTGATTGCATAGGCCGCACCCCCCTGGTTGCCTTGCGGAGACAGTTCCCACCACCCGGTCCGCCCGTGATCGCCAAGCTCGAGATGTTGAATCCGGGTGGGAGCATGAAAGACCGCTCCGCGCGCCTGATCATCGAGCAGGGCCTTCACGAAGGTACCATCACTTGCCGGACCCATCTATTGGAGAGCACGTCGGGCAACTTCGGGATCGCGCTGGCCATGACGGCCCGTGTGCACGGACTTTCCTTGACCTGCGTGGTGGATCCCCTGATAACCTCCACCAACCTTCGGATCCTGAGGAGCCTGGGGGCTCGAATCGAGATGGTGGCGGAGCCGGATTTCCATGGAAGCTATCTCGCGAGTCGTATCAGTCGAGTGGCCGCGCTCTCGGTGTCCATCCCGGAAAGCGTTTGGATCAACCAGTACGCGAATCAGCTCTGTTGGCGCGCTCACTATGACAGCACGGGCGCTGAGATATTGGAGGATCTCGACTGCCCGATCGGTTGCCTCGTCGTGCCGGTCAGCACCACCGGAACGATACTCGGCCTGTCCAGACGGCTCCGTTGCGCTTTCCCGGGGCTTCGCGTTGTGGCCGTCGATGCGGTTGGCTCGGTAATCTTCGGCGGTCCTTCCGCTCCCCGGAAGATTCCGGGTCTGGGCGCAAGTCGGGTGCCGGAGTTGCTCTCTTCCGATGAAATCGATGAGGTGATCTGTGTTTCAGACCGTGAGGCCGCGGCGTCGTGCCGGGAACTGGCCGCATCGGAGGGCGTTCTCGCGGGCGGCTCCTCCGGTGCAGTGGTGGCAGCCATAACCAAATTACGTCACAGATCGCCTCCGGCAACGGGCATCCTCACCATCCTGCCCGATCGCGGTGACCGGTATCTTGACCTTGTCTACGACGACGATTGGGTGGACGCGCTCCCGGCTGGACACCCGCCCCTGGAGATCCCTCGTGCTCTGGCCCCCCTCAACCTCCAATGACCGGGCTGGATCCGGCGAAAGACCCGACCTCGGACCCTTTCAGGCTGTTGTTCCTGAACAGGACCGATGTCATCGACTGCGGGGGCCACTCCTGCGACCTGTTCGTAAACACGGTCGCCGAGGCGCTCGCACTCCACGCCCGGGGCGATGTCGTCCAGCCGCTGAAGCCATACCTGCGTTGGCGCCCCAATGGACATATCGCCGACCGGATCATTGCCATGCCGGCTTATCTGGGAGGTGATCGACCGACCGCGGGCTTGAAATGGATCGGCAGCAAGCACGACAACCCCGCCCGTCTCGGTCGAGAACGAGCCAGCGCTCTGATTATCCTGAACGATGTCGAAACCCACTATCCCCTGGCGGTCATGGAAGGCGGTCTCATCAGTGCCGGTCGGACCGCCGCTCTGACGGCGGTAGCCACCCGCCACCTCGCCAGAGCCGATTTCACCCATGTCGCCTGCATAGGCTGCGGCCCCATTGGCCGGGCACAGGTTCTCACCACCCTCGAGCAGTTTCCCCACGTGGAGGCGGTTCACCTCTACGACCTCCGTGAAGAGGCGGCTACCCGCGTGGCGAAGGAGATAACGGCAAGCCACCCCGGTATCGCCGCTGTGGTGGAAGCCGGTCCCGAGGAAGCGGTGCGGGCGGGGGACGTCGTGATCACCTGCACGGTATCCAGCCAACCCTGGCTCGATTTCGGGTGGCTCCGGAAGGGGTCCTTCCTCAGTAATGTCTCCATCATGGACGCCGGGAAGGAGGTGTTCTTGCGGGCCGACAAAGTGGTGGTGGACGACTGGGAGCAGGCCAACCGAGAGGGAAAGGTTCTCCACCAGCTAACTTCCGACGGCAGCTTCTCCAGGGAGCGGCTGCACGCCGAGCTGGGGCAAGTCGTGATCGGAGAGCGTCCCGGAAGAGAGGATGACGCCGAGATTATTCTCCTGAACCCGATGGGTATGGCAGTCTTGGATGTTGCCTGCGCAAGAGCTGTCTTCGACCGAGCGATACGAGCAGGCGTCGGGACGTGGCTGAGTTTGTTGTGACAAGATCTGAAGCTACTATTGCTCGAGCTTGAGAAAGGGTCCGATCCGGTGAGCGTTTCCCCTGGACTGGCGACTGCAAGGTCGGCCCAACCGTGGGAGCCGCTCCTGCCGTCCCCGAGGGGCCCCCTCACCGAGTGCCTCTTCCCGGCCCTGAAAGGCAGTCCGGGTGGGCTCGACTTGATTCCCCCGGTAGAAGGCGACCCACTGTCAGACGACGATCTCCACCTGGCTCTGTATGTTTGTTACGAGGTCCACTACCGGGGTTTTCGGGGCGTGGACCCACGTTGGGAGTGGGAGCCTGCCCTGCTCAACCTTCGCCGAGAGCTGGAAGACGCCTTTGAATGCGCGCTGAGCGAGAGATTCCGGATCAAAGCGTCGGTGGATCCGCAAGGCGTGATATCGCTGCTGAACCGGATCGCGACCGAGGCGGGGCCACCGCTGTCCGGCTACCTGAAGGACCGGGCCTCGTTGGCTCAGTTCAGGGAGTTCGTCATTCACCGATCGGCCTATCAGTTGAAGGAGGCGGATCCTCAATCGTTGGTCATAAGCCGCCTGGAGGGTAAGGCCAAGGCTGCTTTGGTGGAAGTGGAGTTCGACGAGTACGGATGCGGAAGGGCGGAGCGCGTGCATGCCGTCCTGTTCCGCAACACCATGGAAGCGATGGGCCTCGATGGCCGTTACGGCGCATATCTTGACTTGATCCCCGGAGCGACTCTCGCAACCGTCAATGTCGTCTCTCTGTTCGGGCTACATCGGCGGCTCAGAGGAGCCGCAGTGGGTCACCTGGCGATCTCGGAGATGACGTCGTCGCAGTCCAACAGATCGTTCGCGGAGGGTCTTCGCAGGCTTGGATGCGGTCCCGACGCCACAGACTTCTTCGACGAGCACGTGGTCGCGGATTCGATCCACGACATGATTGCCCTGCACGACCTCGCCGGCGGCCTGGCGAAGCAGGATCCTTCTCTGATCGGGGACATCCTGTTTGGAGCCTCGGCTTGCTCGGGGACCGACGCGCGGTTCGCAAGATACCTGCTCGACTGCTGGTGCTGCGACAGGTCTTCGCTCAGATCAACCGGGAGCTCGGCGTCCTAGCACGGCCTCATTTCCCCACCCGCGTCTCCACTTCCGGACCGGCGTTCAGGGACGCAGGACTCTCCCAGGCGACGGACGGCCGGGTTTCGTCGATTTGAGGAGGCGACTCAACGAAGGATGACCGGGGTGAGTCATCGAACTTGAAGCGCTTGTGATTGCCGTCGCACCAGGGCTTGATGCGGGATCGCCCGCAGCGGCAAAGGGCGACAGTCCTGCGGGTCACCTCGATCTCGCGCCCACGGTGGTCCACGATCCTGTACGTCCCCCTGACCAGATAGGGTCCGTCCGGATAAGGGGTGATCATCGCTTCCGGCTGTGCGGGCACCGGTCCTCCCCGTTGATCGGTTGATCGCCTCCCCGATTCCAGGGCAATACTACCCGGGCGGCGCGCCCGAGCCGAGGGCTCCTGTGAGGGCATCCTGCGTGCTTTCCGGGAGCGCCCATCAGCCGAGTCCGGTTTCCTGCACCAGAAGGTCGACGACGTTCTCGAGGCGCTGCGTTTCGACAAAGACACGGCGCTGACGTTGAGCCGAGGTACCCGCGCGCTTGGTTTGCTCGACGAGCCAACCGACCTCATCCCAGTCCCCGGCTTCTTCCAAACCCCGGCGCAGGTATGCCATCAGTCGCTCCAGCACTCGAGCGGCTGGAAGCACTTCGGCTGAGACCGGATCCAACAGGCAATCAT
>JBOGWM010000159.1:0-10557 GCA_050693695.1 Actinomycetota bacterium
GTGCCGGAGACGGAGGAGATGCTGCATCTCCGGCCGTCTCAGATCGAGATATCGGTACCGGAGCCGCGCTTCTTCCCCCGCCTCGACCTGATCCTCGATGGGGAAGGGAGGAGTCGCGGCTTCCGCCAACACCTCGATCGACTCCGCGGCCACCTCCACCTCCCCCGTGTCGAGGCCGGGGTTGATCGTCCCGGGCGGGCGCAGGCGAACCTCTCCCGAGACCGACACCACGAACTCCGCCCGGATGCGCCCGGCCACCCCGTAGGCCTCGGGCGCCTCGTCGGGGTGAAGCACCACCTGAACCAGGCCCTCACGGTCCCGGAGATCGAAGAAGATCACACCCCCGTGATCCCGACGGCGATGGACCCAGCCCGCGAGGCGCACGGCCTTACCGGCATGCTTGGCCCGGAGATCCCCGCACATCTGCGTCCTCATCCGGTGCACTCTAACCCTCCATGATGATGGTCACCGGCCCGTCGTTGACGAGGGCAACGTCCATGTGAGCCTGGAAACGGCCCTGGGAAACCTCGAGGCCGCTCGATCCGAGCTCGGTGACGAACGCTTGGAAAATGGGCCGGGCAAGCTCGGGGCGGGCGGCCTGGACGAAGGATGGGCGGTGCCCCTTGCGGACGTCGCCGTAAAGGGTGAACTGGGAGACACAGAGAACCGCCCCCCCGACCCGGGCCGCTGACAGGTTCATCTTCCCCTCGATGTCGGGGAAGATCCTGAGATCCGCCACCTTCTGAGCCAGGCGAAGGGCGGAGGCCGCGGTGTCATCGGCTCCCACTCCCACCAGGACCACCATGCCGGGACCGATGGAGGCGATGACCTCGCCCTCAACCACGACGGAGGCAGAGGAGACCCGCTGAACCACGAGGCGCACGCAGGCCCTTCCCCTGCTTACTGGTGGTAGCCGGGCGTGAGGCGGTAGGCGTCATACACCGCTTCGACCCGTCGCACGGTCACCAGGATGGTGTCGAGCTGGGAGGGCTCCGCCAGCTCGAAGGTGAAGCGCAGGCGAGCGATACCCCGACCCGTGGCGGAGGTGGCGGAGGTGATGTTCACAGAGAAGTCCGAGATGGCGGTGGTCACGTCTCTCAGGAGCTTGGGGCGATCCAGCGCCTCGACCTGGATGGACACCGGGAACAGGCCGGAGGCCCGGGGGTCCCACAACACCTCCACCAGTCGTGCGCCGTCCTCGGAGAGGTACTTGATGTTCGGGCACTCGGGACGGTGCACCGAGATTCCCCGCCCCCGCGTGACGAACCCGAGGATGGCGTCTCCGGGGACGGGCATGCAACATCGAGCCAGCTTGACCATGACATCCCCGGTCCCCTGGACGAGGACCCCCTCGGTGGGCCGGCCCTTCGTGCGCACCCGCTGGGGCCGAGGCGGCTCCTCTTCCGCCTCCACCGGCGTGTGCTGGCGAACGAGGCGGGCCACGACGCTCTGGACCGATGCCCGTCCCTCTCCCAGCCCGACGCAGAGGGCCTCCAGGCCGGGAAACTTCAACTCGGCGGCGACCCGATCGAGAGACTCGTCAGAGAGGATTCTCTGGAGAGGCAGGCCGGCCCGCCGTATCGCCTTGGTCAGGGCATCCTTGCCTTCCGCGATGGCCTCGGACCGGCGCTCCTTGGTGAACCACTGGCGAATCTTGGTGCGCGCCCTCGGGGTGATGACCGTCTTCAGCCAGTCCCGGCTGGGACCGGCGGCCCGGCCCAGGACGATCTGGACCGTCTCCCCCGAGGAGAGCTGGTAGTCGAGGGGCACCAGGCGCCCGTCCACCCGGGCCCCGGTGCACGCGTACCCGACCTGGGTGTGGATGGCGAAGGCGAAATCGATCGGCGTGGCTCCCTTGGGAAGCGACACCACATCCCCCTTCGGCGTGAAGACGAAGACCTCGTCGGCGAAGAGGTCAAGGCGGACGCTGTCCAAGAACTCGCGGTCGTCCTCGGTCTCACGCAGCTCGAGCATCCGTCGCATCCAGGCCGCCTGCTCGTCGCTGCCCTTGGCCCCCATGTCCTCCTTGTAGCGCCAGTGGGCCGCAACGCCCCACTCTGCCACCCGATGCATCTCCCGGGTCCGGATCTGGATCTCCAGGGGCTTGCCCTCCAGGCCTATCGCGGTGGTGTGCAGGGAACGGTAGAGGTTGAACTTGGGCATGGCGATGTAGTCCTTGAACCGCCCGGGAATGGGGTTCCACAGGGAGTGAATCGCTCCCACCGCCGCATAGCAGTCCCGGATATTGTCGACGATGATACGGACGGCGATGAGGTCGAAGATCTGGGAGAACTCTCGCTTTCTGGCGACCATCTTGTGATAGATGGAATAGAAATGCTTGGGGCGCCCCGAGACCTCCGCCTTGATCCGGGCCTGTCGCAACCGAAACCGCACCTGCTCGACCACTCGCTCCAGGTACTGCTCCCGCTCCGGCTGGCGCTGGGCGACCATCTGCTCGATCTCGAAATAGCGCTTGGGATGCAGCGTCCGAAAGGCAAGGTCTTCCAGATCGGCCTTGATCTTTTGCATGCCCAGGCGGTCCGCCAGGGGGGCGTAGATCTCCAGGGTCTCGGTGGCGATCGCCTCTTGTTTGAATGACGCATGGCCCCGCAGCGTCCGCATGTTATGAAGGCGATCGGCCAGCTTGATGATCAGGACTCGCAGGTCCTTGGCCATCGCCACGATCATCTTGCGGAGGTTCCCGGCCTGCTCCTGCTCCCTGCTCCCGAACCGGATCTTGTCGATCTTGGTCAAACCATCGATGATGGCCGCGACCTCCTCCCCGAACGAGCTCCGGATATCGTCGAGGCCGAGGTCGGTGTCTTCCACCACGTCATGCAGGAAGGCGGCCACCACCGTGGTGGCGTCCATTCCGAGGCTTGCCAGGATCCGGGCCACTCCCACCGGGTGCTCGATGAACAGCTCTCCCGATTTGCGTCGCTGGCCTTCGTGGGCCATCCTGGCCAGCTCGTAGGCTCGGACGATCTCCTTGGCATCGGCCTTGGGATGATGCGACTTCACCTCTCGCACCACGTCCTCGATCTCCATGGGAGGCGCGCCGGGGGGCAGCAGGCGGGAGACCACCGCCATGACCCCCTTCGGCTCCCCGGGCCGGGCATCCGGGCGAGTGCCTCCTCTCCCGGAGGGGGCGGAGGTCGGGATGGCAGGGCTTCCCGGCTGAGCGCCGGTACCTCGGGTGTTCACGGGAGAGATCCTGGCTAGGCGGCGGGTGTTCCCGAGTCGGCTGCTCCCTTGAGGTAGCGCTCCCAGGTGGGATGCAGGTTGCCAACCGAGACCACGAGGAAGTGGATGTCTTGGGGTGCCCGAGGGGGACGGCGGAGGCTGAGTCCCACTTCCACGGGAAGCCGGTTCTCCTTCTTGGAGTTGCATCTCCGGCACGATGCCACCACGTTCTCCCAGGTGTGGGTCCCCCCTCGGGAACGGGGAGTCACGTGATCCACATTCTCCGCCGGGGCCGCGCAGTACTGGCACTCATAAGCGTCCCGGATGAACACCGCCCGGCGCGAGAGCGTGGCGCGCGCCCGATAGGAAACGTTGACGTAGTAGTTGAGTCGCACGACGGAGGGGACGGGCATGGAGAGCTTCTCGGAGCGAAAGGCAATCCCGTCGGCTTCGATAACCTCGGCTTTGGCCTTGAGCACAAGGACAACCGCCCGCCGCGCCGACACCACGCACAGCGGCTCGTAGGAGGCATTCAGAACGAGCGATCTCCCCAAGCGGTCACCCCGTCATCCATGAGCTGGTTGACAAGAGTATACGGGGCGCCAATCGATGGGCCCCCTATGGCAGCGGGAACCCCGGGCGCCCGAGGGCGCCCTCCGGCATGAAGCCGAGGGCGACCGGAGCCCGCGGCCACTCATCCCCGGCTTTGGCCGGGGATGAGTGGAGACACCGTCTCTAGGAGCTTTGCCGGACGCGAGGTCGTGCATCCAGCAGAGCATCCTCCGCGGCGCGAAGCGTCTGGACGAACTCTTCTCGTTCGCGAAGAAACTCCGCCACCCCCTGGTCGAGCTTCCGGGTGATCTCATCGATGGCGAGGAAGAACGCCATCTGGCCCTGACGGAGGGCGTCGAGGATCTCGCCGTCCGTCTTGGTCACCCGGAAGATGCTCTGTCCATCGGTGACGAGCTTCACCTCGGCGAGGTGCTCCTCGAGCCCGGCCTTGTCCCGCAGATACTTGTAGGCTCGGCGGACTCTCTGGAGGGACATCCCTCCATCGAGCAGGGCCCGTACGACTCGGAGCGCCACGAGGTCCCGAAACGAATAAAGACGCCTCACCCCAGGGCGGCCCCCGGTGGATTGGGTGCTCGGCCTGACCAGACCGATTTGATCCCAATATCGGAGCTGATGCGGTGTGCAGCCCGTAAAACGACATGCCTGAAGGACTGTGAAACCGTTCACTGTAACCCTTTCAAAGGAAATGTACACCGCTAGGGTTCAGGGGAAGTGCATTGAGAGTAGGTGCTTCTTCTAACAAACCACCAGGGTGGAGCACAAGACGTAGGCCCCCACTTTTTAAAGACCCGTAAAGATTTCTTCGCGCGGTCGTCGTCGACGGATTGCGGACGGCGTGGGAAGCCTCCGGAGCGGGGGCGAAGAGGACCGGCGATGCCGCCTCGTTCGGTGCAGATCGGTCGCGGCTCGGTTTTGGCACGGCCGCGGCCCGCCCTTCCTCGCTAAGAATCCTCGCGGCGTCTGAGCTCGCGAAGGCGATGCTGCGCACGCTCCACGAATCGGGCGAGCGGAGACCCCTCCCCGAGCACCCGCACGTGCTCGGCGTTGCGCCGGATGTTGTGGTAAGCGAGGATCGCCCCCGAAAGCATCAGCAAGAACGCGAGCACGCCGAGAGCGACTGCGGGCCGGATGAAGAATCCGAGGAGGACGAGAAGCCCGAGGAGAAAGAGGGCGAGCCCCCGTCGGAGATTGCGGACCGCCTGGGTTTTGAGGGCCTTGCTGGCGACGCCCCGGGCAAACTTTGGGTCCTCCTGGTAGAGCTGGCGCTCGATCTCTTGGAGAATCCGCTGCTCGTGGTCCGAAAGAGGCATGTCCCTTCCTCCCAGGCGTCCTGGAATTATAGTGTTCCCCAGGCCGAACCAGGCCGGGTAAGCGTCTCTCTGAAAGTTTATCCAGGGAGAAGCTCTCCTAAGATCACTCGTTATCCAGAAATGAGGCGAAGCGCACTCATGATCGAGAGTCCGGGACCGGGTCACGGTGATGAAATTGGCGAAGCGAACCTTGACGGTTAGAGTTTGCCCGCTGATTCTCCGGGCCCTCAACCTCGACGCCGCCCGATCCGAAAGGCCGAGCAGCGCCCGCCGCATCCGGGCCGTCGTGATGAGGTCCTGCTCGAAGGTCTCCTCCGCTCCCAGAGAGTTGAGCCGGGCGCCGGCTGTCATCGGTCGATCGTCACGGCCGGCGGCGAGCCGGGCGACCCGAAGTCCCACGGACCCGAGTGCCCGCTCGAGCGTCATCGGAGGCACACGGGAGACCTCCCCGAGGGGGCTCGGCAGCCGGGATCCACCCCAGCGCCTCCAGCTCCTTCCGATAGAAGGAGAGGATGTGACCGGAGGCGTCAGCCCCAGGATCTCCAGCTCGGCCTCCACCCGTTCTCGGGCGTTGTAATCATCGATGCCGGGGAGCCGCACCTGCTCCGCGAGGTCAAGGTTCAGCCAGAGCTGCCCGGCGCGAGAGCGCTTCCGCTCGGACCAGGCCTCCTGGAGCATCCACCACAGCTCTCGCCGGGACCGTTTGCCCTTGAGATGATCAAAAGCTCCACAATGTACCAACGCCTCGACCACCGGGCGGGAGACCTCGGCGCGCCGGCAGAAGTCTCCAAAGCTGTGCCACGGGCGGCGCGAGACGATGCTTTCGATCTCGGCCGACGAAGCGCCCTTCACATCCTTCAGGCCCAGCCGGATGCCCAAATCTAAAGTTGAGCTTGAATCTATTGGCTCCACTCGATAATCGGGAAAGGAACGGTTCACGTCCACGGGTAGGATCGGGATGCCGCGCCTGCGGGCATCGGCCAGGATCGCCCGCCTCGGATACATCCCCGGCTCATGGCTCAAGACTCCTCCATAGAACTCCGCCGGGTAATGGGCCTTCAGCCAGGCCGACTGATAGGTGGGCACTGCGAAGGCCGCGGCATGGGCCTTGCAAAAGCCGAAGGAGGCAAAAGCGAGCACCTCTGTCCAGACCCTCTCGGTCTAGCCTCTCCTCCACCCGCGCTCGACCGTCCGCTCGATCAGCTCCTCGGCGATCTCGTCCGTGGCGGCATCGTCATCGAGAAGGCGGCGGATCCGGTCGGCCTCACCGAGGTCGGCCCCGGTGAGGACTGCGATCACCCGCATCACCTGCTCGTGGTACACGATCACCCCGTGGGTCTCCGCCAGGATCGGCTGCAGCGATGGATGGGGATAGGTGATCGGGGTCAGCCCCGTTCGAGGAAGGGAGTCACCATATCGGAGCGGACCGGTCCGGGGCGGAAAAGCGAGATATCGATGATGAGGTCCTCGAAGCGGTCGGGCTGGAATTTCCCCAGCAGCTCCTGCTGTCCCGGGGATTCGATCTGGAAGCACCCCAGGGTGGCGGAGTCGCGGATCAGATCGAAGGTCGCCGGGTCGTCGCGAGGGATCGCTTCCAGATCGGGGCGCACCCCCCGCACCCTCTCGATCTCATCCAGGGTGTGCGCCATCGCCGAGAGCATCCTCACCCCCAGCACGTCCAGTTTCGCGATGCCGAGGGCCTCGATGTCGTCCTTGTCGAACTGCGACATCAAAAAGCCCCCGTAGGAGCGCTGCATCGGCATGAGATCGGCGAGGGCGATGTCGGAGAGGATGACCGCCGAGGGATGGAGGGCGAGGTGTCGCGGGTAGCCGTCGAGCCGGGCGGCGAGGTCGAAGAGCGTCTCGAGCCGGGAGGCGCCCAGCCCCATTCCGGCGAGCTCGGGCAGGGCGTCGAGCGCCCGGGGGATGGCCGCGGCCGAGATGTGAGGGAAGGCCCTGGCCACCGCGTCGACCTCGCTTTCGGGGAGCCCCAGAGCTTTGCCCACCTCCCGCAGCGCCCCACGGGCCCGGAACGTCTCCATCATCGACACCATGGCGGAGCGCCCCGGGTAGGTCTTCAGGATGTAGGCGTTTACCTCCTCCCGCCGGGCCGACTCGAAGTCCAGGTCGATGTCGGGGATCTCCCGGCGGTGCTCGTTCATGAATCGCTCGAAGACCAGGTCGTGGCGGATGGGATCGACCTCGGAGATGCCGAGAGCGTACGCCACCAGCGAGCCCGGCGCTCCCCCGGCAGGCGCAGCGCAGCCCAAGGACCCCCTTGGCATGATCGACGATGTCCGCGACCACCAGAAAGTAGCCACAGAACCCGCTCCGGCGAATCAGCCTGAGCTCTTTTTGCAGCCGTTGGTCGATCTTGGCGCTCACCGCAGGGTAGCGGCGGCGGAGGCCCTCCTGCGCGCGCCGGGCCAGGACTTCCGTGGATGAAGCGGTCCGGGAGGCGTCCGGGCCCCCGCCAGACGGCGGATCCGGAAAGTGGAACCGACCCAGGGGAAGCTGATAACCGCAGCGCTCCGCCAGCCATCGGCTGCCCGCCACCGCCTCCGGCGCGTGCAAGGACCTCATCTCCGAGGCGTCCTTGAGCCAGAGCTCGCTATTGCCCCGGGCGGCGGTGGCGGGGCTCAGGGCCACGATGCGCCGGATGCAGTCGAGCACTTCGTGGATCACCCAGTCCGAGCGCTCCACGTAATGGACGTTGTTGGTGGCCACCGTGCGGATCCCCAGGTTGCGCGCGAGCTCTGAAAGCCTCCGATTCCGCAGGGAGTCGTCTTCGAGGAGGTGGTTGGAGAGCTCGATCGCGAAGCTCTCCCGGCCGAAAACCTCCAGCCATCGGCGGGCTGCCGCCTCGGCCTCTCTCATCCGGTCCCTGGATATGAGCCACGGCACCTCGCCTCGTCGGCATCCCGACAGCGCCACCAGTCCCTCGGAACACCGGGTGATCGCCCCAAAGCTGGTGCGCGGACGCCCGCCGGGGGGAAGGGACTGGGCCCTGGTGTCCAGGTGCATCTCCGTGACCAGGCGGCAAAGGTTCGCCCAGCCCGCAGCGTCCTTGGCCAAGAGCACCACGTGGTATCCCTCGTCCCACTCCAGCTCGGCGCCGAGGATGGGGCGAACCCCTGCCTGCACGCCAGGGTGAAGCGCACTGCCCCGTACATCCCGTCGTGGT
Source organism: Actinomycetota bacterium (assembly GCA_050693695.1). GTDB lineage: Bacteria > Actinomycetota > CADDZG01 > JAHWKV01 > JAOPZY01 > JBOGWM01. The sequence goes on from JBOGWM010000159.1 coordinate 8,251, forward strand.
CGGTCAAGGCGAGGGCTTCCATTCCCATCTCGCCGGCTCGCCGGGCGAGATCCTCTACCCGAGCCGCCCCCTCCCGGAGAGAGTACCGGGAGTGGACGTGGAGATGTACAAAGGCCGCCGGGTGCTCTCCGGGCGCGTTTCCCATCCACCTTTGATTTCGAGGGTTCGCGCACAACCGGGGTATGCGGCTCAGCGCCTCCCCCGGGTGCCTGGGCACGATGCTACCCCGAACCCCCGGAGCTCCCCCGCCCCCAGGGGAGAAGACCGGGTACCCGAAGCGGGGGCGCATGAATCAGTGCTCCGAGCACCCGGTCAATGGTCTCCTACATCAGTCCCACACCCTTACCAGCCGCCATCGCGGCTTTCCTGCCGGATGGGTGGCACGCTCGGGGGGAACCCGGTCAAGGCGAAGATCGTAGATACCGTCCTCAGCCTCAACTCGGAAATATTCCCTGAATCTTTCTGGAGCCTCACTTTCTTTCGCCACCCGCCAGTACTTGAGAAGACGGTCGATGCGGTAGCGACGCTCCCGCCAGTGGAAAGCCAGAAGCGTTGGCCCAGGCAGGTACGCTCCCTTTTCGTTTTCCACTGCTTCCCGAAGGCCATCGGCTTTCCCCGTCTCAATCTCCACCTCGATCGGCTCGTCGTACCGCTTGCTCATGGCTCACCTTGATCGAACATACGTTCGTAGCCAGAGACGTAAGGGTACACGTGTTCGGCCCAGGTGTCAACCCTCCCAGGCCCGAGGGAAACTCGGTCCGGAACTGCGTCCGGACCCCGGCCGATCTCGACCACCGCCGGTCGACCCGAAACCGCCGTCGAGCTGGTGGAAGATGCCGGCGTGGGCCATTCGAGGGCCGGAAAAGCGCTTGCGACTCTTCAGAGAGAGGATAAGATTAGCCGTATCCGGTGGTTTGAGCCGTCGAATTCCGGGGGATTGCTCTTTAACCAGTCGAACAGAGGGGATGACGAGGCCCTCCAAGCTGGATCGGGCCGAGTAGGGTTTACTGATTGAGGACTGGCCCGAAGTGGCCCGCGATACTGAAGCGTGCAAGAAGGTGAAACAGTAAGAGGAAGGAAGGTCAATGGGTTTCGTGCTCTGGATTCTTGCGGTCATCCTGGCAATCTTCGGCATCGTGCGGCTCTTCGGCGGTGACATCATCTGGGGGATCGTTTTGCTGGTTCTGGCGGCAGGAGTCGGCCCCGGCGGTTGGAGCTTCTTTCGCCGCAGGTCCTGAGCCGCCGAGCTCCTCGACGGCGGCCGCCTCCGGAAGCAGCTCCCGGTTGTAGTCGCCGCCCTTGGCGAAGATGTCTGCGAGCGCCTTCGTACGGCTGAGATAGCTCACATGTCCTCGGTGCAGGATGTCGAAGCAGCCATTCGTGAACGCGATGCGCTGCCCGCGCTTGTGGGCGAGCTCCAGGCGAGCCGCCAGCTCCCCCAATCGCCTACGAACTTTGCCCGCTGCCCGAGCTGGCATCCCAGCTCGGCCGCCGAGCATACCACCGTGCGGGATGCTCTCACGACGACCGAGGCCGCGGCCGAGGCGAGCTCGGCCGCGGAAGGTGTCGTCGCTCCGGCGGCCAGCGCCAGCCCGAAGGCGGCCGCGAACGTATCCCCGGCGCCGAGGGGAAGATCTCCACGGCGCCTCTCATGATGCTCGTCGAGTCCATGCGGTCTCCCCCTTGCGAGCTTGCGGAATGAGCCCCGGCCGGCGGAGTGAGCTGTACCCAACCCGAGGGCCGCGCGACCTTCTCCCTCAAGGAGAGTTCGGGTCGGTGGCGTCCGGTGTCTTTCGGTCCGAGCCGGACCTGGTGACTCCCACCTCGATATGCATGTCCAGAGAGGAGATCACACCCGAGCCCCGGAAGGCGCCCCGTGCCGGAGCCGCGGCGCCCGGAGTCGCTCCCGCGGCCACCGCGAGGTGGTGGTCGGCGACCGCCACGCCCTGCGAAGGGTCGTATCCGCGCCAGCCCACGCCCGCCAGATACACGTCCGCCCACGCGTGAAGCTGCCGAGGTCCTCGCGGGGGATAATCATCGAGATAACCGCTGACATAGCGGGCGGCGATGCCGACCGATCGGCACGCCTCCATGAAGAGCGTCGCCAGGTCTCGAGATGCCCCTCGCCGCCTTTGCAGCGTGACGGCCGGCGGGAGCGGGACGTCGCGCTCGCGGACCTCCCGGCGAAATGACTCGCAGATCCTCGAGGCGAGCTCGACGAGAAACACCTGAGCGCTCCCGGCCGAGATGTCGAGCACCTCGGCGGTGAAGGCCTCGACTCCCTCGTCCGCGGAGTGAGCCTGGTAC
>JBOGWM010000160.1:0-6916 GCA_050693695.1 Actinomycetota bacterium
CACCAGCTCCAGGCGCCGGGTCGAGGGTGAGGACACCTCCACGACGATATCGGGAGCGGAGCGGATGAACTTCTTCTCCACCCGCTCCAGATGGTCCGCCCGAACGAAGAGGACGTCGGGCTCCACCACGTTGACGTCGTCGAAGAACACGTCCGTGGGGGCCGGGTAGACTTTCCCGCCGTGCTGGCGAGCGTACTGATAGAACGCCACGATGAACGCGACCACCACGTCCTGGTGCCGGGTGACCGGGGAGGCGGTCACGATGAGCTCCCCGTCGATGATCTCCCGCCGGAGGTTGTCCTCGGGGAAGGTCTCCAGGTCGGCGTAGGTGTAGATGGTCTTCGGCTGGGTCGCCATGGCTCACCTCCCGGTTCCATTCCAGAAACGATAGTCAGAGGGTACGACATCCGGACCCCCCGCCGGACGGGCCCCGACTCCCGCGGCCTCCTCTCCGGCTCTATTCCTCCTCGGAGGCGCCGATGACCTCCTCGACCGGGATCGAGAAGCCGGGAACCTCCAGGGACTCGAGCCGCTCCCCCCGCTCCAGGATCCGGGGCGCCCCATAGCGTCCCTCCGCCAGCCGGTAGACCTCCAGCCGGTCCGCCTCCAGATCCACGTACCAGTATTCGGCCACGCCGAAGCGCTCGTAGAGGTTCCGCTTGCGCACCAGCTCCAGGCGCCGGGTCGAGGGTGAGGACACCTCCACGACGATATCGGGAGCGGAGCGGATGAACTTCTTCTCCACCCGCTCCAGATGGTCCGCTCGAACGAAGAGGACGTCGGGCTCCACCACGTTGACGTCGTCGAAGAACACGTCCATGGGAGCCGGGAGGACCTCTCCTCCATGCTGGCGGGCGTACTGACCGAACGCCATGATGAACGCGACCACCACGCGCTGGTGCTGGACGACCGGGGAGGCCGTCACGATGAGCTCCCCGTCGATGATCTCCCGCCGGAGGTTGTCCTCGGGGAAGGTCTCCAGGTCGGCGTAGGTGTAGATGGTCTTCGGCTGGGTCGCCATGGATCACCTCCCGGTTCCATTCCAGAAACGATAGTCAGAGGGTACGACATCCGAACCCCCGGCCGGACCCGGGTCAGGAGATTTCAGCTCTTCATCCAACGTTGCCTCGCCGCTCCGACTTTCGGGGGTTGCAAGCCGGACCGGGTAGATAACCTGGAGAAGTCACCGGACGAAGATACGAGGAGGCGGACCATGGGCGAGTGGAAACAGGTCCCCGACTGGTTTCCCCACGAGAACCAGGGAGCGGCCCTGGCTGTGATGGACCTGGACGGCGACGGGGTTCTGGAGATGGTGGTGCTCCAAGTCGATAATCCTCCAGGGCAGAATCAGGCCTTCTACAAGGTCGGCAAGAAGCTGCAGGTGGACGGCGCTATCGGCGGTGGATGGACGTCCTGGCTCGGCGTCCCGGGATGGTTCTCTTGGGAGAATCAAGGCGCCGGGATCGCCGCCGGGATCGCCGCCGGGAATCTGGACGACGGACGGCGGTTGATCGCGCTCTCAGTCGACAGCCCCGACGGAGCCAATACCGCAGATTTCCGGGTGCCCGAGCGGGCGGGCGACCCCCAGACCGAAGGAGAGTGGCGGCTGCTCCCATATCTCTCCGAGGTGCTGGCGGTTCATGCGCCACCCTGGGGGCGGGAAAGGTCCTGTTCTTCGCCGGGTCCGGCAGCTCCAAGGTGCGCTTCAAGAGTCCCGACTTCGGCAAGGAGACCAAGGGCATCTGGACGAGCGTGGTCTGGGATCCGGCCGTCGAGCCAAGCAATGGCCAGGGCGGCTTCTTTCATCCCGAGACGCTACGCGCCGGGTCATTGACTTCTTCTGCTGCGGCCACGCCTTCCTCGCCGACGGCAGGCTGCTGACCGCGGGGGGAACTCTCGACTATCCCGGTGGCGGCCACGGCTTTCTCGGAACTCGAGACGTGTGCGTGTTCGACCCCTCGGCGCAACAGTGGAAGCTGCTGGCGGCGATGGCCCACGGACGCTGGTACCCGACCCTGGTCAATCTCGGAGACGGAAGGGTCTTGGCCGCCAGCGGGTTGCTCGAAGCGAACGGCGCCACGAACCCCGACCTCGAAATCTATTCACCGGGCACGGACTCCTGGAAGCTGTTGCACGCGCCTCACGGTTTCCCCGCGCTTGCGCTGTATGCCCACCTCTTCTTGATGGCCGACGGTCGGATCTTTTTCTCCGGAGGCAGGATGGACGATGCCAGCCCCCTTGGCCCCTGCCTGGTGGATGCCACCAGGGACCCATTCCAGGTGGTCCCGATTCACGGCCTCGCGGATCCCGCCTCGCGCAACCAATCGGCGAGCGTGCTGGCTCCGCCCGGCTGGTACATGCTGTTTCTCGTCGACGATGGAGGCGTGCCTTCGGTTGCCGCATGGGTCCGCCTAGCTTGATGAAATCAAACCCCCTCCCCCCCATCCTCTAACTAAGCGGGGGATAGGGGCTCCGCCATCAATCCGAAGGGACTGCCCTCCGAGTCCCGGCAGACCGCCCAGCGCTCGCCGGGGTGGATGACGCTTCCCCCGAGGGACACGACACGGGCGAGGGCGCCCTCCAGATCGGCGACTGCGAAATAGGCCAGCGAGAAGCGGTCGCCCGGCCCCGGACCGCGAGGGTGGATCCCCAGCTCGGCTGCCCCCACGCGTGTTTGCCATCCCGTGCCCTCGCTCTGCGTCCTGGTCTCGAACACCGAGCCCAGAAGCCCTGTCCAGAATCGGCGGGCGCGCTCCGCATCGTCGGCGGGAAACTCGACCAGGGAGATCGGCGAAGAGCCCACCGACACACCATAGCCGAGTTTGAGGGCAAAGAAATCCCGGGTATCAACCAGGCCGGGGCTCGTCGGAGGCCTGGAGAGCGGCTACGCGCTGCGCGTCATGTATGCGAGTGTCTCTCGACCGGGGCTGGTCACTCCCTGGTCGGTCGAGGTCCGGCGTCCCGGCGGCTTCATGGGGCCGGTGACGCTTGCCGCAAGCTCCTCCTATCTCGAGATCTTCGATGGGAACGGCTTCGGCCCGGACCCCTCGTCCGTGGGGACCCTCGGGTTCTGGATCCTGGTGTCGTCCTACCTATCCTTCAGGTGGAAAAGGATCCGCGGGCTCGTGGAGGGGATTCCCACCATCGTTGTGCGCGACGGCCGGATCTCCGAGGAGGTCCTCAAGGTCGAGAGGCTGGGGGAGGAGGAGGTGCTGGGCGCCGCCCGAGAGCAGGGGATCGCCTCCCTGAGCGAGATCCGTTTTGGCATCCTCGAAGGAGACGGCAAGTTCTCCTTCATCAAGGTCCATCGAGATGACCAGCCGGGAGGGGCGGAGAAGCGCTCCCGATAGTGTTGGATCCGACAAGATAGGAAGGGTTTGGACCTACCAAGAGCCGACTCGCACGAGAACCCGGACGACGCCTTCGAGGCGCTCCAGGCTCGGCTGCCCGGGATCTGGCGAGCGAAGCACGAGGTGAGCCCGGGCTCTCAGACGATCGTCATCGTCCCCTCGGTGAGCCTCGACCGGGTACTCACCAAGATGCCGGGGATCCATCACTACGAGGAGCGCTTCCTCATCCTGCTCCTGCTGCTTCGCCATCCCGGGAACCGGGTGATCTATGTGACGTCCGAGCCGGTCCGCCCCGGCATCGCCGACTATTACCTGCGCCTGCTGCCGGCGGGCATCGCGAGCCAAGCTCGCCGGCGCCTCGCTCTCGTCTCGCCCCTCGACGCCACGCTTCGCCCGCTCACGCAGAAGCTCCTCGAGCGGCCCCGGCTCCTGGCTCACCTGCGCATGCTGATCGGCGATCCCCGGCGCGCGTACATCCTCCCGTTCGTCACCACCGATCTCGAGCGCGACCTCGCCGTGCGCCTTCAGATTCCGGTCTTCGGAGCGCACCCGAAGTTCCTGCCCCTCGGTACCAAGAGCGGGGGCCGAAGGCTGTTCGCCGAGGAGGCCGTCCCTCACCCGCTCGGCTACGAGAACGTGCGATCCATCTCGGGAGCGGCCGGCTGCGTCGCCAGGATGCGACAGGAAAAGCCCGACCTCGAAGAGGTGCTCGTGAAGACGAATGCGGGAGCAAGCGGCCTCGGTAATCTTGCCCTGAGACTGAGTGAGCTTCCGCCCGCCGGTGCTTCCGAGGAGCGCCCGGAGATCGAGCGGAGGCTTCGAGAGGCCCTCGGGTCGTCCCTGGATCCCTACAACGCCGAGCTTGCGGACGACGGCGGGGTGGTGGAGGAACGCATTCTGGGAGAGGTTCGAAGCCCCAGCGTACAGTTCCGGATCACGCCGGCGGGGGAGGTCCAGATGCTCTCCACCCACGATCAGCTCCTTGGAGGCAAGGACGGGCAGACCTACGTCGGCTGCCGCTTCCCCGCCAACCCCGAGTACGCCCTCGCCATCACGACCGACGCCGAGAAAGTGGCGCGCCGCCTGGCCCGAGAGGGCGTCATCGGCCGGGCGGCCGTGGATTTCGTGGTCGCCCGATCGCCCGAGCGAACCTGGCAACGATATGCTATCGAGATAAACCTGCGCCTCGGGGGCACCACCCATCCCTTTCTCACCCTCCAGCTTCTTACCGGCGGCCGCTACCTGCCGGAGGAGGGCATCTTCGTCACGCCCGCGGGCGGCCTGAAGTTTCTCGTGGCGAACGACCATGTGGAATCCCCCCTGTACCGCAGGCTCACCCCGGAGGACCTCTTCGACCTTGCGGCGCAAGAGCGGATTCACTTTGACCACGCGGATCTGACCGGCGTGGTCTTCCACATGATGAGCGCCCTCCCCGAATTCGGGCAGACCGGCATCACGGCGATCGGACACTCGGCTGCCGGCGCCGATGCTATCTACAGACGCTCTCTCAGCCTCATAAAAGAGAAGGCCCGGGCGGTCTTCGAGTCGAGGACCTGAGAGGAACCGGAGAGCTTCTGATCTGCCGGGACGGGCAGCTCGTCGAGCACGTCGGCCCGGGGGCCTCCGTCAGCACCCGGAATAAAAGCATGAGCAGCCTCGTTGGCAAGCCTTGGGCGGGCAGGCGGAATCTCCCTCTCGCGAAGCATGGGCCGAGGGGGCTCTCGAGACGGACGACCGGGGGGGACTTCGTGGACGTAACCGAGGAAGCGTGGGAGTCGCTGCGGCAAGCCTGGGAGAGCTACGGAGCGGTGGTGGGGGCCTGGCTGGCGCTCTCGGCTTCCGCTGACGCCGATCCCGAGCTGCTGGATGGGATCACCCACCATCTCATCTCCGAGCACCAGGGCTGGGGCGAGAAGCTGAGCGCCATGCTCCACGCCACCCACCACCACTAACGGACGCGGCCCGACCAAGCGGAACGGAACCCGGACGCCCCCGGGCTCCCGGCTATCCGAGGTAGCGGGAGGCCGGGGACGCTGATATGCAAGGGCTTCGACCTTCTCACCCAGCCTGGCCTGCGTCCGCTGAATCTCTCGGCGGATCTCTTCGGGATTCGGCGACACGGTCAAGTCGTGTCCCTCCCGACCGGCTTCTTGCCGAAGGGGAATCCCAGGGCCGGATCTGCCTCCCGGGTCGCGGGGGGAGCTTGTGACCTGTTCGAAGATGAGGGACACTTGTTCCTCTATGTTCGAAGCGGGGACAGCCACGAGCGCCTTCAGCCTCTCCGCAACCTGCTGGGGAGCGAGGGTGGTCGCCTCCCGCATCTAAACGTATAATTAGACACAAAGATGTTTCAAGGAAATGAGTTGATAGTTTGCATGGGACAAGGATGCGCCTCGTCCCGATCATCCTGTTGCTCTTCTTGCAGCCGGGTCGGATAGACAGCGCCGGGGCGTCGGCGTCGGTGGCCGCGACTCCCACCCCGTCGGTCACACCGTCCTCCCCGAACCCATCCCCGAGCCCGAGTGCGTCCGAGCTGCCCGTCCTCGAACTTCGCCCGGACGAGGGAAGGATCGGTACCCGGGTGGAAGCAAACGGCGCGAATTGGGATCCGTCGAGCAAGGTCAGACTCTTTTTTGACGAAGACGACAGCTCTCCCATCTTTGATCTGACGGCGGACAGCGAGGGCCGCTTCGGGGCGTGTCTCACCGTCCCGGACCGTCCACCCGGCTCCTACACCTTTCGCGCCTGCCAACACTGCGACACGGAGCAGGAATTCTCGACGAATTCCTTATTCAGAATCACGGTGACGCAGGAGCAGCCGTTGCCGGAAAATCGTTGCCGGCTCCTCGCCTTGAGCGAAGGAGTGCTTGAGGCAACCGGTCCGGAGCCCACTCCGAAAGCCGATCCGGAAATAGCCCGGGCGCGAAGGCCTCCCGGTCCTCGGCCGACGTCCAGCCCCCTTCCTCCCGACCAGAAGCAGCTGGAGACCGCCGTCAACGCGGCGTTCGGCATCGCCCCGGGATACATGGCATTCAACCCCTCTCGGGAGATGCGGATCGGAGAGGTCGAACGGGTGGAGGTGAACATCCGGCGGGCCCTGGCCGAGGACCTGACGGAGGCTGTGAAGAAACAGCTCAGGTCGGGCCTGACGGGACGGGGCAGGCCCGACATCGACAGGATCGAGGTGACAGATGTCCTCGAGGTCACTCTGCGCGGATTCCGAGCATTTGAGATCGATGAGATCACTCCGGCGACCCAGCGCCTCCTGGGAGAGGAAGTCACTTCCTGGAAGTGGAACGTGGAGCCGAAGCAGTCGGGTCCTCACTCCCTGATCCTATGCGTCAACATCCAGGTACAGACTCCGGGCGGGAGGGACCCACGAAGCAATTGCTCGATTGAAAGAATTATCCGAGTACAAGTCAATAGACCTCTGGCAATCCGGACATTCCTGGCCAATAATTGGCAGTGGATCCTGGGGACTCCGATCGTTGGAGCCCTGGGCCGAGAGACCTACCGAAGGTGGAAGAGGCGCAGGGAATCTCCCGGCCATCCCTGAAGAGCGCTAG
>JBOGWM010000161.1:0-5630 GCA_050693695.1 Actinomycetota bacterium
TTCTCGCCCCCCCGGGCGAAGGGTGATGGCCACCCGCCACGCCAGAGCCTCCTTGATGTCGGGGGCCCGGGGAAGGTGGCGGAGCACGGTCTCGGCGGTTCCGACCGAGTTCACGATGTCGCCGGGGCTCGCTCCGGCGCCCTCGGCCGCGGCGGGGTGATCGTGGCCGGCCAGGGTAACGGGAGCTCCTTCGGGGAGCCCCGACCATGCCGCTCCGGCTTCGGTCACGGCGCCCATGGCGTCCCCGGCTCTGCGGACCGGGGGGAAGACCTCAACGGCCAACCCGGCGGCGGAAGCCACCTCGGGGAGGAAGCGCCGCTCGATGACGTCGTAGCATCCGGTGCGGGCCGCCAGGGAGTGCTCGGTGGCCTCCTCCCCACTCAGGCGCCAGAGGCAGAGCTCGGGAACGCCCAGCCAGCGCCGGGGTCTCCCGCATCCCTGCCCGATCAGCCACCCGAGCTTCGCGACGGAGGAGACGGTGCGGATGGGCTGTCCGATGCGGCGGTTCAGTTCGTCCCCAAACCGCTCCCGCAAGCGTGCCACGATCTCCTCTCCTCGAGGGTCGTGCCAGGCGATCACCGGGCCGAGCGCCTGCCGGGCGGCGTCGAAGGGGGCGCCGCACTCGGCCATGCCGGCGATGCCCACCCCCGCCACCCGGGCCCGCGCCGGTCCCAGGGCCGCCAGGACCTTCGCCACCGCGGACCCCAGGGCCTCGACCGTCATCTCGGTGGCGGCGGCGCCCGATCCGAAGGGGGTCGGAGCGGAAGTGACTTGAAGCTCCCGGCCGTCACGGTCCGCCAGGAGAGCCTTTATGTTGCTGGTTCCCACGTCTATCCCGAGCAGGAGATCTCCCATAGACCATATTCTTGGACCACCCGCGACTGGAGAGGGAAGATCCTGCAGTTCAGCTACCCAGGGTGATGGTGACTGTCCGCTCCTCCGTGCCCCGCAGGACTCTCAGCTCCAGGGAGCCGCCCGGCTGGACCCCTTCGAGCGCCTGGTGGAGGTGGTCGATCTCCGTCACGGGCCGGCCGCCCGCCTCGAAGATCAGATCTCCCTGCGCCAGCCCCGCGCCCGCTCCTGGCCCTCCCTCCTCCACGACTCGCACGAGCACCCCCTCGCACTCGGGCAATCCCACCGCCCGCCGCAGCTCCTGCGCCGTCCGAGAGGGCACGATTCCGATTCCAAGGCGGGCCCGGAAGGGGCTCTTTCCCTCCACCAGGGCGTCGACCCGTTCCCGGAGAGCGGGATCGGCCGGGATCGCGAGGTAGAAGCCTTCACCCAAGCGGTGGGTGTTCAGTCCGAGAAGGTTGCCTCCGAGATCCACGATGGGGCCCCCCGACGAGCCGGGAGGCAGGTGAGCGGTGTGCTCGATGCTGCCGGTGATCCGCCGGCCGCGGGGGCCTCGAAAGGTGAGGTCGAGTGCGGATACGAGCCCGAAGGTAACCCGCAGCCCCCTGCCTCCCGGATTCGCCAGCGCGAGCACCGGGGTTCCGATCCCCACCCGCAGCTCTTCGGTTCCCCATGCGATCGGGGGCGAGGCTTCCTCGATGCCCAGGACCGCGATATCGCCCTCGGCGTCCACGCCCAGCACACGACCAGCGGTCGTGCGCCCGGGGGCCGTGACCACCGTGATTTGTTGGTTTCCCCGAAGGTTGTGGGCGTTGGTGAGCACCGCTCCCGGGGCGATGACCACCCCCGAGCCGAGACCCCAACCCCCGCCGACCCCGACGACCGACGGCCCGACCTCCTCGGCCCCCCGCTTCACTGCCTGCTGAAGCTGTTCCAATATCTCCATGCTGTCCTCCTGGATAGAGACTTGTAAATAGCAAGTTACCATTAATCTCCGGCGAGGTGAAGTCGGAGATTCGAGGGAGCACCGCTGCCAGGTAGCACCGGATTGCATGGGCCGGTTGGGTACGAACCCTCGAAGTCAAGACCGATACGATGGGAGAGTGCAAGAGTCGCCGGCTCCTTCCCCGCTTGCGGAGGCGGTCTCCCGGGTGGGGGATCGCTGGACGCTGCTTCTGATCGAAGCGCTGCTTCCCCAGGCGAGGCGCTTCAAGGACCTTTTGGAGCAGGTGCCGGGGATCGCGCCCAATATCTTGTCGCAGCGGTTGAAGCACCTGGAGCGCGAGGCCCTGGTGGTGGTTCGCCCCTACTCTCAACGCCCGCCCCGGCTCATCTACGAGCTGACCGGGCGAGGGCAGGGTCTGGCCGGGGCGCTCCGGCTGCTCGGCGGCTGGGCGGCCGAGCATTCCGAGTTGGCCCAGAGCCCCCGCCATGCCGCCTGCGGGACCGCCCTGGAGTCCCGATGGTATTGCCCGACCTGTGCCGCTCCCGTGGAGGACCTCGAGACCGATCTCCACTTCATCTGAGGCGCCCCTTCGCTAGGTGGGGGAGAGGACGAAGCGCAGCTTCTCGATGGGGGCGTTCTCGAGGGCCCGGCGGTAGGCCGTCTCGCTCTCGAAGGAGGTTGAGGGCAACCTTCGCGCGGCCACCTCCGCCCCCAGCGTGGGCTGCGTGAAGGGATAGGGATTCAGCGCCAGGTGGCCGTCGACGCCCGGTTTGAGGTCCAGGGTGGAGAGGGCCTTCCCGGGGGCCAGGGGAACGAAAGGGAAGTGATGCGGTCTCGGCTCGGATGGTGGGGTCATGCAGAGGGTGAGCGAGAGGAAGTCGCAGAACTTGACCAGCCGATACTGGTCATGAAGCTGGGACAGCTCACCCATCTTCTCCCGGATCCGGGCTCTCCATCGCTCCTGCTCCGCCAGGAACTGCTCGGTGATCGGGCGGTCCCGCGCTCCGAAGGAGTCAAGGGCTGCCGGTGTCCCCGGCTCGTATCCGCCGACGAGAAGGCCGGTCAGATGCAGGGAGGTCAGAAGGCCGGCGTGGAGGTCTTCTGACGCCACCATCTCGATCCCCCGGCGATAGATCTCGAGGCGGTCGGCGACCGGGATGGTGAGAAAGTCGAGGGGCCGCCCCCGGTCGTCAAGGGTGGGAGCGCCATCCCATTCGAGCCATCCGTCGTCATGACGCCTGGTCGCCAGCACGACCGGCTGCCATGGCTCGGGGCGGAAGGCGCGAGAGTTACCCCAGCTCTCGGCGAAGGTGGCGGCGAGGTGGGCGTGGTCGCCCTGTTTGATCGCCATCAAGCCGGCGCCGCAGCGAAAGAAGATCACTTGGGGGAATATAGCGTCGGAGCAGAGGAGGTGGAAATGATGCGACTCCCTTATGAGAATCCGTTCCAGCGCAGGGTCGAGGAGGCGCGGACCAGGGTCCGCGAGGTCTCCACGGAAGAGGCCAAAGAGGCCCTTAACCACGATGAGGCGGCCATCCTGGTGGACGTGCGAGAGCCTCAGGAGTGGGCGCGGGGGCATGTTCCCGGGGTCCTTCATGTGCCGCTCGGGATGCTGCAAGCCCGGGCCGACCCCGCCTCGCCCGGCGCCGATCCCGCGCTCACCTCCGGGCAAGAAACGCTCGTCATCGCCTATTGCGCCCGGGGAGAGCGATCGCTGCTGGCCGCCGACACCCTCCAGAAGCTCGGCTACCGCAATGTGGTCTCGATGCGGGGAGGTTTTATGGATTGGGCCAGGCGGGGCTATCCGGTGGAGTAGGGGGGTTCGCTCAGGGGGCCAGGGTTCCGACTTGCTCGTAGCGGGTGCTGACATGGCGGTCGTCTTCCAACTCCAGCGTCGTCACCGAAGCGAGATGACACTCGATTCCCGCCATCCAGGGCCGTCGCCATCTTCGCTCGACTCGCAGGCGGGCCACCATTATCGGGGTCATGTGCGAGACGGCGACCACTTCCTCGCCCGGATGGATTCGGCACATCCGGTCGATCGCTCGAAGCATCCGGGTGGCGATCTCCTGATACGGCTCACCCCAGCTCGGGCGCAGGGGGTTGAGGAAATAGCGGAGGTTGCGCGGATCCAGGAGGACCCGATCCATGACCTTGCCCTCGAGATAGGTCGCTCCTTCGATGAGGTCCGGCTCCTCGATCACCTCGAGGTCCAGGGCCCGGGCGATATCGGTCCCGGTCTGCATCGCTCGGGTGAGAGGGCTGCAATAGACCGCGGACACGCGCCGGGAGATAAAGTACCGAGCCAGGGCGGCCGCCTGACCGGCCCCACGCTCCGAGAGTGAGAATCCCTCGAGCCGTCCGTACCAGGTGTTGGCCGGGTTGTGGACCTCGGCGTGGCGAGTCAGATGGATAAAGGTGCTCACGGCCACGAGCCTAGCCCTCGCGGATGTATGACGCCCACCGAGCATGCAGGGCTTGGAGTCGATGGATGCGATGGGACCCAGAGACCGTCCCGATCACGGGAGCCTCCAGCGGGTTCGGCCGGGAGGTCGCCAAGATCCTGGCGGGCAGGAGAGCAAGGGTGGTCGTCGTTGCCCGGAGGGCGGAGGCGCTCCGATCCCTGGTGCAAGAGCTTGGAGGCAGTCCCGGCAAGCTCAGGCGGGGGAGCGAAACGCCCGGGCCTCGTCGGGCCCCCGGGCGTAGCGGCGGAACAGGAGACTGCCCCGGGGGCTGGCCTCTTCCACTAGCCTTTGGTCGGTGATCGGTCGGAGGTTGAAGGCCCAACCCCTCTCGCCCGCCTCGACCACTCCATAGCCGAAGGGCCATTCCTTCAGGGCGGGAACCTCGATCACGGGAACCTTGCCCAGGCGGTAGGCGGCGCTGCGATGCGTGTGGCCGCAGAAGATGGCCCGAGCGGCGGTCCGCTCGACGAAATCGGCGAGCGCTTGCGTCGAAGCATGATCGAGTCCGAAGACGATCGGGGGAAATCCCAGATAAGGGTAGGGAGGATGGTGCAAGACGACGAATGTGGGCTCCCCGGCCTCGATGCCGGCCATCCATTCGACCGTCTCCTCGGAGAGGGCGCCTCCGGGGACGGCCTCGTTGGGATCGTCCGTGAAGCCGCCTCGAGCCAGGTCGAAGGGAGGGAACGGCGAAGGAGCGGGGTCGGCGGAGTTGAGCAGGATCATTCGAAACCCATCCGCTTCGTGGAGGCCGGAGGGCTGGCATTGGAAGGTCTCCCGGAACCGGCCGAGGCCAACCGGGTGGTCGACGTCCCCGCCCCACATGTCGTGATTGCCCAAAGTGATGCGCGAAGGTGCGACCAGGCGGTCGAGCAACCCGCGAGCGCGCATGAAAGAATCCTCCCTACCGTTCTGGGTGACATCTCCCAACACCACCGAGAAGGCCAGCCTCTCCCGGTTCAGGTCCGCGACCGCCGCCTCCAGGAGCCGGTCCGCGATTGGGACGCCGACATGGGGGTCGCCGATGATCCCGAAACGCACCTTCACCTCCCCCGGCGGGCGGACTTCCGCTGTGGATGGCCACTCCGGCGGGGGGGCGGGAGGAAGGCCGCCGCCGGCCAGCGCCTGCGCCACCTCCCGGGCGTCCGCCCCGCCCAGCTCCGCCAGAGCTTCCGACTCGTGCGGGGGAAGCAGATTGGCGGCATAGGCGTCGACGAAGGTGGCGATCCGCTGCAGGAAGAACCAGCCGAGGGGTCCGGTCTCGTCGTGCGTTCCGGCCACCGCCGCCATCCAACGAGCATGCTCGTTGGCGAAATCGGGGCGGAGGCCCACTCTTCGCCGGCCGAGGCTTCGAGCCAGGATCCGAG
>JBOGWM010000162.1:0-16806 GCA_050693695.1 Actinomycetota bacterium
CTCGGGTGTGTGTCGTTATTTTCCCGATGACTTGAGAAAGTAAGTCAGGCTCGATCAGAGAGGCAATTCCCGGCTGAAAGTAAGGTACACAAACGGTCACCTAAACTTCACTGAGTAGTCATCTAGATTTCACTGATAATTCATAAATCCTCTAAGCGATTAGAGAATTGTCATCATTACTATTTTTCTTGCTTTTGATCGTGGAATTCTAATACAGTCACGCCGTTACCCGCTCCAATTACTACACCAAAGTTATCTTGGACCTGAGACGAGCCGAAGTGGGTTCCACGGGAACCGCTACGAGCGCCGGCCGCCCCAGAGGGTCACCTTCTCCACGGGGCCGAGATCCTCCCCCAGCCAGCGTGTGTTCCATCTTGGCAAGAAGTCGCGTGAGTTCGTCTGACCGTCGACTTCACGATCGGAGGGAATTATGGGAATTAGTGCACAAGCCAAGAAGAGAGCAGCACTCATTGCGATCATGATTATCGGGGTGCTTGGCAGTATGGCTCTTTACTCCTACGCAGCAGTATCGGAAGACGATGGGAGGACGTTCACTCTCATTGCTAAGAACGTTCAGCAGGAGGAGCTGGACCTTGGAGAGCATGGTGAGAGCCTGGGAGACCAGTTCATCTTCAGTGACGACCTTTTCAGCGAATACGACAAACACGATAAGGTGGGAAGCGATGGCGGCTACTGTGTCGTCGTCAGGGTGAACGATCCTTCGCAGGCTGTATGCCATTCGGTTTTGTCGCTCGAGAAGGGCCAGATCGTCGTAGAGGGGCTCGTCGACCTCGACGATGACTTAAAGAAATTCACATTCGCTATTACCGGGGGAACGGAAGCTTATCGAGACGCAAGTGGAGAGCTCGAGGTGAAGCTCATCAACGAAGACAAAGCTGAGTTGACGGTTCACCTGGACTGAGGCAGCTCTCAAGTCATACGGGGGTGCCCGCCTTTTCCCTTCATGCTTGGAGCAGTGAGTGGGGAGAGGCGGGCACCCGCCGGCCGGGGTTGTGCCCGTCCATCGCGGTGCACGTTCCCTGGTGAAGGCTCTGCTTGGCGATCTGACTCTCAGGGTATCGAAGCCTCCTTTTCGGCCAGGAACACAAGAAAATCTCCGAGTCCTCCGGAGACGCCGAGGGCCGCGGCTCGGCTCCTTTCAGCCAGTGCGGCCAGAGCCTGGTCGTGGCGCTTCCGAAGCTGCGCCTCTCGTTGATCTTGCCGCAGGCTGTCGATGATCTCGGTAAGGCCGAGTCGCCGCAGCCAGTCCCCCTGAGCCATGAGAGGTTGAGGCCGAAGTCCCGCTCGCCCGGCTGCCCGCTCCAGGGCCGAGAAATTGACGTGCGAGGTGATGTCGGCGAGCCCGGGGTCCCGGAGGGCGTCGATCCCCATCCGTCCATCCCGATAGGTCACCAGGCTCCCGGCGGGACGCCGAAGCCACAGGCTCGGCTCCACGTCTCCGTAGTCGATCACCAGCAGGTAGCCTCGCTCCAGGGCTGCGGAGGCCTGGGCGCACCAGGTATCGAGCTCCAGACATACCTCGAATCGGTCTCCATCCTGGAGGTGGGCGACCGCGCGGTGGGCCGGCGCCCGAAGTGCGTGCTCCGAGAGCGGCCCCGGACGCTCGACGAAACGCTCGCCCTGGACGCCGATGTGGATCTCTTGCGCCTGGCCTCCGGCGATCTCGAGAAGGTGCACGGGCAGGTTGTCGAGCACCTCGTTGGCGAGGATGCATCCCGTCACGGGCGGCTCGCCGGTGAGGCTGTGAGCCCATTCGGCGGGGGCCGCTTCCAGGCGCTGTCTCTGGCGTCTCCGGATCTCTTCGAAGGGCTCGACGATGCGCCACCGAAGGGCGGAGGCCAGTGGCGGTGCAGCGGCCGCAAGCCCCGCCGATGCCAGGTCGGCTCCCCCCGCCCCCACCTCCACCACGGTGAAAGGGTTGGGCCGCCCGAGGGCAACCCACATGTGCTCGAGGTGGCGGGCGAGCAGGCGCCCGAACCAGGGAGAGATCGAGGGAGAGGTCGAGAAGTCGGAGGTGGGACCGGGCACTCGGCGAGCGTAGTAGCCGTGGGCCGGGTGATAGAGGGCGAGGCGCATGAACTCGGCGAAGGGAATCGGCCCCCCGGAGCGAATCCTCTGGCGAATCTCTTCCTCGAGGGTCGCTCCCATGCCCCAGGCTAGCGCGATTGACGGCTTGGGCATCCCGCAGATGCCCTGTTTTGTCAGCGCCGCCGCCTACCATGGTGCCCATGAGCTACTCGAGGACGGCGACCCCGATGGAAGGTAGGAGCAGCCGGATAGGCCGAAGGCGTCTCGCTCTGCTCTTTGCGCTTGTCCTGCTCTCGGGGGGCGGTGGATCCCTGGCCTGGCCTGCGAATCGTCCGCAACGGGGTCGAGACGAAGAGATCGGATCTCTGCTCACCCGCCGCGGCGCGGCGGTGAACGCCCGGGATCGGGGGGCCTTCCTCGCCAGCATCGACTCCGGGGCCACCGGGTTCGTAGAGACGCAGGGGACCTGGTTCGACCGCATGGGAGCCTTACCCATCCTCGACTACTCCCTCGAGTCGGAGGTGGAGAGCCTGGGCGAGCTCACCAGGGCTGCGGATCGTAGGCGCTATGGGTCTCCCGTGGTGGTGGCCCAGGTGCAAGAGCGGTTTCGCATCCAGGGTTTCGACGATCACCCGGCTTCGAGCGATCACTACTACACCTTCGTCAAGCGCGCCGAGGGGTGGCGGATCGCCTCCGATTCCGACCTCTCGGACCTCGGGCTCCTGAGCGCCCGTCAGCCTTGGGACTTCGGCCCGATCCAGCTCTTCTCGAGCGATCATTTTCTGCTCGTGGTGCACCCCGACGAGGTTCGGTTCGCTCCGGAGCTGCTGCGCTTGGCCGAAGAGGCGCTTCCCACCGTGGACCGGGTGTGGCGCCGGCCCTGGTCGAAGCGCGTCCTCATCTTCGTTCCTTCTTCTCCCGAAGAGCTCGAGGGGCTCCTCAACGCGACCTTCGACGTGAGCAATTTCGTGGCCTTTGCCTCGGCCTCGCTCGATCGGGAGGCGGGATGGAGGTTCACCGGCGCCCGCATCATCCTCAACCGGGCGAACTTCCTCCGCCACACCCCTTCGTCGAGGCGGGAGATCTTCGCCCACGAGCTGGCGCACGTGGCGACCCGAGAGGCGAGCGGACCCTTCGTCCCGGTCTTCGTGGAGGAGGCGATGGCCGAGTTGGCGTCGGCCGACCTCGACATCTCCTTTCTCGAGGCCCGGGCCCGCTCCGGAGGCTTCGACCGAAGGCTGCCCGGTGATCCGGAGCTCTTGAGCGGCGACGGCCAGGCGATCTACCTCTCCTATCAGGAGGCGTTGTCGGTGGCGCTATTCGTCCGGGACCGCTTCGGTGTCGAGACCTTCAATCGCCTGTACGAGGCGCTGGGGGCGGCTCGCGTGGAGGCGGGCACCCGCAAGTATCACCTGAACCGCGTCCTCACCGAGACGTTGGGGATGTCTCTGGCGAACTTCGAGCGGGAATGGGGGAGCTACGTTGCGGGCCGAGCGGGTTGATAGGGTGAAGAGATGAAGAGCCACGTTGGCCGCCCTGACGCTGTCTGCTATCGCCTCGCCGACGGGACCCTGGTTGATGTCGCCTTCGCGCCCGGGGGGTATCCGAAGGGTACGCCCGATGGTCTGGCGACGCCGGTTCTCCAGGACGAGCCGGCGGGGCGGGAGGTGCTCCGACACTCGACCGCCCACGTGATGGCCCAGGCGGTGCTGGCGCTGTGGCCACATGCCCATTACGCGATCGGTCCCCCAATCGAGGACGGGTTCTACTACGACTTCGACATCGGTCGCCCCTTCACGCCTTCGGACCTGGAGCGGATCGAAGAGAAGATGGCCGAGGTCGTGGCCCAGGACCAGGCTTTCGTCCGGGAAGAGGTCTCGCTGGGCGAGGCGGCCGAGGCGTTTGCGGATCAGCCCTACAAGCTGGAGATCCTTCGGGGGATCGGGGAGGAGTCCGGGCAGGAGGGGGTCTTGGGCGAGAAGGTGTCCCTCTACCGCAACGACGGCGGCTTCGTGGATCTCTGCCGAGGCCCGCATCTTCCTTCCACGGGGCTCATCCGAGCCTTCAAGATCCTTCGCTCCTCCGGAGCCTACTGGCGTGGGGATGAGAAGCGCCCGATGCTGCAGCGGATCTATGGCACCGCCTGGGAGTCCAGGGAGGCCCTCGACGCCTATCTGCATCGCCTCGAGGAGGCCCAGCGACGAGACCACCGGCGGCTGGGGGCGGAGCTGGAGCTGTTCTCATTTCCCAAGGAGCTGGGCGGGGGTCTTTCGGTCTGGCATCCCAAGGGCGGGCTCATGCGGCGCATCCTCGAGGACTACTCGCGCCGGGTGCATGAGCGCGCCGGCTATGAGTTCGTCTATTCACCCCACGTCGCCCGCTCCACTCTCTGGGAGACCAGCGGGCATCTCGGTTTCTATGCCGAAAACCTCTATCCGCCGATGATCCTGGAGGGCGAGACCTACTACGTAAAGCCCATGAACTGCCCTTTCCACATCCTCATCTACCGGAGCCGAACCCGCTCGTATCGGGAGCTTCCCTTGAAGCTGTTCGAGTTCGGGTCGGTCTACCGGTACGAGCGCAGCGGCGCCCTCCACGGGCTGCTTCGGGTGCGAGGCATGACGCAGGACGACGCCCACATCTTCGTCACCGGGGATCAGGTGGTGCCCCAGATCCGGGAGCTCCTGCGGTTCGTGATCCGCCTGCTTCGCGACTTCGGCTTCGAAGATTTCGAGGCGAAACTCTCCACGCGCGACCCGACCCAGAGCGTGGGGACCGATGAGGGCTGGGAGCTTGCGACGCAAGCGCTGCGCGAGGCTCTGGTCGATGAGCAGGTGGCCTTCTCGGTGGCCGAGCGAGAAGCTGCCTTCTACGGGCCGAAGATCGATGTGGATGTGCGGGACGCGATCGGGCGGTCCTGGCAGCTCTCGACGATCCAGATCGACTTCAACCTCCCCGAGCGCTTCGACCTGACCTACATCGGGCACGACAACGTGCATCGCAGACCATTCATGATCCATCGAGCCCTCTTCGGATCCGTCGAGCGGTTCTTCGGCGTCCTGGTGGAGCACTACGCGGGAGCCTTTCCCACCTGGCTGGCGCCGACTCAGGCCGTGGTGCTCCCGGTGGCGGAGCGCCACCTCGACTATGGGAGCCAAGTGGCGGGAGCGCTCGGCGCGGCGCAGGTCCGAGCGGAGATTGACGCCTCTCACGAGACCCTGTCCAACCGGGTGCGGAAGGCTCAGGTCGCCAAGGTCCCCTACATGCTGGTGGTCGGGGACCGGGAAGCGGAGGCCGGCACGGTGTCGGTGAGGCCCCGTTCCGGGCGCGAACGGCGAGGAGTGCCGCTGGGGGACTTTGTGGCGGATCTCTCGAAGGAGATCGAGGAGCGGAGAGCACCCGAAGGGAGCGAACCTTCCGTGCCGGGCGCTTGAGGCGATGGAGCGGCTGTTCCGGCCCTGGCGGATGAGCTACGTGGAGGGACCCAAGGACGAGCAGGGTTGCTTTCTGTGCGACGACGCCGTCTCGGATGACGAGCGAGGCCGCCACATCTTGGCTCGCAGCGCCCACGGTATCGTGGTGCTGAACCGCTACCCGTACAACGGCGGGCATCTGATGGTGGCTCCCCTCCGCCACGTTGCGGAGCCCGCAGATCTGTCCCCCGCGGAACGCGGAGAGGTCATGGACCTGCTCGGGCAGTGCGTCGAGGCGCTGAAGGCCGAGTTCAAACCCGCCGGGTTCAACCTCGGGGCCAACCTGGGGCGGGTCGCGGGGGCCGGCTTGCCGGGACATTTTCATCTTCACGTGGTCCCTCGCTGGGAGGGGGACACCAACTTCATGCCGATTCTCGGAGAGGCCAAGGTGATTCCGGAGGCGCTCGAGGCGACGTATGACCGGCTGAGACCCCGTTTTGACTGAGGCCCCAACCTGGTCGGAGGGCCGGCCCCTTACCTGTGCTCCTTGGCCTGCCGAGCGGCGGCGATGATCCGCTCCGCTTGATGCGAGGGGACCTCCTCATAGTGAGAGAAGCTGATCCGGAAGGTCCCCTGGCCTCCGGTCATGGAGCGCAGATCGATGGCGTAGCGCGCTACCTCGCCCATGGGCGCCTTGGCTCGCACGAGCTGGTGCCCGCCCAGCGATTCCGTGCCCTGGATCCGTCCTCGCTTGGAGTTGAGGTCGCCCATGATGTCGCCGAGGTGGGCGTCGGGGACGATGATCTCCAGGTCCATGATCGGTTCGAGAAGCGTCAGAGCCCCCGCCATGGCGGCCTCTTTGAAGGCGAGTGCGCCCGCGAGCTGGAAAGCGATGTCCGAGGAGTCGACCGGGTGGTACTTTCCGTCGAAGAGCGTCGCTCGGACATCGACCACCGGGTATCCGGCGAGGACCCCATCGGTGAGCGCCCGCTCCACGCCCTTGTGCACCGAGGGGATGAACTGATTGGGGATGACCCCCCCCACGATCTTGTCGACGAACTCGAACCCTGCTCCCCGCGGGAGGGGCTCCACCGCCACGTGGGCGACCGCGTACTGCCCGTGGCCCCCGGTCTGCTTGACGTGGCGTCCCATCGCCTGGGCCTTCTTGGTCACCGTCTCCCGGTAGGCGATGAGCAGGGGGATCTCTTGGACTTCCACGCCGAACTTGCGCGAGAGCCGCTCGATGGTGACGTCGAGATGGGTCTCCCCGGTGCCCCAGAGCAATGTCTGGTGGGTCTCGGCATTGCGCTCCACCGCCAGGGCGGGGTCCTCCTCCTGGAGACGGGAAAGCCCCGTCATCAGCTTGTCCTCATCACCCTTGGTCTTGGGGGCGATGGCCTTGGCGAGGAGGCGCTCGGCCCCCTCCAGCGGCGGGTAGAGCACGGGAGAGGCCTTGTCGGCGAAGGTGTCGCCGGTGCCCGTGTGCGCCAGCTTGGCCACGGCGGCGATGTCTCCGGCCAGGGCCTCGGAGAGCTGGATCTGGCTCTTGCCCCGCAGGGTGAACACCTGGCCGATCCGCTCGTCGGTCCGTCGCGTCGCGTTGTAGAGGGTCGAGTCCGGACGCAGCTTCCCGGAGACCACCCGGAACAGGGAGATGCGGCCCACGTAGGGGTCGGAGATGGTCTTGAAGACGAAGGCTGACCCGGCCTCCTCGACTCGAGGAGCCCGCTGGAGGGGTTCCTCGGTGCCCGGCTTGGTCCCGGTTGCCGGTCCCCGCTGGAGGGGAGACGGTCCGGCCTCCAGGATGAGGTTGGCCAGCCGGTCGATGCCGATCAGCCGGGTGGCCGCCCCTGCCAGCACCGGGAAGACGGTTGCGGCCGCCAGCCCCCGGGCCAGACCCTGGACGATCTCCTTGGCATCCAGCTCCTCGCCCTCGAGGTACCGCTCCAGGAGCGCATCGTCAGACTCCGCCACGGACTCCACCATCTTGGTGTGAAGGCCCTCGCACTGCGCCCCCAGCTCGCCGGGAAGCTCTTCGGTGGTTGCCCTGCCGCCGGCGTCATAGCGGTAGGCCTTCCGGGTGAGCACGTCGATGACACCCGCAAAATCGTGTTCCTCGCCCAGAGGGAGCTGCAGCGGAGCGAATCCTGCACCGAGCTTGACCTCCAGCTCCTCCATGGTGCGCGAGAACGAGGCTCGCTCGCGGTCGAGCTTGTTCACGAAGATCAGGCGGGGAAGGTCCAGCTTGCCGGCCATCTCCCACAGGATCTGATGCTGGACCTGGACACCGTCCACCGCGGACACCACGAAGGCGGCGAGGTCGCATACCCGCAGCGCGGCGGCCGCCTCGCCCGTGAAGTCGGCATACCCGGGAGCGTCCAGGAGGTTGATCTTGTGCTCTTGCCACTCCAGGGGAGCAAGCGCCACAGAAATCGAGATAGCCTTCTTTATCTCCTCCGGCTCGAAGTCGCAGATGGTATTGCCATCCTCGACTCGCCCGAGACGGGTGGTGGCGCCGGAGAGGAACGCCAGAGCCTCGGCCAGCGAGGTCTTGCCGGTGCCCTGATGGCCAAAGAGACCCACATTGCGTATCTTGTCACTTGCATAGGTTTTCATCCGGAGCCCTCGGGAGGATCGGTCGTAGCAGTTCGCCGATTCTATATTCTTGCCTGCGTGATCACGGCCACAGATTCCCGGCCCTCTCCTGACTTCAGGGGTTCGCACCTTCTGGCGTATGCAGCTCGGTGTCGTTTGGCAGCGGTGCTACCCCCCGAACCCCCATGGTAGGGAATCGCCTTCGCACCCAGATCGACCGCTTGGTGATCCCGCTTGGTCGGGGTCTCGGCCGGGCGGGCCTCTCGGCCAATATGCTGACCGGCGCCGGGGCAGGGATGATCGCCATCGCCGGATGGTTCATCGCCCGGGGCCGGCTCTTTCTCGGTGGGTGGATTCTCTGTGTCGGAGCGCTGTCGGATCTCTTCGACGGAGCGGTGGCCAGAGCCACCCGGACCGAGAGCCGCTTCGGGAGCTTCTTGGATTCCACTATCGACCGGGTATGTGACGGGATTCTGCTCTCGGCGTTGTCGTGGCACCTGGCGTCCTCGGGAGCCGCCTCCTTCGGACTTGCCCTGGCGCTCGGGTCGCTCGTTTCCTCACTCCTTACCTCCTATATCAAGGCTCGGGCGGAGAGCCTTGGTTTCTCCTGCGACGTCGGGCTGGCGGAACGGGGTGAGCGATTGGCTCTGATCGCCGGGGGCCTGCTCTTCGGGGTCCTGGTACCCGCACTCGGGGTGCTGTTCGTCGTGTCTGTGATCACGGCGATCCAGCGCCTGGCCCATGTCTGGCGCCAAGAAGCCGGGTGAGCCCTTCTTCGAGCCCGTTTGCCGAGGGCCCCGGTCCGGCCTTCACCTACGTCGCGTTCCGTACCGGCGCGTGGTGCGCGCAACGCCTGCCGCTTCGAGTCGGTGCGGGAATCGCCCGGGTGGGAGCGGCGGTCGCCTACCTGGTCGCGGGGGCCAAGCGAAGGACCTTGCGCGCGAACCTGGCCCGGGTTCTCGAGGAGGGGTCCCATCTGGAGCGGGCGGTCCGGGAGGGTTTTCACTCCTATGCTCGTTACTGGCTGGAGACCTTTCGCCTGGGCCGCTACTCGGCGGAGGAGCTGCTGGCGATGGTGGACCCGATCGGGGTGGAGCTGCTCGAGGCGGCGCTTGGACAAGGGCGGGGCGTGGTCCTCGTGGGCGCTCACTTTGGTTTCTACGACATCGCCGTGGCCTGGGGCGGGGTGAAAGGGTATCCGGTCACCAGCGTGGGCGAGGTGCTCCGACCTCGGGCCCTCTTCGAGTGGTTCGTCGCGGAGCGGCAGCGGCGAGGGCAGATTCGGATCCTTGCGTCCAAGCCCGGGGCACAGGCGCTACGCCGCCTTCTCGAGGCCCTGGATCAGGGCCGGGCGGTGGTCCTGGTATCCGAACGGGACCTCGGGCGGCGAGGGGTCTGGGTGCGGTTCTTCGGCGAGAAGACGACCTTTCCGGTGGGGCCTGGGTGGCTCGTGAGTCGCAGCGGGGCGCCCCTGCTCATAGTCGGGATCTACTCGGTCGGTAAGCGATACCGGTTGGAGCTGGAGGAGATTCCCTACGAGCTTTCGGGGGAGCAGTCACGGGACGTACCGGTCATTTCCCAGGCTATTGCCCGGGGCCTGGAGCGATTGATCCGCAAGGCTCCCGAGCAGTGGCATCTCTTCTCGACCAACTGGCCATCCGACGAGCCACACCTTCCGCCCAGGGGCAACCCGCGCCGCCACGCCGACGCCGGGGCCGACGCTGAGGCCAACGCCGACGCTGAGGCCAACGCCGACGCCGGGACCGACGCCGGGGCCGGGACCGACGCCGGGGCCGAGCGATGAGGGTGGGCATGATCTGCCCCTACGACTGGTCATATCCGGGGGGTGTCCGAAGCCACATCCTCGGACTGGTCGCGGCGCTGCGCAGCCGGGAGATCGGGGCGGAGATCATCGCCCCCGCCTCGCACCCCGAGCCGGGGGTGTTGGTTGCCGGAAAGACGCTCGCGGTTCCGGCCAACGGGTCGATCGCCCGGATCTGCTGTTCGTCGAGCGCGCACCGGCGCGTGCAGGAGCATCTGGAGGCTGCTCGGCTCGATCTGGTCCACCTCCATGAACCGGGAACGCCGAGTCTCTCCCTGCTGGCCCTGCTGGGTCCCGGGCGCCCGACCGTTGCCACCTTCCATGCCGCGGCCCCCGCCAGCCTTGGCTACGCGCTGGCTCGTCCGGTCCTGGACCGCCTGTTCGGCCGCATCCATCAGCGCGTCGCGGTCTCGAAGGCGGCGAGGGACCTGGTCGGGAGGTATTTCCCGGCGCCCTACCGTCTCATCCCCAACGGGGTGGAGGTTTCCCGCTTCGCGCGGGCTTGCCCGGATCCGGAGCTGGTGGCCATGAAGCCTTTCGTTCTCTTCGTGGGACGTCCGGAGCCGCGCAAGGGGTTCGAGGTGCTGTGCGCGGCCATGGAGGAGGTGACCCGCGCCCACGACGTCCGTCTTGTTGCGGCCGGGATTCCCGGGAGACCCCGCGCGTGGCTGGTCCCCCTCGGCCGGGTGGAGGAAACCCGGCTTCCGGGGATCTATGCCGCGGCCGATCTGTTTTGCGCCCCCTCGCTGGGTGCCGAGTCCTTCGGCCTGGTGCTGGCGGAGGCGATGGCTGCCGGGGTTCCGGTCATCTGCTCGGAGCTTCCCGGCTATCGGGAAGCGGGGGGCGACGCCCCTCTCTACGCGCCGCCCGGGGATGTCCCGGCGCTGGCGGCGGCGCTTGCCGGGATACTGAGCAGCGATGACCGGGCGGGAAAGCTGAGTGAGGCCGGGAGGCGGCGAGCGGCAGAGCTGGACTGGGAAGTCCTCGTGGATGAAGTGATCGACTGCTATGGGCGGGCGCTCGAGCATGCGTGACACGACTCCGGAGAAGGGCTTACCCTCTCGGGATGCGACTCGATGTGCGACATTGCGCTCTTGCCGCCGTGCTGGTGGTGATCGCCTCCTCGTGCGCGGGTGGAGGGTCTGTGAGGGAGAAGGGGTCTCCGGCCGGGATCGCAGCCTCACCGGAGGCTCCGCCGGTCATCTGTCCCCTGACCGGACAGCAACGCCCAGCGGATTTCCCCATCTCCCGCCCGACCGTGGCGATCAAGATCGAGAACTCGACCGCCTCCCGTCCTCAAGCGGGTCTGGAAAAGGCCGATATCGTCTACGAGGAGCTCGCCGAAGGCGGGATCACCAGGTTCATGGCCCTCTTCCATTGCTCGGACGCCTCCCGAGCGGGGCCCGTCCGCAGTGCCCGGTCGGTGGATCCGGACATCCTCCTGGAGTACGCGCCGGTCCTCTTCGGCTACGCGGGCGCAAACCGGGTCGTCCTCAACAAGGTCGTCGGCACCCGGGGGGTCGTCGATCTGCGGGACGGGATCCGCCCCGGCGCCTACAAGCGGGTGCAGGATCGAGAGCGTCCCCACAATCTCTTCACCTCAACCGAGGAGTTGAGAGCTCTCTCGAAGGTGCGGGGAGCGCCCACGGTCGGGCTTGCCTTCCGACCGCCGGCTTCCCCGCAGCCCTTCCCCGCCAGCGGTGTCCCCGGAACGGCTCCGATGCCGCTGCTCGCTCACGGATGGCGTCCCGGAACCTCCACCTCCTTCTCCTTTGGCGGAGAGACCGTCCGATACGTCTATGACGGGGCGACGTTGACCTACCTTCGATCCCATGGCCAGATCCCTCACCGGGCCGAGGGCGGCCGCCAACTCGGAGTCGCCAACGTGGTCGTCCTCAAGGTCAAGGTGACGCAGGGAACGATCCGGGATGCCGCGGGCAACGTCTCCCCCGAGATCGCTGTCGTGGGGGAGGGCGAGGCGACCGTGCTCTCGCAGGGGTTTGCGCTCCCCGGGCGATGGAGAAGACCGTCGCTGTCGGATGACACCAGGCTCGTGGACTCCTCGGGCAATCCGATCCTGCTCTATCCGGGTAACACCTGGATCCACCTCGTCCCGGAACAACACCCGATCGGCATCCAATAGGCGCCCTGGTCCCTCTTCCTGGCCCGGCGCCGGATTTGGGCAGCTAAGATTTTCTGGCAGGCCGATTCGAGGGGGGGCTGGCAGATGGCTGAGACGGGGACGGCACGGATAAAGCGCGGCCTGGCCGAGATGCTGAAAGGCGGGGTCATCATGGACGTCACGACCCCCGAGGAGGCGAAGATCGCCGAGGATGCCGGGGCGGTTTCCGTGATGGCGCTGGAGCGGGTTCCCGCCGACATTCGCAAAGAGGGCGGGGTGGCTCGGATGGCCGACCCCAACCGCATCGCCGAGATCATGGAGGCGGTGACTATCCCGGTGATGGCCAAGTGCCGGATCGGACATATCGCCGAGGCTCAGATCCTCCAGTCCCTCGGGGTGGACTTCATCGACGAGTCGGAGGTGCTCACCCCCGCCGACGAGCGCTATCACGTGGATAAGTGGGCGCTGACGGTGCCCTTCGTCTGCGGCGCCACCAACCTGGGGGAAGCCCTGCGGCGCATCGGGGAGGGGGCGGCGATGATCCGTTCCAAGGGCGAGGCCGGGACCGGGAACATCGTGGAGGCGGTGCGCCATCTTCGCGAGATCCTCGACCATCTCCGCCGCCTGACGGTGGCGCCCCCCGAGGAGCGCATGCACGAAGCGAAGGAGATGGGCGCCCCCTACGAGCTGGTCGCGGAAGTGGCCGAAACCGGTCGGCTACCGGTCGTGCTGTTCTGTGCGGGGGGGGTGGCCACACCGGCCGATGCCGCCCTCGTGATGCAGCTCGGAGCGGAGGGGATCTTCGTTGGATCGGGCATCTACAAGAGCGAGGATCCTGCCCGGCGCGCTCGGGCCATCGTGGACGCCACCACCTATCACAACGATCCCGAGATGCTGGCCAAGGTCTCGCGAGGGCTCGGGGAGCCGATGCGGGGCCTCGATCTGAGAGACGTCCCCCTCCAGGACCGCCTCGCTCCTCGGGGGTGGTAGCGATGGCGGTTCGGGGGGTAGCACCGCTGTCCCACGGCGCCGAGCCCCATTCGCCACAAGATGCTAACCCTCGAAGCCGAAGGCGCGTTGGAGTTCTCGCTCTGCAGGGCGATGTGGCCGAGCACCGTCATGTCCTGGACCGCCTGGGGGCCCGAAGCGTCGAGGTCCGTACCCGCCAGGACCTCGAGGAGGTCGAGGGCCTGGTGATCCCGGGGGGGGAGTCCACGACCATGCTCAAGCTCCTGGAGCGCTTCGAGCTCGCCGACCTTCTGATCAGGCGGGTCCATTGCGGGTTGCCGGTCTTCGGCACCTGCGCCGGGGCGATCGTGCTGGCCACCGAGGTCTCGGACGGCGAGCCGCCGTTGGGCCTGCTCGGGCTCCGGGTCCGACGCAATGCGTATGGCCGCCAGCGCGAGTCCTTCGAAGCGGAACTGGACGTCAAGGGCGTGGGGATGATCCGCGCGGTGTTCATCCGAGCTCCGGTATTCGAGTCACTGAGCCCCGGCGTGGAGGTCCTCGCCGAGTGGGCGGAGTGTCCGGTGCTGGTGCGCTCGGGCGGGCTGCTCGCCTCTTCTTTCCACCCGGAGCTCACCGGCGACTCGAGGCTTCACCGTTACTTCCTGGAGCAGGTTGTCGGAGGTGAGGTCTGATGGCAGGCCATTCCAAGTGGGCGCAGACCAAGCACAAGAAGGCGGTGGTCGATCAGCGGCGGGGGAAGCTCTTCGCCAAGCTGCTGCGGGCCATCGAAGTGGCCGCTCGGGAGGGAGGCGGCAGTCCCGAAGCCAATCCGACGCTGGCCGACGCCGTCTCTCGGGCCCGGGAGGGTCGTATCCCGACCGAGACCATCGAGCGGGCGATCAAGCGCGGGATCGGCGAGCTCGAGGGGGTCACCTACGAGACGCTCTTCTACGAGGGCTATGCCCCCGGAGGTGTGGCGGTGATGGTTGAGGTGCTGACCGACAACCGCAATCGGGCGGCGGCGGCGGTGCGCAAGATCTTCTCCCGGCATGGGGGGACGATGGGGGACCCGGGCTCGGTGGCCTGGATGTTCACCAAGCGGGGGGTGGTCCTCGTTTCCAGGGCCGCAGTCTCCGAGGACGACCTGTTGGCCATTGCCCTGGCGGCGGGGGCGGAAGACGTCGAGGCGGAGGGCGATTCCTGGGTCCTCACCTGCTCGCCGGGCGACCTCGTCGGCCTGCGGGCGTCCATCGAGGCGGCGGGGATGGAGATCCAGGCGGCTCGGATCGCGATGGACCCCTCGGCCACGATCCGCCTCGACGGTCCCCGGGCGTTGCAGGTCCTGCGCCTGATCGACGAGCTCGAGGAATCCGACGACGTCCAGGAGGTCCACGCCAACTTCGACATCCCCGAAGACGTGATAGCCGAGGTCAGCGGCTAGTGCCCCCCCGACCCCCTCCCAAACCTCACGCGGGGGGGAACCGGCCGCCGGCGGGGGGGAACCGGCGGCCGGCTGGGGGGAACCGGCGGGTGGAGGAGAGGCTGAAGGCGGCGGCTCCGGGCCGGGAGCGACGGACTGTTTGATGGCCGTGCTGCGGCCGCCGCCCCCACAACCGTCGAGCGCCGTCGAGCGCCGTCGAGCTCACGAGGAGAGCCCCCAAGAGGGATCACTCGAAACCTGGTCGCACCCGTAAGCCTCCTTCCTGACCCTTGCTGAAGCGTACTGCTCGCCGGTGACAATCCGGCGCCACCTTCGTGGTTGTCACGGACTTGTAAGAACCCGTTCAAGAAGGGCCCGTCGGGAGCCGAAGTGGTTAAAGACCCCGCCCCCTGAGACGATTGGAGTGATCACGGATGGACTGGATGGTTGTCACGGGTAGCCTTCTGGCAATCTCGGCGCTGGCCGGAATCGTTGTCACCTACCTTCGGGCCGTGAAGGGCTAACTCAACTCTTAACCGCCCGGCCTGGGGGGTGATCAAACACGCCCCGCGCCTCGTCTACGTTCCCCTGGGGCTGGAGCATCGCGCCAGCAGTGGCCCCGGGGGATCGGAGATGAGCCGTCCCCCGCTCCGCCAAATCCGCAGCTCTGTCGCCCCTCCTCGGTATCATCAGCCCAAACATCCGTTCGATAAGATTGCCGAGACGAGGAGGCGAGGTTGCGGGTGATGGGCGTCGATCCGGGCCTCACGCGCACGGGATTCGGGGTCGTGGAGCAGGTCGGAGGCGCTCTCTCGGCCCTTTCCTTCGGCACGATCGCCACTTCTCCCACCCAGCCGACTCCGGGACGCCTGGCCGCTCTCTTCGAAGGGATCACCGAAGCGATCGCCTGCTGGGCGCCCGAGGCGGTGGCCGTGGAGCGAGTCTTCTACAACGTGAACGTACGTACCGCGGTCCCGGTCGCCCAGGCGGCGGGGATGGCGCTTCTGGCGGCGGCTCGATCGGGGACGGAGGTCCACGAATATGGCCCCCTGGAGGTGAAGCAGGCGGTGGTGGGGGTCGGAGGCGCCTCGAAAGAGCAGGTGCGGTTCATGGTGGAGCGCCTTCTGCGGCTGGTATCCACCCCGGACACCGCCGACGCCGCGGACGGCCTCGCCGTGGCCATCTGCCATCTCCACTCCTGGAAGCTGCGGGCTCGGGCGAAGGTGTCGGGATGACCGGGCGTGAGCGGACATGATCGCTTCGCTGAGCGGAGTCGTCGGAACCCTCGCCGCCGGAGCCCTGGTGGTGGAGGTGGCCGGGGTGGGCTACCTGGTTCACGTTCCCGGCCAGGTGCTGGCCGGGGCGCAGGGGGGCGCCCGGATCCGGCTGCTGACTAAGCTGGTGGTACGGGAGGATTCCATGACCCTCTATGGCTTTCAGACGGGGGATCAGCGAGACCTCTTTCAGCTTCTCCTGGGAGTGAACGGCGTGGGGCCGAAGCTGGCCCTGGCGGTCCTCTCGGTGTTCGAGCCGGAAGGGTTGCGAAGGGTGGTGGCCGCCGGGGATGTGGAGGCTCTTACCGCAGTTCCGGGGATCGGGAAGCGAAGCGCCCAGCGGCTCGTGCTGGAGCTGAAGGAGCGCCTGGTGGGGGAGGGGTCCTCCGCCGTCCCGGGCGTCTCCTTCCTGGCGGAGGTTCGAGAGGCGCTGGTGAGCCTCGGATACACCCCGACGGAGCTGCGTCCGATCCTCGACCGCATCGCTTCCCGGGAGGCGCCCCTCGAAGAGCTTCTCAAAGAGGCGCTCAAGGAGCTTTCCAGAGCATGACTGAAGACGATCGGATCCTCGCACCTCAACCGGGACCCGGAGATCAGGAGCTGGAGGGCTCCCTGCGGCCTCGCCGCCTCGGTGAGTTCGTGGGACAGTCCAGGACCAAGGAGCATCTCTCGATCATCGTCGCTGCCGCCCGGGAGCGGGGGGAGGCGGCGGACCATCTGCTCTTCGCGGGAAGTCCCGGCCTGGGCAAGACCACCCTGGCTCACATCGTGGCGATCGAGCTCGGAGTGGGGCTGCGGGTCACCTCCGGTCCGGTCCTGGAGCGAGCGGGTGACCTGGCGGCCATCGTCACCAACCTGGAAGAGCGCGATGTCCTGTTCATCGACGAGATCCATCGCCTTGCCCGCCCCGTCGAGGAGATCCTCTACCCCGCCATGGAGGACTTCCGCCTCGACATCGTGATCGGCAAGGGACCGGCGGCCCGCTCCATCCGGGTCGAGGTCCCCAGCTTCACCCTGGTCGGGGCCACCACCCGCACCGGGCTCTTGACCTCCCCCTTGCGGGATCGGTTCGGATTCGTGAGCAGGCTCGATTACTACGAACCCCGGGAGCTGGAGGCGATCGTGTCTCGCTCGGCGGCCATCCTGGGAGTCGAGTTCCAACC
>JBOGWM010000163.1:0-2932 GCA_050693695.1 Actinomycetota bacterium
GGTCCGGTTTAAGTCATTTGGGCGTCGAGTGGCCGTGCGAGGCACAAGCGTCCGAGCCCCCGTGTCAGGGGCCGGGCGCGGGCCTCGGCTCCCGGCTTGCATCCGCCATCTGGGTCGGGCTCTGCCGCCTCCTGCTGGGGTGCTCCAGGGATCCCGCAGAGGGCGGCAGGGCTCTTCCCCAGTCGGATCCTCAGCACTTCCTGTCGGGTATACTACGATGCGTCGTCGTATAGAGGGGGCACGTATGCAGGGCGGATTCGGGCGGCTCAAGGCAGGCCTCGGCATCGCGTCGATCGTCGCCGCTGTTGTCAGCATGGTGGTTTTCGGATCCCGGTTTGTCGGCGCGGAGTCAGCGGAGCCGGCAAGTCGAGGGGGGAAGCTTTCCCAGGAGACGGAGAGTCCCACGGGCGCCGAGGACATGATGAGCCACTGCCGGGAGATGATGGAGAAAATGGACGGCAGGATGGGGGAGATGCGGGACATGATGGCCACCGCGGGCGAACGAATGGGCCGGATGGACGCCACCATGGCCAGGATGGGCGAGCGGATGGCCACGATGGATGAGCGGATGGGCCGGATGGAACGCATGATGCGCGACATACACAAGGAGAATGGGCGACGCCTCGACTGAGCGCCCGACCTCGAGCCCCCTTGTTCCCCGCTTCACCCTGAGAGGTCGCTTACTAAGCTAAGCGCCCGGAAGCAAACAACACCCTTGTAAGTTATGCGGGCGAGGCCTTGGGACGCACGGTGTAGTTCCATTCGCCGTGGAAGGCGTGTGTTTCGATCGGGAGGGCAGCCAGCTCGTCGTCGCTTACCTTGATTCCCGTCTCGTAGGTTGCGGTGTCGAGCTCCGCCTTGACCTTGAGCCCCCTGCGGGTCGTCGTAGAGGCGATGAGGCCGACGATGACCTCATGGGTGATGAGCGGCCGGCCCCGCCAGTTCATCGAGATGTGGGAGAAGAGCCGGTGCTCGATTTTGTTCCACTTGGAAGCGCCCGGCGGAGATGGCAGACCGTGATCTCGAGCCCCTTCTCCTCGGCGAGCTTGCCGAGCTCAAGCTTCCACAGTCTGGACCGATAGCTGTTGGATCCGCCACCGTCAGCGGAGATGAGCAACCGGGTTGCCTCGGGGTAGGTCCTCGACCCGATCATCTCCCACCACCGCCGGATGGTCTGTACGGCGAACGCCGCGGTGTCGTGGTCGGCGCCCACCGAGACCCATCCTTCGTTGAGACCCACGTCGTAGACGCCGTAGGGGATCGCATTGCCCAGCACGGGGTCGATGAAGTCATGGACCTTCACCTGCTCGGGCGTGCCCTTGGGCTGCCATTCCCGCCCCTTGTTCGCGTACTCGCCGACAAGCTCGCCGGGTAGCCCGGGCGCATTGCTGCGCCCGGGCCCCCTCAGAACCGGACGTGCACGTTTCCGCGCATCCGGCTCAAGCAAGCCCCAGAGGCTCGCAGGCTGGCAGAAGTGCCAGGCCCGCGCCTGCGGCGGCGGAAGGCCGTCGACGGCAGCGGGCGTGTACGAGACGGAGATGAGTGGCACAGCCACCGCCCGATTCTCCGTGTCTCCGGTAGGCGACATGCTGCTTGTTGAGCGCCTTCTCGGTGACACGCACCCGCTGCTCCCATTCACTCGGGCTTTGCGGCGGGTGGTCGGCATCGAGGAGCATCTCCCCGCAGGGTGGGCAGCAGCCGCTTTGCGTCTTGAGCAGACGCAGGTTGAGCTGGCTCATCGGCGGGGGTGCGGTACCCCAGGGAAGAATGGATCCTAAACCGGTTGTAGAACCGCTCGATGAATTGGAAGATCGCGGAGCGGCGGGCAAGGAGGCCGGAGTGCCCGGGCCATCAAGGATCTGCTGACATGGGTGCAGACGGACCGGCGGCGCCGAACGGCGGAAAGGCGGCACAGCTGAGTCCGATTCAGGCGAGCGAAATGTCCGGTCACCGGGAGAATGGAGGCGGGGTATTCGGGTCCTCCCCTGCTGCGAAGCCGGCCCCTTACAGCGTCGCACTGCGTTTCGCGTGGTGGGGGCGGGTGTCCACCGAGGATCAGCAGGACCCGACCCTCTCGCTGCCCCGTCAGCTCCACAACTCCCGGGCCGCCCTGCCGGCGGGGGGGGTAATCGTCGCCCACTTCTACGACGTCGATTCAGGTCGCAAGGATCTCGAATCCAAGGGCCGGAGCACGGCCCACGAGCGACTCGCCATCCCCATCCCCCGCGAGGGTGGCATCCACGACCTGCTGGCCGAGGCGGCCCTCCCAAATCGCCGCTTCGACGCGGTGATCTGCGAATCGATCGAGCGCATAGCCCGACGCACCTACTACGGCACCAAGATCGAGCACGATCTGGAGCGGGTCGGCGTTGGCCTGTTCGCCGCCGACGAACCCACCGCGCTCAACGGCAAGCGTGCCACGACGATACTGACCCGGCGGGTTAAGCAGAGTGTCGCCGAGTGGTACGTCCTCGAGATCCTCGAGAAGTCCTGGGATGGTTTGAGCGAACACACCCGTCAGGGCTGGAACGTGGGTGTCCCCCATACGGGTACCTCGGGGAGAAGATTCCTCATCCGGTCCCTGCCCGGCGCGCCGAGGGAAAGACCAAGACGCGCCT
Source organism: Actinomycetota bacterium (assembly GCA_050693695.1). Classification (GTDB taxonomy): domain Bacteria; phylum Actinomycetota; class CADDZG01; order JAHWKV01; family JAOPZY01; genus JBOGWM01. Next base: position 2,619 of record JBOGWM010000163.1, read on the forward strand.
CGTCCCCGATCCCCTCCGCGCGCCTGTCGTGCATCAGATCTTCTTGTGGCGGGTCGTCGAGGGCCTCGGCTACGACGCCATCGAAACCCGCCTCAACGCCGACCTCGACCGCTGTCCACCCCCGACCTCGCCGGATCCGGCCCGCTGCCGCCAGCACTGGTCCCGCTCGTCCGTCCGGGAGATCCTGCACAACCCCAAGTACACCGGGTTCATGGTGTGGAACCGGCGGGCGACCAAGAAGGGTGGACGGGTGAACTCGGAGGATGCATGGGTCTGGTCGCCGGAGCCGGTGCATGAGCCCATAGTGACCATGG
>JBOGWM010000164.1:0-10769 GCA_050693695.1 Actinomycetota bacterium
ATCGGCCGCACCGATGCCACCACCGGCCAGGCCATCAGCGCGTTCGTCATCCTGCGGGCCGGCAACGAGCCCAGTGACGCGCTGGGCTTGGAGCTGCGCGAGCACGTCGCCGCGACCATCGGGCCCATCGCCAAGCCCAAGTCGGTGCTCTTCACCGAGGACCTGCCCAAGACCCGGTCGGGCAAGATCATGCGCCGCCTCCTCCGCGACGTGGCCCACGGCCGGGTTCTCGGCGACGTCACCACCCTGGCCAACGCCGAGGTGGTGGACCACATCCGGGACCTGGCGACCACCCGCCCGGAGGAGGAGTAGGCGTGACAGGAACAAACGGAAAAGACGACGCCTCAACGGATCGGATATCTTAATCCCTATATCTGACTAGTCCTACTTCAGAGGATCACGGCCATTGGCAGCCTCCCGGTGGGCCTGGCCGCCAGGCTGTTGGCCCTTAATTTAAGTGATCTCCGGCGGCGCTACGGGAACAGGAGCTTGCTCCTGGACTCGAGCCTCTTGCGGATAGGGGGGCTTCGACCCGCCGAGCCCATTTGGCTTCACCGACCAGGATGGCATCTCGCCTTCGTCCCGCCAGGACGACCGCATCGATCTCTCCGCCGTCACCGGCCGTAGTCCAGAATGGTCCAACTGCAATCACCTCGGGACCGAGCTCTCCTCGATCGGCCATCATCCTCAAGTGCATCCTGAGGGCTTCCTCCCAACGGGAGCCCATGTGATCGTCGATCTCCTGGATCAAGACGGGCAGGATGGACCTGCCCAGACCACGCTGTATCTCGGCCCGATACCGGTCCACCACGCCCAACCAAAAGGCGAGGAAGTTATCCGCGATCCGATAGATACGACGCCTCGTGCGCCGAGGATCTTCGGTAACCGGAGAATGTCGGTGACAAGAGATGTCACTGACGTTACATGTCACCAAAAGTCGATAGGCAAGTTTCTGCTAACATCTGCCGATTATTATATTGTTTATGCATGGAATAGTGGGATGTTACCTGGAAAATACGCTGTTTCTGAAAGGAGATTCAAATGCGACTTCCTCGATCGAGCCTCATCCTTCTCGCCTTCTTCGCCCTCCTGACCGGCTGTAGCCGGGAACCCGGTCGCACGCCTGCGGCGCCCACCACCCCGGCTCCGGCGATCTCGGGCTCCGCGACGGTCTTTGCGGCCGCCTCGCTGGCCGAGGCCTTCAACGAGGCCGGCCGGGCCTTCTCCCGGAAGCATCCCGGTGCTTCGATCATCTTCAACTTCGGAGCCTCGAGCACCCTGGCCACCCAGATCATCGAGCAGGGGGGAGCGGACGTGTTCGCGTCCGCGGACGAGGCCAACATGAAGAAGGTCGCAGACAAGAGCCTGCTGGAGGGCGCCTCTCGGATCTTCACCCGTAACCGGCTCGAGATCGTGGTCGAGCCCGGCAACCCCAAGGGCATCGAAAGGCTGGAGGATCTGGCCGGGCCCAACCTCAAGGTGGTGCTCGCCGCCCCTCAGGTGCCTGTCGGCAGATTCGGAAGGGAGGCCTTGGCCAGGGCCGGGGTGGAGGTGAAGCCGGTCTCGGAGGAGCCCGATGTGAAAGCGGTGCTCTCCAAGGTGACGCTCGGCGAGGCGGACGCGGGAATCGTGTACCGGACCGACGTCAAGGCGGCCGGCGACAAGGTCGTGGGGGTCGGGATCCCCGAGGCTCAGAATGTCGTCGCCACCTACCCCATTGCGGCGGTGAAGGGGACCAAGAACTTAGGCGTGGCCGAGGCATTCATCGGGTTCGTGTTCTCGGAGGCCGGTCAGAAGATCCTGGCCGCCCGGGGCTTCATCGTCGGCATGTGAACGTCAGGGGAGTGGATCCTCACGACTTTTAGGGGCAGAGAACCTTGGAAATGCGAGCATCTTCGCCGGTAGAATGGGAGTCGGGTGAGCGACTACCGGATCGGGCAGGCTGCCGAGCTGCTGGGGGTGAGCGTGGACACCATCCGCCGTTGGGCGGATGCGGGCCGCTTTCCCATGCGCCGGACCGGAGGGGGCCAACGCATGGTCGACGGAGCGGACCTTGCCCGATTCGCTGCCAGCCTGGCCGGATCCGAGGAGAGGATGCCCATCTCGGCGGAGTCCGCCCGCAATCGCTTCCCCGGCATCGTGACCCGGGTGATCAAGGACAAGGCTGCAGCTCAGGTGGAGATGCAGGCAGGACCGCATCGCTTCGTGTCCCTCATGACCCGTGAGGCGGTCGACGATCTCGGGCTCGCCCCGGGAGTCATGGTGGTCGCGGCGGTGAAGTCGACCAACGTCGTCGTGGAGCTCCCGGCGAAGGTCTGAACCTCCGGCCTCAGACCGGATAGACCGAGACCTCGGTGGCCTTGATCGATACCCAGACCGGGCCCCCCTCGCAGAGCGCCAGCTCCGAGACGGCCGCCGGGGTGACCTCGGCGACCACGGGCAGAGCTCCATCGACCCGCACCCTCGCCCGGTCTCCCTCCAGGTCGACGAGGCCGACGCTGCCCCGGTAGACGTTGCGAGGAGTGCCTTCGTCGGGACGGCGCCGGTACAGCGCCACCGAGCGTGGGTGCACCACGGCGAAGACCTCGCCCTCCGCTTCGCCGGCGACGACGAGGTGGGCGCCGGAGGCCAGCTCGATCCGGTCGCCGCGTCCCTTGCCCCGGAACAGGTTGAGCCCGACGAGCTGAGCGACGTAGGCGGACCGGGGACGCTCGCTCACCTCGGCCGGTGTGCCTTCCTGCACCACGTTTCCCTCCTCGATCACCACCAGCCGATCCGCCAGGGCGGCAGCCTCGAGCGGATCATGGGTGACCAGCAGGCGGGTTCCCTCGAACGATTGGAGGTGCCGGCGCAGCTCTCGTCGCAGCGCCACCCGGGTGCCCGCGTCCAGCGCCGCCAGCGGCTCGTCGAGGAGAAGGAGGCGGGGATCGGTTGCCAGAGCGCGGGCCAGGGCCACCCGCTGCGCTTGGCCCCCCGACAGGCTGGTGGGCCGAGCGGAAGCGTACCGGGCCAGACCGACCCGCTCCAGCCAGCCGCGGGCCCGCCGGTCGGCCTCGGCTCTGCGCAAGCCCCGGGCCCTGAGCCCGAAAGCGACGTTCTCCAGCGCCGAGAGATGGGGGAAGAGCAGGTAATCCTGGAACACGAAGCCGATCGGACGCTGCGCGGTGGCGACCCGCAGGCCCGAGGCGGGGTCCTCCAGCACCTCGCCGTCGAGGATGACGAGGCCGTCACCGAGGGGGACGAGGCCGGCGAGGGCCCGCAGGAGGGTGGTCTTGCCCGAGCCGTTGGGCCCCAGGATCGCGACCACCTCACCCATGCCGACGGACAGCTCCACCTCGAGACTGAGCGCGCCGAGCGTGAGGCGGACCTTCGCTTCGAGGCTCATTGGACCGAATACCAGCGCTCTCGGAGCAGGATCAGGACCGTGAGCGAGACGGCGAGCAGGATGAGGCTCACGATGATCGCGGCTTCCGGGCGGGTCTCGAGCAGCAGGTAGGCGGCCAGCGGCATGGTCTGGGTGACGCCCGGTAGGTTGCCGGCGAAGGTGATCGTCGCCCCGAACTCACCGAGCGCTCGGGCCCAGGCAAGGACCGCCCCGGCCACGAGGGAGGGGGCGACGAGCGGCAGGGTCACCCGCCAGGCGGTCAGCCAGGGACTCGCGCCGAGCGTGGCTGCGGCGTCCTCGAACCGGCGGTTGACGGAGCGCAGCCCCGCCTCGGTCGTGACCACGAGAAAGGGCATGGCGACGAATGCCTCCGCCAGGATGACGCCGGCGGTGGAGAAGGGCAGGGTGACGCCGAGCGTCTGCTCGATCAGGCGCCCTGCGAAGCCGCGCCTGCCGAACGCGAATAGCAGGGCCACGCCCCCGACCACCGGCGGCAGGACCATCGGTAGGGTGCTGAGCGCGCGCACCAGGGAGCGACCGGGGAAATCGATGCGGGCGAGGGTCCACGCCAGCGGGATGCCAAGAGCAACGGAGATGGCGGTGGCGCCGAGGGAGCACACGACCGACAGCCGCAGGGCGGAGCGCACCTCGGGGGAGATGACCTGCTCCCACAGGTCACTCCAGGGCGCCCGATGCAACAGCCCTACCAGCGGCAAGGCGAAGAAGGCCACCGCCAGCGCCACCGGTGTCAGGAGCGCCAGGGATCGCCAGCCGATTGAGGCAAGGGCGGCTCGTCTTCGATCCGGCGCCGCCAGGAGATTCGCGCTCATGACCCATGCTAGTCGGCCCAAGCGTCGACGCAAACGTTCAGTTCGGAGCAAGGCAGCCAATATAGCGTCATTCTACCAGTGAAATTTTTCAGAACCTCGATTCTGCAAGATTCAGATATGAGATCAAGAGGGTAGACTTCGGGTTCGACGGGAAGCGTCGACGGGCAAGCTCGAAGGGGGACGAAGATGCCATTGAGTGCGCGCAACCAGTTGAGCGGCACGGTGAAGTCGGTCAAGCTCGGAGAGGTGGCGGCCGAAGTCGTGGCGGACGTCGGGGGCACGGATCTGGTGGCGGAGATCACTCGGGCTTCCGCCGAGAAGCTTGGGCTGGCGGAGGGAACGCGGGTGACCCTGATCATCAAGGCCTCGGATGTGATCGTCGCCACCGAGTAGCGAGTTAGACGGGCGCCCTCCCGGCCCTGGCGGCGGCGGTCTCGAGGGCTCTGGCGGAGAGGACCTTGACCATCTCCCTCTTGTAGCGTGCGGATCCTCGACGGTCCGAGATGGGGTGGGTCTCCTCGGAGGCGATGGCGGAGGCCCTGCGCAGGGCCTCCCGATCCAGGCGTCTCCCGATCAGGTATTCTCCGGCCTTGACGGCGTGCACGTACGAGATTCCCATCCCCGTGATCCCGATCCCGCAGTCCCGAACCTGGCCGTCGGGGTCGAGGGCGAGCTGCACCGCCACGCCGACCGTGGCGAAATCCCCGACCTTGCGGGCTATCTTCAGGTAGGCGCCGCCGCCGTCAGCGGGGCAGGAGAGCCGGATCCGGGTGAGCACCTCCGCGGGCGCAAGCGCCGTCGAGAAGCTTCCGACGAAGAACTCGTGGGTGGGGATGGCGCGCTCTCCCCCGGGGCCGTGAGCGACGAGCGTGGCCCGGGCGGCCAGGAGGGCGGGGCCCCAGTCCCCCGAGGGATCCGCGTGGGCGGCCGAGCCGCCGATGGTCCCGAGATTGCGAATGAGGGGATCCGCGATCAGCCGCGCCACATCGGCCAGCAACGGATAGCGGCCCCTTATCACCTCGGAGCGTTCCAGCTCCGCATGGGTGGTGGTGGCTCCGATCACGAGGGCGCCGTTGGCGGACTCGATCCCGTGAAGGGAGAGCTTGCGGAGATCGATCAGGTGGCTGGGAGCGATCCGGCGGAAACGCAGCATCGGGATGAGGCTCTGGCCTCCCGCCAGCAGGCGAGCTCCGGGTCCCAGTTGCTCCAGATGCTCGATCGCCTCCTCGAGGGACTGCGGCAGGAGATACTCGAAGCGGGGCGAATACATCGCTACAGCAACTTGGTCGGGAGGGGAACCTCGCCGTGCCTCCCGCCCAGCCAGGACCGCCCGTGAGCCTGGCCGACTAGCACGTGGGTGTGGGTGGCGACGAGGCGCGCCAGATCGGGATCTCCCTGGAGCGGCAACAGGCAGAACACCACCCAGCCCTGAGCCTGGGCGGCCTCCGCGACCCGCCGCTCCACCTCCAGCGACTCGGGACCGAGCCGGCTCACCCAGCGAATGAGCCACTTCGAGGCGACGCCGGGAAGGCTGCGGGCGAGCTGCATCTCCCGCGCCGCCACCGCCCGGCCCCCTGCCGTGAGGGCCGCGCGCGAGAGGACTCCGCCGGCCGGGGGTGGTGACGGCTCGGGGGTGGTGACGGCTCGCTGGCTCTCCATCCGGCGAAGGACGTCAAGGAAGGCTCTCGCCTCCCGGAGACCGCCGGGGACCAGGACGAGGACGTGATCGCCATGTCGCAGCCGCTCGAGCTGAGGCTCCAGGTCCGCGCTCCAGAGTCGGGCGGGCCGCCCCGCGAGGAGGTCTTCGGCCACGGAAGCCGGGACCCGCCAATCGCGCCCCGGCTTGATGCCCGGGATGCGGCCCTGGCGGCACCATCTGGAGACGGTGTCCGAGCTGACTCCCAGCCGCTCGGCCACGGTGGTCACCGGAACGAAGTAGTCCTCCACCTTCTAAAATGTCCGTTTCTTGGAAGATGAATGTAACTTACCAGTGGAAGGGCGATTGTAGCCTTGGTGAGGGAAGGATTCAGCGGGGAGAGAGCTCCGGCGGGTAGCATCGCTGCCGGCGGCGCCGAGCTGGATCCGCCAGAAGGTGCGAACCCCCCAAGTCGAGGTGACTGTGAAGGCGACGTTGACGATCCGGGTTCGGGTCAATGGGGTCTGGTCGTCGGCGCGGATCGAACCCAGATGCTTGCTCGTGCATCTCATTCGAGACGAGCTGACACTGACGGGTACCCAGATCGGCTGCGACACCGGCACGTGCGGCGCCTGCGCCGTACTGCTGGATGGCATACCGGTCAAGTCCTGTGGCGTGCTGGCGGCCCAGGTGGAGGGCCGTGAGATCACCACGGTGGAGGGGCTGGGCCCCCATGGACAGCTCCATCCCGTTCAGGAGGGGTTCAAGGAGGAGCATGCCGTGCAGTGCGGCTTCTGCACCCCCGGGATGCTGCTGGTGGCCGCGGCCTTCCTCAGAGAGAACCCCGAGCCGAGCGAGGAGGAGATCCGCTGGGCGCTCTCGGGGAATCTCTGCCGCTGCACGGGATATGTCAACATCGTCAAGGCCGTGCAGTGGGCGGCCAGAAAGATGAGCTCGCAATCGGCCTAACGGGGGCGATGGACAGGATGCCGGTTTCACGAAGAGAGATCAGCGGCGTCGGGCACGCCCTCAAGCGCCGGGAGGATGACCGGTTCATCCGGGGGGAGGGACGCTACGTCTCCAACCTCGACCTCCCCCGAATGGCGCACATGGCCATCCTGAGGAGTCCCTGGGCGCACGCCCGGATCCGCTCCATCGTCACCTCCAGGGCCTACCGCCTTCCCGGCGTGATCTTCGTGATCACGGGCGACCTTCTCGCCCGGCAGAACCTGGCCTGGATGCCGACCCTCTCGGGCGACATGCAGGCGGTGCTCGCCACCGACAAGGTTCGCTTCCAGGGCCAGGAGGTGGCCTGCGTGGTGGCCGAGGACGCCTACACCGCCCACGATGCGCTGGAGCTGATCGAGGTCGAGTACGAGCCGCTCGAGGCGGTGGTCAGTCCCAGGGAGGCGCTTGATGAGCGCTCTCCGCTCATCAGGGATGACAAGACGGGCGGGGATCGTCGATGCTGCTATCGGTGGGAGGCCGGCGACAGACAAGCGACCGAGGCCGCCTTCGCATCCGCGGAGCGGGTGGTCACCCTCGACACCCACTATCCCCGATCCCATCCGGCGCCCCTCGAGTGCTGCGCGTGCGTGGCGGATGTCGATCGGGAGACCGGCAAGACCACGATCCATCTCACCTCCCAGGCCCCCCACCTGCATCGAACGATCCTCTCTCGGATGACCGGACTGCCCGAGCACACCCTCCGGATCGTGTCCCCCGACATCGGAGGGGCCTTCGGCAACAAGGTCCCCATCTATCCCGGCTACGTGGTCGCGGTCTTCGCCTCCCGTCTGGTCGGCCGACCGGTCCGCTGGGTGGAGGACCGGACCGGAAATCTGGTCTCCACCGGATATGCCAGGGATCTCCACATGCACGGGGAGCTGGCGCTGCGACACGACGGGAGGATGCTCGGCCTCCGGGTGGAGGTCATCTCGGATAACGGGGCCTTCTACGCGGATGCCCAGCCGAGCGGCTGCCGGGTGGGTCTCTTCCACATGGTCACCGGTTCCTACGACCTGCTCGCAGCGCATATCCGCGCCACCGGCGTCTACACGAACAAGGCGCCGGGGGGCGTGTCCTACCGCTGCTCGTTCCGGGTGAGCGAAGCCTCGTTCCTGATCGAGCGTCTGGTCGAGGCGGCCGCTCATGAGCTGGACATGGATCCGGCCGAGCTGCGGCGCAAGAACTTCATCTCGCCCGAGCAATTTCCGTACCGTTCCCCGACGGGACTCCTGTACGACTCCGGTGACTACGTCAAGACCTTCGACCTGGCGCTGGAGAAGGCCGGTTACCGAGAGCTTCGTCTGGAGCAGGAGAAGGCCCGGTACCGGGGCAAGCTCATCGGGATCGGGCTGGCCAGCTTCACCGAGGCGGTCGGCGTCGGGCCGAGCAGGGACTACGACCTGGCGGGCATCAAGACCTTCGACTCCGCCGAGCTCACCATCTCTCCCACCGGCAAGGCCCTCCTCAAGCTCGGGGCCCACAGCCAGGGACAGGGACATGAGACCACCTTCGCTCAGATCGTCGCTCACGAGCTCGGGATCGCTCCCGACCAGGTCGCCGTCCAGCACGGCGACAGCGACATCTCGCCCTACGGCCTCGGTACCTTCGGCAGCCGAAGCATCCCGACCGCCGGGGCTGCAACCGCGCTCGCGTGCCGCACCATCCGGGAGAAGGGTCGCCGCATCGCCGCCCACCTGCTCGAGGTCGAGGCTGAAGATCTTGACTGGGAGCCGGGCCGTTTTTTCATTCGGGGCGACCCGGGCGCCCTCCGGGCGCGGGACGTGAGCATCGAGGAGGTTGCCCTGGCCGCCTACGGGAACCCTCCGGAGGATCTGGAGCCGGGGCTCACCCACACGAGCTACTACGACCCGCCGAACTTGAGCTTTCCGTTCGGCGCCTATGTGGTGGTGGTGGAGGTCGGTATGCAGACCGGCGAGTGGAAGGTGCGGCGAGTGGTGGCCGTGGACGATTGCGGGGTGCGGATCAATCCCATGATCGTCGAGGGCCAGATCATGGGCGGCCTCACCGAGGGATTCGCCATCGCCTCGATGCAGCTCATCGACTTCGACGCCCATGGCAACTGCCATGGCTCCAACCTAGCGGAGTACCTGATCCCGACTAGCTGGGAGACTCCGGCGTTCGAGCTGTATGCCACGGAGACGCCCTGCCCCCACCACCCGCTCGGCGCCAAAGGGATCGGGGAGTCCGCCACGGTGGGGTCTCCGGCCGCCTTCGCCAACGCGGTGATCGACGCCCTCGCCCACCTCGGCGTGAGAAACATCGACCTTCCCCTGACCCCCGACAAGGTGTGGGAGGCGATCCAGGGGACAAGGGATTCTCCAGAACGTTAACGTTCTCCCTTATCCTTGAAGCCAGAGTTGCACTGAAAGGACCGGACTGAACCGAAAGGAGCACGAGGTCATGGAAGAGCAGCTACGGACGTTCCAGGGTTATCCCGCGCCGAAGTCCTGTCGGGTGATCGACTTCGAACATGCGGAGGTTCGCGTCCTGGAGAGCCTACCGCTCCAGTATCTCTTGGTGGTCTCGGGAATCAAACCCTGCATCAACATGAAGGTGGAGCTGGTCCCCCTCGTCTACATTCAACCGCCCGAGTACTGGGGCATCGAGGTCGTGGGATGCCTGCCCGGTGGGATCTGCCTGCCGGCGCTTGCTCCCTACAGCGTCGACCTCTTGAATCCTCCCCTTGGAACTCGAGGCATCGAGGTCATCGGCGCCACCCGAAGCGAGCGCTTTGAGATCCCGCCGGAGAGCTCCCCTCAGGGCTGCTTTGCGCTCTCCATCACCTCGAAGCTAACCGGCGAGCTCCTCGCGAAGGCGTCTCTCACCTGTAATCCGGATGGCGGATCTCACCCCGAGCCGGTCGGCGCCTGCGAGCAGTTGAGCAAGGTCGACGGTCGCATCGAGGCCATCCCGCCGGAGGACGCGATCTGCACCCTCGAGTTCAATCCCGTGATCCTGAGGGCCTCGGGCACCTGGAATGGCGAGGACCGGCGCTTCGAGGGGGTGTTCGGCAATCGATGCATCGGGGTGCGCGATACCGGAGGCAGGGTCTTCGATTTCGAGGGCGCCGGTTAGCATTAGCGGGGGGAGGCTCCCGACTGGCCTAGCTTGGCGGCGATCTCCCGGGCCGGCATGTGGGAGGGGAAGGGGTCGATAAGCCCGGCGTTCATGGCCGCCAGCCGCTCCTCCTCGTCGGCTCCCATTGTCTGAGCGTGACTTCGAAGCCAACCGCTCGCGCCGAGCGGAGGACTGGCGGTCGAAGAAGAGGGATGGCTGGAGTCCCCCTGCCCTTGACCGTCACGACCGGCGCTTTCAGTAGGGCTGGTTTCGGTCTCGCCGGTTTGCAGAACCGATGAGCCTCAAAGTCGCCCTCACCCTTTTTCGCCAGCTACATCGGGCTGACGAGCTGGAAGTAGTTGTCGTCTGGATCGGAGAACGTGGCGATCCACGCCTCGGGCTCTTCACCCGGTTGATAGGGCTCTCGGACCACCGTTGCTCCGGCGGCTTTGAATCTCTCAAAGTCACCTTCCACGTCGGGTGTCTCAATGTTCCAGATGACCCTGCCCGGGTGAGCATTCTTGCCCTTCACCTGATCGTGCGGTCCAACGGCTATCCAGCCGCTGCCGATCTGCCAGCCGTTGAAGTCGTCTCCTTCCCAGGCCGGCTTGCCGAAGATCTTGGTGTAATAGTCCGTTAGACGCTGCGGATTCTCGGACCCGATCAATATGCTGTTCAAATTCATGCTGCCTCCTTCCTTGATTTGTAACTGCTCAGCTGGTGTCGGGAACGGCCACGCTGGGTAGCCAGGCACCGGTCGGGGTCCACAGGTCGGTGAGCAGCTGGAGTGCCCGCCGGCCATGCTTCGCTCCCGTCCCGAGGTAGCTCCTCA
>JBOGWM010000165.1:0-3639 GCA_050693695.1 Actinomycetota bacterium
CCGCTCCGAACCGTGTCCGCCCGGTTGGGTGCCGGGCAACCTGGTGGTGACCGACGGCCTGGAGAACAAGCACACACACCCCGTGATCTACGAACCCGATCGCGAGGCGGAGCCTCTGCCGGTGTCCGAAGAGCTGAAGAAGCTGTACGAGCGCGATCGCGATGACATCCAGAGGGATCCAGAGCACCCCGGGCGAGCTCTGAAGCCGGTGGAGTGGGATGGGAAGGGGCCGCTTTCAGAGCTCCCGTGCTTTTACCTGCTCGATGAGGCGGGAAAGCTGGTCTTCTTCGGAGCAACCCTCTTCTTCCGCCTTCCCTACCTGCGCTCTCCCAGCGACTTCATCAAGTTCCAAGACCCTCCGGAAGCACCGGATCTGGCGAGCCGGATGTTCGGGACGCTGGACGGGCCCGAGGGCGCGATCAAAGGGAGAGTCCGCTTCGAAGATCTGATATGGGACCCCGCCGAGGGCCCGGAGGACCCCTTCGTCGGGATCCGGTACCCCAAGCCGCTGCTCGCTCCCAAGCCGGCATGCATCCAGCACTATCTGGTTCAGGAAAGCGACGATAAGAAGATGCTCCGCCACTACGACGACCTCCCTCCTCACGAAGCGGGCCAACCTGCGGAGACCGTCCTCCGGGGGTTCAAGCACTATTGGCACCGCAAGGACTCCGACCGGCCGGAGCGGGTCGTGGAATCTCACCTCGATTCCTCGGATCCCGACAAGAAGCGGACGGTCATCCGTCCCGTGAAAGAGGGAGTCGTCTTTCGGGGCCGGATCCACTTCGACAATCTGAGCCGGGAGGAGCTCGGCGCCCTCCTCGTCGCCCTCGACCTCGAGCCGAACCTCCGCCACAAGCTCGGCATGGCCCGCCCCTTCGGCTACGGCTCCATCATGATCGAGCGGGAAGAGACCCGCATCGTCGATCCGGCCGAGCGGTACCGGAGCCTCTTCGCGGCCGACCAGTCGGGCGGGGGGCCTCCGGCCCTCAACGCCGGATGGAGGAAGGACTCCGAGGAGATCGCGCAGCGCGCGAAGAGGTCGTTTTGCCTCGCCCTGGCGAAGCGCCGGAGAGAAACGCTTGCCGACGACGCCGACCCGGAGGAGGTGTTCCGTGTGTTCTGGTCCTCCGACCGCATGCGGGACCTGGCCGCCCTTCTGGAATGGGACCGCCGCCCCGGCTGGCGGCGCACGGCGCCGGCCGATCTGGACAACGACCAGTGGAAGAAGAGAAAGGTTCTCCCGCCGCCCACCATCCTCGTCCAACTTGAGCCCCCGCCCACCGACCCGTCCAGAGGGGCGACCCCACCATCCCCGGTCCCCATCGTGGGGCAGGCTTTGAGCAAGGCCCTGCGCAAACCGGATGAGAGTGCCGGACGCCAGCGAGCCGCGCCGGCCACGAAGCCCGTCAAGGCCGGACAAACTCGGATCGGGAAGCTGATGAAAGAGGGGGGTTCCTGGGTCGCTATCCTCGATGGGGTCCCCAAGAGCGCCGTGATCTTGAACGAGGGCGAGCTCCCTCCGGCGTTTCCGGAGGGAGCCGAGGGGCGCTTTGAGGTCAAGAGAGCGACTGACTACGCCGGGGTTCAGGTGATATGGAAGGAATTTGTCGAGTGACGAGCGCGGGCGGGCGCGAGGCGGTAGGGATCGATCACCGCCCCCTTCTGGTGGTGAACTTCGGCCACCCTCTCACGCCGGAGCAGATCGAACAGATGGAGGCTCTGTGCGCACGCCGTGTCGAGAAAGTGATCGATGTGCAGGCGCGTTTCGATCACCACGGACCCTTCCCACCCCAGGTACACGCGCTCGCCGACCGGTGCGGCCTCAGCCCGCGGGAGTGGCAGACCGTCCCGCTCGTGGTCAACGTCCCGACCTTTCATCTGGCGGCGGTGGCCGTCCTGGCCGACCTTCACGGCCGCATCGGCCACTTTCCTTCGATCCTGCGGCTGCGGCCAACGCCGGAGGTGACACCCCCGCGCTTCGAGGTGGCCGAGGTGCTCAACCTCCAGGCGCTTCGAGATCAGGCGCGCGACGAACGAAGATGACCGGGCCCGGGCAGGAGACATCCCGCTTTGAGCGCATCTTCTCGCCGCGCTCCTCACGGGACTTCATCGGCTTCGCGGCGGTCGCGGTCCTGATCAACCTGGCGAGCAGCACCGTCCCCGATCTCGACCCGACTCTGATCAGGATCTTCTCCACCGTCCTCCTGGTTGCGCTCTTCGCTTTCTGGTGGGTCCGCGACCAGATTGTGGCGAGGAGGCGCTCCCGTCTCGTGGCCTTCACTCCAACCGCTCAGGCGCCCGAGCGGGCCAGGGGGCTCATCCTCCTCCTTGGGCCCTACCGTGCAGACGCAGGGAGCGAAGAGCTCGGGGTCGCCATGGAGCGCGTGCTGGCGCCCGGCGCCGAGGCCGTGGGCGAGGAGGATTTCCGAAAGATCGGCCTCTTCACCTCCAACCTCCGGCCCCAAGTGGAGGCTCTCGCCTACCACAGCACGGGCGGTGTCCTGCGCGATGTCTGGCTCATCTCGGGCTCCGAGAAATCGACGATCATCCTCGAGCGCTACATCCGGCTGCGCCACCCAACTGTGGTCGTCCACACGGAGATCGAGGGCGACAGCCTCGCAGTGGAGGCGTGGAACTACACGGAGGTATGGCGGAAGGCGGAGATGGTGTTTCGGGAGTCGCCGTACCGGTCCAGGGTCATGCTGGCGGACGTGACCGGGGGAACCAAGATGATGAGCATCGCCCTGGCGATGGCCTGCATCCCTCCCGGCCGGAAACTCCAGTACATGAATGCGGATCGCGATCACAAGGGGGCGCCGGTCCCGGAGGGGGAGATCAGGCCGTTGCTGATCGACATCGATCCCATCCTCTACCGGGAAGGCCGGGAAGAGGCGTGATGCCCGTCCGGTATGCGGTCGATCTCGAGCTGGAGGATAAGCCCCAGAACAGGCCCGAGGCCCTTCACGGGCTCGTCGGCGATTGGCTCGATCCGAGGGATCGCCATACCCAGAACCGCAAGCCGTGGGCATTGGCGCCGCTTCGGGAGATCCAGGCGCCCCTCTGGCGCTTCGAGGTGGGCCTGCTGGACGACGAATCGGAGACCCGGCTGCTCGATTCCGTGTCGCGGGGCCCGGCAGTGAGGCTGGATGGGGTGACGGGGCAAGTCACGGGGGCCGGAGGGGAGGTCCCCAGGGTGCTCCTGCGCTCCACCTGGGCGGAGCTTGTCGACCGCTCGGCGGTTCTGACGAGCTTTCGTTTCGAGTTCCTCACTCCCACGACCTTCCGGAGTGGCCCCACAACCATCCCTCTCCCCATCCCCACGCTCGTCTTCGGGCACTTTCGCTCCCGCTGGAACACCTTCGCGCCCGCCGATCTCCGTCCCTTTATGCCCTTCGAGGACATCACTCTCCTGCTCTCGCACCTCGAGATCGCGACGCCCCCAACGCTGTGGTTCAAAAAGGCCCCCCACGTCGGGTTCGTCGGGCGGGTCATCATCGAAGCGAGGAGCCGCTCCCCGGAACGCCTTCGCGCCCTGGACGCGCTCGCCTCGATCGCTCCTTTCTCCGGTACGGGAGCGGGCACCACCTTCGGGATGGGGGTGACACGGTATGTACGGATCTGAGATCTCCCCGACAACCG
>JBOGWM010000166.1:0-2871 GCA_050693695.1 Actinomycetota bacterium
GCGTAAGACCGTCGCTACTTGAGCATTCGTCGGTGCCAGGTGTGTACCGTGCCGAGCTGGGCGGCTCGCTGTTTTCCCGACGGCCTTGATTGATGCTCACTTTTCGAGGTTCGGTCGCGTGCGGGCATTCTACCTAATGGGGGTTCGGAAAGGGTCGCGAGCCCCGAGACGATCGCGGGACAGGACTCTGTCGGTGGTGCCGGGGATGGCGCTGCGGATCTCCGTGAACCGGATCGCGCCAGAGAGCACGGACACCAAGGCCACCCTGCACCGCTTCGCCCAGATCATCGGCAAGATCCGGCTGGGCGCCAGCGTACGGCGGAATCACCGGTGGAACGTCCCGTTTCAGCGAGCTAATGCGGGCTAATGCGTGGTGGCGCTCGTGAAGTTGAAGCTCTCCAGGCGGAGGGCCGGGACCACCGCCGAGCCCCACTCGGAATAGGTTGAGTGCAGGTCGCGCCCGACGCCCGTGCATCCCTCCAGGGCCTCGAGGACGTTCTGGGTGAACCGAAGGTTGTGGAGTGGACGGGTCACCTGGCCGTTCTCGATCTCGAAGAGCCCGTCGCGGGTCATGCCGGTGAGCACGGTCTCACGCTGGTCGACGACGTTGACGTACCAGAAGCGCGGCACGAGCAGCCCTCGCTCCAGCCCTCCCACGAGCTCCTCGAAGGAGCGGTCCCCGGGCTCGATGACCAGGTTGGCGGCATACGGGCCAAACTGGTTCGAGCCGGAGGCGTGCCCCGTGGTCCTGGCCCCGGCCTCGGCCGCGGTTCGGGTGTCGTGGACGGGCTGGGCGGCCACCCCCTTCTCGATCAGCTTCACTCGCTGGCGCCAGACCCCCTCCATGTCGAAGGGAGTCCCCAGGCTGGCGGGATGCCCCACGTCGTCCATGATCGTGAGGAGCTCGGAGGCGACCTGCTGGCCGGCCCGGTTGACGTAGAAGGACTCCCCGTTGAGCAGGTCCTTGGCCCCGAAGCCCATGTAGCCGAGGTAGGTCATCAGCCCTCCCACCGCGAGCGGCATCAGGACCACCGGATACGCCCCGGGCTCCAGCGCCTCCGCGCCCCGGCCCCGGTCCGCCCATCCGGCCAGCTCCCCGACGATGAGGGGTAGGTCGAGGTCCCCCGCCCGCCAGGCCGAGGACTCGTGGTGGGCGGTCCCGTCCCCGGAGCGGATCAGGCAGGTGAAGGAGGCCACGGAGAAGCGGGCATAGCGGCGGAGCCCCCGGGTGTTGGCCAGCGCCACCTCGACCTCCTCGGTCGAGAAGAAGCCGGCGGCCGGCCGCTCGCCCGCCGCTCGGACCGCTTCCGCCACCCGTTGCGCCCTCCAGCCCGGGGTCGCGGTGGCCGTCTCCTCTTCGAAGCGCTCGCTTCGGATCCGGGAAGCGCCCTCATCTCCGGGGAGTCCGGGGAAGAGCTCGTCGGGGGGGGAGAGCCGGGCGATCTCGAGCGCCTGGCTTCCCGCGGCCGGGATCGATTCATCGAGCCGGTTGGTCGACACCGTGCCCGAGCGCTTGGCGTCGATCACCCGTACCTCGACTCCGGCGTCGGCCCGCTCGGTGTGCTGATGGATGGTTGACTCCGCGAAGCGGGTGAGGCCACCTCGATGGGCATAGAGCAGGCTCTGGACCTCGTCCGCGCCCTTTACCCCGAGGGCCCGCTCGAGGGTCTCCAGCGCCCGGGCCTCGCCGATCATCGGCTCGTAGCCCCCGGTCACCCTCGGACCCCCACCCCGACGTCGCGGAATCGGGCGGGAGCCGCGCCGTGGCCCACCCTGGCGGTCTGGGACGGCTGCCCCTTGCCGCAGTTCGGCACCCCCCAGACCCTCCACTGCTCGGGCCCGGCGACTGCGTCGCAGCTTCCCCAGAACCGCGTGGTGATCCCGGCGTAAGTCGGGTTCTTCAGCATCCGGCCGATCTTGCCGTCCTCGATCTCCCACGCGATCTCGCAGCCGAACTGGAAGTTCTTGCGCATGTCGTCGATGGACCATGACCGGTTGGTGGCCATGTAGATGCCCCGGCGGGTGGTGGCGATCAACTCTTCCAGCGACGAGGCGCCGGGGGCCAGGTTGATGTTGGTCATGCGGATGAGGGGGTAGTTGATCCAGCCGTCGGCCCGCATGGTCCCGTTCGAGCGCTCCTGGCCGATCGCCGCCGCCGTCTCCCGGGAGGTCTGGACCCCCACGAGGAGGCCCTCCCGGATCAGATCGGCCGGGAGCGGAGCCACCCCCTCGTCATCCCACCCAACCGTGCCGAGCCCTCCCGGGGTCGTCCCGTCACAGACGATGGTCACATGCTCCGACCCGTAGCGGAGGCGACCCAGGTCCTGCGGACGGATGAAGGAGGTGCCGGCAAAGGCCGCCTCGCTTCCCAGGATCCGGTCGAGCTCGGTCGGATGCCCCACCGACTCGTGGACCTGGAGGGCCACCTGGGAGCTCTCGAGGACCAGGGTCGTGGTGGCCGAGGGGCACTGGGGGGCCGAGAGCAGCGCCAGGGCCTCCTCGGCGGCGGCCGGGGCGTGCTCGGTCATGGCGAGGCCGCGTACCAGCTCGTAGCCGCCGGAGCCCATCTGGCCGCCGTGGGCGGCGGGATAGGATCGTCGCTGGGAGTCATGCTCATCCACCGCGGTGGCCGCCATCCCGGCCCCCGAATGACAGGTGGTCTGGCGGATGACGGCGCCCTCGCCGGACACGAACAGGGTCCGTTCCCTCCGGAAATGCATGCTCGCGGTGGCGGAGCGGATGCGGGGGTCGATCCGCATCGCCCGGGAGACGGCGATGAGCAGGTCCACCTTCTCGGACAGCGGGATCCCGAAGGGATCTTCCTCCACGGGGGTCTCATAGGCGCCCTGCTGGGGGTCCGCGGGGCCGAGG
>JBOGWM010000167.1:0-8644 GCA_050693695.1 Actinomycetota bacterium
ATGATGCAGCGGCGGAGCATGTCGCGAGCCCGCATCCGACCCTCTTCGTCGAGAGGCGCCCGGCGGGCCTCCTCCAGCATCTCGCGCACCACCCCTCCCATTCGCAGGAGCTTGCCCGGATGCTCGACGACTTCCTTTACCTGGAGGTCGCCGAGGAGGGTCAGTCTAGAGTCCTGGATCTCGTCCGCCATGGCCTTTGAAGAGGTGTTGGGAGTCCCCGAGCAATACTACCGCTTCACCCGGAGGCAGAGACGGTCCCCCTTGTTCCACCGACCAGGACCCGCTGGCCGTGGGTGAGACGCCGGGTGGCCCCGACGGCCTCTCGCCCGAGAGCGCTCAGGGCCACGACCAGCCGAGCGTCCTCATCAGCCGTCGCCATCGTTCAGCCTCCCGTGCCGTCGAGTATGGCCCCCGACCGCAAGGAGAGCCAGCCTCGCCGACCAAAGAGTCGCGTCAGCGCTCTTGTCCTCGCTCGTCTGTGGTGCTAGGCTTTTACCGAAAAGATAGATAGATCGAAAGGAGCTAAAGATCATGGAAGAGCAGTCACAGGAGAGCTCCTCTGGGGGCTCCTTTGCGCTTTTCATCACCTTCAAGTTAACCGGCGAGGTTAGGGAGGCGTCCCTCTCCTGTAGTTTCGCCGGCGAATCCGACCTGGATCCCGCCCGCGCCTGCCAGCAGTTGAGAGCGGCCGATGGTCACATCGAGCGCATCCCCCCGGCCAGCGGGGTTTGTACCGCGGAGGTTAATCCCGTGATCCTGAGAGCCTCGGGCACCTGGAATGGCGCCCCTCGGGATTTCGAGAAAGAGTTCTCCAATCTGTGCGTGGGAGTGCGCGATACCGGGGGCGTGATCTTCGACTTCTAAGAGCCGGGCCACCTCATCCGACGCGGCCTCCCGGCCACGTCGAGCGAAACCTGCTCCGGCCTTCCATGGATAATCACCTCATGGATCCCGTGGCGCACTTCGCCGAACTGGTGACGCTCCCCGAAGAGGACCTGGACCTGGGGGAGGCCGCGCTGGCCATCGCCCGGGGGGGAGATCCCGGTCTCGATCCGGCGAGATGGCTCGGGGAGCTGGACGATCTCGCCGCCGGCCTCGCCAGTCTGGATGATCTCACCCACCGCCTTTTTCAAGAGGTTGGTTTCCGGGGAAACCGCTCGAACTACTACGACCCTCAGAACTCGTTCCTGCATCGGGTGATCGAACGCCGCCTCGGGATCCCCATCTCACTCTCGGTGCTCACGATCGAGGTGGGCCGCCGTGCCGGTATCGAGCTGGAGGGGGTGGGGATGCCGGGGCACTTTCTGGTCCGGGTGACCTCGACGGGGATCTACCTCGACCCGTTCAACGGCGCCGGGGCCCTCGACGAGGGTGGTTGCGAGGCCCTCTTCCGGGCCGTGGTCGGCGCCGGCCCCGAGATTCCCTTCGGTCCTCACCTGCTGGAGACGGCGGGCAAGCACGAGATTCTGGCCCGGATGCTGATCAACCTGCGGAGTATCTACCGGGGACAGGGGTCGGGCCGGCATCTGGAGTGGACGGTACGGATGGGGATGGCCCTTCCGCAGGCTCCTCCCGAGCTGGTGTTGGAGCTGGGCGAGGCTCTGGAGATGCAGGGCAAGATTCTGGAGGCTGCACGGGAGATGGAAGAGCGATCCGAAGCCCACCCGGAGCTTTCGGAGACCCTTCGCACCGCCGCCCGTGGTCTGCGGGCTCGTCTCAACTAGGACCGGGCTCCCTTCCGCTCATCGGAGCCGGGAGGGGACCAGGCTCGGGGAAAGGAGTTCGGCGTGGAGGTCAATCGAGCGAAAGACATCCCTACCAATCGGGGCGGGGAGGAGATGTTCAGAGGGAGAGTCTGGCTGGATACCCTGCTCGAGAGGGACTCACCCGGGGAGATGAGGCTCTACCGGGTGTTCTTCGAGCCGGGGGCCAGGACCGGATGGCATCGCCATCCCGACGGGCAGGCGCTCTTGATCGTCGTCGGGAAGGGCCGGGTGCAGGCCGAGGGGCAACCGGGGGTCGAGGTGCTTCCGGGAGACGTGGTCTATTCTCCTCCCGGGGAGTTGCACTGGCACGGCGCCGCCCCCGACGCCGGCATGACCCATCTGGCCGTGAACCCGGGCGGCAAGACGCAGTGGGACGAGAATCGCGCCGTCACCGACGAGGAATATCTGGCGGACGTCGAGGAGAGGACCGCCGGCGTTTGAAAGCGCGGCCCGGACGGTATCAATGGGGCCAGGATGAAGCTCTCAAAAAGAAAGCACCGGGTACGGGATTGGAGACCGGCATGATCGGGGACATGGTGGGGGACGGTCTGATTCGAGAAGCGGTCTGCCAGGAAGCCTATGAACTGCTTCGCGAGGCGGCGACCCCCCCGAAAAGCGAAGAACCTTACCGTCCCGAGCAGATCGCGGAGGCCCTGAGACGTCTTAAAGTCTGCCAGTCATCGTCCCGATGATCGAGAGAAGAAAGAGATTCCGAGCGGCTGTCCGGGCAAGCCTGTGAGCCGGGCCCGGCAGCTTCCGAGGAGCGAGTGTTGTCAGAATATGAGATCGAGCTGACGGCCTGCCCCCAGTGCCAACTCCCTGCGGAGGTGAGGGAACGCTGGGTGATGGAAAGCACTGACGGCCCCATCGAGCACCTCGATATCATCTGCGTCCTCGGGCACGGATTTCGAGCTGCGGTGGACATTCTGGAGCGGCCGGTGACGGTCATGCGGGCATGGTGCTGGGTGTGTCACCTCGAGATCACCCCCCACATGGAGAGCGTCTTGAGCGTCCAGTGGGGAGGGTTCGGCTGCGGCGAGCGGCGCGCCCACCTCGGTTGTGTCGGCCTCCCCGGTTCGGTTCGAGACGCCGCGGCATAGAACGACCCGGTCCCCCCCTCCCCCGGCTGAGGACGGGTGCGCTCCCAAGGCGATAGGCTCGGAGCGTCGAAGACGCCCAGGCGAGTGAGGAACATGGAAGAGCCTGCCGAGATGGCCCTGGATGGCCACGAGCGCGCCGTCGCCCGCTACTACCGGGAGACCTGGCTGGACTACCGGGTGTTTTGGCTCAACAAGGCGAACCTCGCCATGCACTTCGGCTACTGGGACGACAGTACCCGCACTCATGCCCAGTCGCTCCTGCGGACCAATGAGGTGATGGCCGATGCGGTGAGCATCGGTCCGGGAGATCGGGTCCTCGACGCCGGCTGCGGGGTCGGCGGGTCGTCCATCTGGCTGGCGAGCGAGCGCGGGGCGACGGTGGTGGGCGTCAGCATCTCGCCCGATCAGATCCGCCTGGGCCGCCGCTTCGTCGCGGAGCGTGGCCTGGGGGACCGGGTGTCGCTGTTTCACCGGGACTACCGTGAGACCGGATTGGCCGCCGAGAGCTTCGACGTTGTGTGGGCCTGCGAGAGCTTCGCCCACGCCCCCGACCAGCGGGCCTGCCTTGCCGAGGCGTATCGGCTCCTGAAACCGGGCGGACGGCTGATCGTACGGGATGTGTACGAGAGAAGGCCACCCGCCAACCTTCAGGAGGAGCGGCTCATGCGGACCTGGTATTCGGCCTGGGTGCTGCCGGAGCTTCCGACCCTCGATCGGTTCCTGACCTGGGTCCCCGAAGCCGGCTTCATCGACGTGAGCAGCGAGGACGTCACGGCCCAATCGGAGCGCTCGGGCCAGCGCCTGTACAAGATGGGCCTGGTGGCGCTGCCATTCTCGACATTGGCCCACCGCCTCGGGCTGCGCACCGACGTCCAGCACGGGAACGTGGTCGGCCCCCTCGCGGCGTGGCGAGGCTACCGGAAGGGCCTGTGGACCGCGGCCCACACCCGAGCCCGCCGCCCGAAGAACTGAAGCTGCCATCCCGACGGCCCGAAAGGGGAATGATCGTGAGAGCAAGCATCCAGATCATCCTCTTCACCTGGCCGGGCGGGGAATCCGCAATAGGTCCCGCCTTCGCCCGGGTCGGCCGGGCGGCCGACGAGGCAGGCTTCGACACGGTGTGGGTGATGGACCACTTCTTCCAGCTCGAGCCCATGTTGGGACCCGCCGACTCCCCGATGCTGGAGGCCTATTCGGCGCTTTCCTACCTGGCCGGGGTGACCGAGCGGGTCCGCCTCGGAACCCTCGTGACGGGCGTGATCTACCGGTACCCTGGATTGCTGGCCAAGACCGTCACCACCCTCGACGTGCTCTCCGGTGGCCGGGCCTGGCTTGGGATCGGTGCGGGCTGGTACCAGCGGGAAGCCGAGGGGCTCGGATTCCCCTTCCCACCCCTCGCCATCCGATTCGAGCAGCTCGAGGAAACACTTCGCATCGTGCACCAGATGTGGAAGGCCGACAAGACCCCCATCGAGGGCGTCCATTTCCGCCTCGCCGAGCCCATCAACAGCCCCGGCGCCCTCTCCGAGCCTCATCCTCCGATCCTGATCGGGGGCAGCGGGGAGCGCAAGACGTTGCGCCTGGTCGCCGAATACGCTGATGCCTGCAACCTGTCCGCCGCGATGGGCCCCGACGAACTGTCCCGCAAACTCGCAATCTTGCGGGGCCATTGCGAGGAGGTGGGGCGAGACTACGCCGAGATCTCGAAGACCGTGGGACTCCAGGTCAATCTGGAAGAGCAATCCACCGACCAGGTGATCGACCAATGCAAGAACCTCGCCGCTCTGGGCTTCGATCACACGATCTTCGGCTTTTTCGGCGCCCCCGAAGTCGCCGTGATCCAGCGCTTGGGCCAAGAGGTAGTCCCCGCCCTCGCCGGCTTCTAATCCCTCCATTCTCCTGCCGAGCGCCTGCTCCCCGCTCTTGAGGAAGCATGCCGGTGGGCCGGTGAGGCGTTCGTCGGCACCGCGGACCTTCCGAATTTCTATCGCAAGCTGTACGTGGCCACAGCTCGCAGGGCCCGCTTCACCTCCTCCTCAGAGTTGAGGATGCTCGGACCGAACCGGACGTACCGGGTGGCGTAGGGCGTCACGGTGGCGACGACCCGGTGAGCTCTAAGGAGGCGACTCACGGCCTCCTCCGCGGCCATCCCCTTGACCTCGAAACAGACGATGCCGGCCGAGAGATGGTCGGCGACGGGGGTGATCAGCGTGATGTGGGACATGTCCGCCAGGCCCTCCTTTAGCTGGCGGCTGAGAGCGTGCGTCCGCTCGGCGACCCGGGCCTTTCCGATCTGGAGGTGGAGTCCGAAGGCCTCCGCCAGCGCCCAGCGATGCTCGAAGGAGTGGTACCCGCCCGGAGTCATTGCTGCGCCGGAGAGAGCCTCGGAAGGCCGGGCGCCTCGGATCCAGGCCCCGTAGCTGCGCCCGTCGAAGGTCGGGATGGTGGCGACGACCGCCGGCCAAGCCTGGCGCTTGCCCCAGATAAATCCCGTTCCCCTTGGACCGAAGAGCCATTTATGGCAGCCGGAGACGAGGAAGTCGCAGCCCAGCTCGTCTACCCCCACGGCCTCTACTCCCACCCCGTGGACCCCGTCCACGCAGAGGAGCACCCGATCCTCCTCGTCCCGGCGTGAGTTGATCTCGGCCAAGGCATCCGCGATCCGACGAATGGGCAGCTTGAGCCCGGTGCTGGAGTGGACCCAGGTGACCGCCACCGCCCGGGTACGGGGGCGGATCGCCCGCCGGATGGATTGCGCGATCTCATCCTCGGAGACCGAGTGGAGATCCTTGTAGAGGGTGACCTTGCGGAAGGCGGCCCTCGTTCGCTCCGCCCGCAGGCGCAGTGCCTCGTGAGTGGCGTAGAAATCGTGCTCCGTGGTCAAGACCTCCTGCCCTCTACGGAGGCGTAGGCCTCCGTAGAGCAGTCCCAACCCCATCGTGGTGCTGTCGGTGAGGGCGATCTCCTCCGGGCTGGCCCCCAGGTAGCTGGCCGCGGCAGAACGGACGGCTCTCTCGAGGCGGCCCCCGTTCTGGTGCAAATAGAGGTTTGGGTTGCGGTCGAGGCCCCGACGATGGTGCTCGATCGCCTCCCGGACGGGCTTCGGATGCGGCGCCAGGACGAAGGCGGATAGATGCGCGAAGCGGGGATCGAGATCGAACTGGCCCCCAATTGCATCCGAGTCCTCTGAGTCGGGGGCGGCAGACGAGGCCGCGACCTCGAGGTCAAGGGCCTCCCGGTTACCTCTGCTGGCTGCCCAGACCGTGGGGTTGGAGATCCCTGGGATCATTCCGGTACCGAGGAGCATCCCCATCCGCGTGATGAAGTCCCTGCGGCCCGCCAGCCTTGACGCACTCCTCATCGATCACCTCCTCTGCTCCTGACTGACAACCTACTCACGGGAGAACCGAGGTCGAGTTTGTCGAACTGGAAGCGAAGCGCCGAAGGGATGCCCGAGGATAGCACCTCAGCAAGGCCGGGCACGCTGAGGTTGACCCACGTGCGCAGAGCGCCGACGAGGAGCTCAAAAGCCTGGAGGAGTGCTCCATCGTCCTGTTCGCCGGCGATGGCTGGGACTCCGGCCTGCATGCGTCTCTCGATGCCGAGCGCCTGGCGCGAGGCGTCCCGTGGCTCCCCGCCTACGTGCGATCAGGCCGTCGTTGGTCCCTGCGCGCTTCCCGGTGAGCGTGGCTGCGTCGAATGCGCCAGGGCGCGCCGGCGCGGCGCGGATCCCGTGCGTTTGGGTGATGGCGGTCGATGAGCTCGATCGGCCGGGCCATCCCAAAGCGCTCTGCGCGGCGGGAGCCCACCTGGCCCCGGAGCGGGCGATCACCTGGCAGCAGGAGAACTGTGGCACAACGACCGCGGCTTCTTCTTCACCCGAGAAGACGGGGCGCCCATCCATCCGGACCCGTCCTCTGTGTGGTTCGAAAGGCAAGCCCAGGCGGCTGGTCTCCCACGAATACGCCTTCACGATCTCCGTCACACTTATGCGACTCTGTCGCTGAAAGCGGGCGTGCCCTCGAAGATCGTCTCCGCTCGGCTCGGCCATGCCTCCACCGGGATCACGGAAGACATCTACCAGCACGTCACCCCCCAGATGTAGGAGGAGGCGGCTACCCGGGTAGCTCGGCTCATCCTCGGCTCTTAGGGATAACCGGACTTACAGCGTCCCAGACGAGTGGATTGCAATCTGCTTCAGCGGACGCATGTTCGGAGCCCTCCGTTAGAAATTGGTTAGAACATTCGCCCTCAGGTTAACCGTTAACTTTTGCTAGAACTCTAGCATATATCTGTAAGTGCTAACGCCCGTCTAGAGGTGTGCGGGCGGGGGGACTCGAACCCCCATCGGGTCTCCCCACCAGATCCTAAATCTGGCGCCTGTACCAATTCGGCTACGCCCGCTCGGGGTCCATCTTGGCACGTGCGGACTCGGGGCGCATCGAGAGCCGCCGTATCTTCTTGCCGAGATGAGCTCTCGGGTTCCCGGGCCTAACGTCCGCGAGGGGCCAGATCGCATGGGACCTCGGAGGCGGGGCGCAGTGTGACGCCGGTGAAGAGAGGGACCGGTCCGGGCCGTGAGGTGAGCTCGTAGGACTGCATCACGGTCGCGGTGACCACGACCGACTCGAGCATCGAGAAGTAGGCGCCGATGCAAGCGCGGGGGCCGCCTCCGAACGGGAAGTAGGCGTACCGGTGCCGTGCGGCTTCTCGCTCGGGGGTGAAGCGCTCCGGGTCGAAGCGCTCGGGCTCTTCCCACAAGGTGGGATGCCGGTGGGTGGCCCAGGGGCTCATGAAGACCGTGCAGCCGGCGGGGATCTCATATCCATCGATGACGTCCCTCTCGGTGCTCACCCGGCCGATGGCGTAAGCCGAGGGATACAGGCGCATGGCTTCCTTGATCGCCATGGTCGTGTAACCGAGGGCCGCCACATCGTCGAGCGTGGGGATCCGCCCGCCCAGGACCCGGTCCACCTCATCATGGACCCGGCTCTGGATCTCGGGATGCTGCCCGAGGAGATGCAAGGCAAACGTCAGGGCGGTCGCCGTGGTCTCGTGGCCGGCCAGCAGGAAGATGAGGGCCTGGTCCCGCACCTCGGTGTCATCGAGGCCATGACCGCCCTCCGGATCCTGGGCTTCCAGGAGGAGGGTAACCAGATCACCGTTGCCGGTTGGAGCCCCCCGGCGGCGGGCGATGAGACCCTCCACGATCTCGTAGTTCTGACGCTGGGCGAGGCTCGCCCGTCGGTTGGCGAGGGTGGGCCAGGTCGGCGGAATGCGGATTGGGGATATGCCCCGACGGATCGCTCGTTCGCTCAGGAACGGGATCGTGGCCCTGAGTGTGGAGATTGCCTCGTCGACCTCGCTTCCGAACAGCGCCCGGCCGACGACGCGCAGCGTGATCCGGCTCATCTCGGCATGGAGGTCCACCGGCTCGCCTCCAGCGGCCGCCTCGCTCCACCGTTTCGCGAGCGCTGTTGCTTCGTCGGCCATCACGGGCACGTAGCCGGCGACCCGCTTGTGCGTGAAGAGGGGCTGAATGAGGCGCTTCTGCCTGCGCCAACGCTCGCCTTCACTGGTCAAAAGCCCGTCGCCCAGCAACCAGCGCAGCTCTTCGAAGATGGGATCTCCCGCCTTCCCGTAGCGCTCGGATGCCCCCGCGAGCACCCGCTGGATCCCCTCGGGATGGAAGACGCCGTAGATGGTGGACCGCAGGCCCGGGGGGCCGGCCACGAATCGAACGACATCGCCATATTCGATCATGGCCCTATACGAAGT